>CALFFB010000178.1 GCA_937958075.1 uncultured Geobacteraceae bacterium | reverse complement strand
CTGGCCACCATCGGCAAGATTTTCCATAACCCCGATCTGCCGACCATGGACGATTACTATGAGCCCTTTACCTACAAGTACGGCGATCTGACCTCGGCCCCGGCGGGAGACGACCAGCCGACGGCACGCCCGGTGTCCATGGTCAGCGGCAAGCCGATGAAGATCGAGGCCGGCCCCAACTGGGATGACGACCTGTCCGGATCAACCATCTACGCGGCCAACGATCCCGGTGTGGTGCAGCTGAGCGCGGAAGAACAGCAGCAGCTGTTCGCCATCGAAAAGATGGTGTTTTTTCACCTGCCCCGCATCTGCAATCACTGCCTCAATGCCGCCTGTGTCGCATCCTGCCCTTCGGGCGCTATCTACAAACGGGGTGAGGACGGCATTGTCCTCATCAGCCAGGACAAGTGCCGTGGCTGGCGCATGTGCGTTTCCGCCTGCCCCTACAAGAAAACCTACTACGGCTGGACCAGCGGCAAGTCGGAAAAGTGCATCCTCTGCTATCCGCGTCAGGAAGCGGGCGAGGCTCCGGCCTGTTTTCATTCCTGCGTCGGGCGGATCCGCTATCTGGGCGTATTGCTCTACGACGCCGACCGCATCGAGGAGGTGGCGAAAAGTGATGACGGCGACCTGGCCGCCGCCCAGCGCAGTCTGATCCTTGATCCTCATGATCCACAGGTTATACGCCAGGCCAAAAAGGATGGCATCGCCGAGCAGACGGTCAGCGCCGCTCAGAAATCGCCAGTTTATCGCTTTGTCAAAGAGTGGGGAATCGCCCTGCCGCTGCATCCGGAATTCCGCACCCTGCCCATGCTGTTTTACGTGCCGCCGCTGTTGCCGGTCATCTCCGCGCAGGAGCAGGGGCGGCAGAAGCTGGCGGCTGATTTTTTCACCACCCTGGAGAATGCCCGACTGCCCCTGCGCTATCTGGCCGGCTTGTTCTCCGGCGGCAATGAAGAAGAAGTCAAGGCGGTGTATCGCAAGCTCATCGCCGTACGCCTGCAGCGCCGCCACCAGAGCGTTGGTGATCTTGACCATGCAGAGATCGCGGCCGCGGCCACTGCCGCCGGGATCAGCGCCGAACAGATTGAGGCGATGTATCGCATGACCACCCAGGCCGGGATCAAGGAGCGCATTGTCGTACCGCCTCTGCTGCGCGAACAGGCGATAGCAGCCATGAAAGAGCCGGAACAGCACCGCCAGGAAATGGGATTCGGCAGCCGCAAGGCACCGAAGAGGAGGTGGTAATGAAATCTGTCACCAGCGAACAAAAGATTCTACGGCATTTCTCCCGGCTCTTCCGGTATCCGGATACCAGCCTCCCGGAAACGGCATCCGCCTGTTATCGGTTGCTGTTGCAGGAGGATCCGCAGGCCGCCGAACAGCTGCAGCGGTTCAGAACTTTTGTCGAGGTAAGCGCGCCGGAAAAACTGGAAGAAACCTTTACCGCGACCTTTGAGCTGCAACCCCTGTGTCACCCTTATGTCGCTTATCAGCTGTGCGGTGAGAGCCAGCAGCGTACCCTGTTTTTGATCAAGCTCAAGGAGGTGTACCGACAGCATGGCTACGATTCAGGGCATGAGCTGCCCGATCATTTCAGCGAGATGCTCGGGTTTGCCGCGCTCACCGCTGATCCTGTGTGCCGTGCCGAACTGGTGAGCGATGCCCTGCTGCCGGCGCTGGGTAAGCTGGTGGATGCGCTGGACAATGAGGAGCACCCCTATCGCTCTATGCTCGTCGCTTTGCATGGCTGGCTGGATACCCTGTGCACAACGGATGAGCAGGTGCTCAGGGTGGAAGCCTAGGTTTATGCGCATTGAAGTTTCCGGATAAAGGAGTCGTATCATGACCGATCTGATTCTGTTCGTCGTCTTTCCCTATGTGGCTGTGGCCCTGGCCGTGGCCGTCGGTTTCTACCGCTACGCCATCGATCGCTATTCCTGGTCATCACAATCGTCGCAGTTTCTTGAAAGCCGCGCCCTGTTCTGGGGTTCGGTGCCCTGGCATTACGCCATCCTGCTGATTCTGCTGGCCCATGTGCTGGCGTTCCTGTTTCCGGCAATGTGGGGCGCTCTGCTCGGTGAGCCGGGGCGCCTGCTGCTGCTGGAAGCCACCGGTATCGCCCTCGGGCTGGTGACGGTGGCGGCGGTGCTGCTGTTGATCATCCGGCGTGCCGCCAGCCCGCGGGTTGCGGTGGTGACGAGCAAGGTCGACTGGCTGCTGCTGGTGTTGTTGCTGGTGCAGGTGGCCAGTGGCGTATGGATCGCTTTGAGTCTGCGCTGGGGCGGTCTCTGGTACGTCCACGGCATGACCCCCTGGCTGCGCTCGCTGGTGGCCTTCAGTCCCGATATCAGCACCCTGGCGGCCATGCCCTTTGTCGTCAAGCTGCACGCCTTCAATGCCTTCGTGCTGATCGCGGTGTTCCCCTTTTCGCGCCTGGTGCATGTGGTCAGCGTGCCCCTTGGCTATCTGAGTCGTCCCTGGCAGCTGGTGGTCTCCAATCGCTGACCCTGCCGAAGGGCAAAGAAGCCGGAGTGAAGGAGTAGTGCAGGAAGGAGGATGAGCATGCAGGACGTCGCGACACGAACCTCACACAAGATTCTGTTTCTCAATACCCTGGCGTTTACCGTCTGCTTCGCGGCCTGGATGTTCAATGGCGTGCTGGTGACCTTTCTGGCGGACAATCAGGTGTTTGACTGGGGTCCGGTGGAGATCGGCTGGCTGATGGGGATTCCGGTGCTCACCGGCTCGATCTTCCGCCTGCCCGCCGGTATGCTGACGGATAAATTCGGGGGCAAGCCGGTTTACGGGACCCTGCTGCTGGTGTGTGCGGTTCCCATGTTTCTGCTGTCCAGGGCGGACAGCTTTCTCACCTTTGCCCTGTGCAGCTTCGGTTTTGGTCTGGCCGGCGTCAGTTTTTCCATCGGTATCGCCTTTACCTCCGTCTGGTATCCCCGCGCCCGGCAGGGCACGGCCCTGGGTATCTTTGGTGCCGGCAACGCCGGTGCCGCCCTGACCACTCTGCTGGCGCCGACCCTGCTCAATCGCTTGACCCAGCAGGGCACCTATCTCGAAGGCTGGCGCCAGCTGCCCGTATACTACGCCCTGATGCTGGCGGCCATGGGGGTGCTGTTTTTTCTGCTGGCGGACAACAAGAAACCGGCGTCCTCGACAAAAACCTTCACCGCCATGCTCAAACCCTTAAGGGATGTTCGCGTCTGGCGGTTCGGCCTCTACTACTTTCTGGTGTTCGGTTGTTTTGTCGCCTTTGCCCAGTGGCTGGTGCCCTATTTCGTCAATGTCTACTATCTGCCCCTGGTCACCGCCGGTCTCTTCGCTTCGGCTTTCAGCCTGCCGTCGGGGGTGATTCGGGCTTTGGGTGGCTGGCTGTCGGATGTCTTCGGCGGGCGCATGATCATGTACTGGGTGCTGGGAACCTCGGTGCTCATCAGTTTGATGCTGGTGGTACCGAAGATGGAGATCTACTCACCGGGGCGCGGCATCATGGCGGCACGGGCCGGCGTTGTGACCGCCGTCAGCGCGGAGCACATTGTCATTGACACAAAGGAATATACGCTGCGCGGCAAACCCGCCATTGTCAACTATGATGATCGTCTGCTGATCCTGCCCACCAAGCAGGCCTGGCAGGAGCCGGTGGTTTCTGTCGGCCAGCACGTACAGAAAAAAGAGCTGCTGGCCAAAGGGGTTACGCGCATCTTTTTTCAGGCGAACGTCTGGATTTTCGCCATCCTGGTCATTGTTCTGGGGAGCATCTGGGGGATCGGCAAGGCAGCGGTTTATAAACTGATCCCCGATTATTTTCCCGATGAGGTTGGAGTTGTCGGCGGCATGGTCGGCGTCCTCGGCGGTCTGGGCGGGTTTTTCTGTCCGATTATCTTCGGCTATCTCCTCGAATGGACCGGATTGTGGACCAGCAGCTGGATGTTCATGTTTTTGCTGTCGCTGGTCTGCCTGATCTGGCTGCATTTAACGGCCAGTGGCGCCATGCGCGACAAACACCCGGAGGATATGCGCAAAATCGAGGGGGAGCGGTAACACGTAAGACAACCTGAAATTTACTTGGAACAGGGAATTGCGACTTTCATTCAAAGGGACACTTTACGCCGTCCATGGCCGTTCGACTGTCGCCATCCTTGGCGACAGACGCCCTTTTCATAAAAGCAGCAACCCCCTGTTCCAAAAGATGAGGTTTCCACCACTTTAAGAGGACATAGTGCTATGGCCAAACATGATCTGGAACAATGGGATGTCGAAAACGAGGAATTCTGGAACAGCACCGGCAGCAAAATCGCCCGGCGCAATCTGTGGATCTCCATTCCGAGTCTGCTCTGCGGTTTTGCCGTCTGGCTCTACTGGAGCATCATCACCGTACAGATGATCAATCTGGGGTATCCCTTCAGCCAGTCGCAGCTCTTTACCCTGTCGGCTATCGCCGGGTTGACCGGCGCGACCCTGCGCATCCCCAGTTCGTTTCTGATCCGCATCGCCGGCGGTCGTAACACCATCTTTTTTACCACTGCCCTGCTGATGATTCCGGCCCTCGGTACCGGTATCGCTCTGCAGAACCAGAGCACGCCCATCGAGGTCTACTACCTGCTGGCCCTGCTGTCGGGGATCGGCGGCGGCAATTTCGCCTCGTCCATGTCCAATATCAGTTTCTTTTTCCCCAAACGGGTGCAGGGGACCTCCCTGGGCCTGAACGCCGGTCTGGGCAATTTCGGCGTGACCACCATGCAGATTCTTATTCCGCTGGTGATGACCTTCGGTCTGTTCGGCGGCGAACCCCAGACCCTGGTCAATACCAGCGGTACCCTTATCGGCAAGATTCCCGCCGGTACTGAAACCTATATTCACAATGCCGGGTACGTCTGGTTGCTGCTGCTGATTCCCCTGGCGGTCGCCGGCTGGTTCGGCATGAACAACATCACCACCGACACGGTGTCGCCGAACATCGGCTCACCCCCGGTGGCCTTCGCCAAGATCACCGGTTTGCTGCTGATCGCCTTCGTCACCGCCGGTATCGGCCTCTATCTGCTGTTGCCGCCGCCGGTGGGGCTCGGCCTGCTGAGCAAATGGATCGTGCTCCCCCTGATCATCATGGGAACTGTATTCGGCATGAAGTATCTGACCCGGGGGGAGTTGCGCGCCAATCTGGATCGTCAGTACCGCATCTTCAACAACAAGCACACCTGGGCCATGACCATCATCTACACCATGACCTTCGGCTCCTTTATCGGCTACTCCGCCGCCTTTGCCCTGTCGATCAAGGTGATCTTCGGTTTTTCCCATATCCTTGTTGACGGGGTGATGACCCACGACACGCCCAATCCCAATGGTCCAAGCGCGCTGATGTTCGCCTGGATGGGGCCCTTTATCGGAGCCCTGATCCGGCCCGTCGGCGGGAAAATTTCGGACAAGTTCGGTGGCGCCATTGTCACCCAGTGGGTGTCGGTGGTGATGATCCTCTCCGCCTTCGGCTGCGCCTGGTTTATGAAAGCGGCCTATGCTTCACCCACCCCGGAGACATATTTTGTGCCGTTTCTACTGCTCTTCATTGTCCTGTTTACCGCCACCGGTGTCGGCAACGGATCGACATTCCGTTCCATTGCCGTTATCTTTGACAAGGAGCAGGCCGGACCGGTTCTGGGGTGGACCTCCGCGGTCGCTGCCTATGGCGCTTTTATCATCCCCCAGGTCTTCGGCGAACAGATCAAGGCCACCACACCGGAATACGCCCTGTACGGCTTTGCCGCCTTTTATACTATCTGTCTGGTGCTCAACTGGTGGTTCTACACGCGCCGCGACGCCTACATCAAAAACCCGTAACCAAGGAAAAGACGATGTCAGAGACCCTATCTGCCGACAGTTACCGCCAGATTATCGAACAGGCCCCCGACGCTATCCTTATGTCCGACCGCGAAGGTCGCATCCGTCTGTGGAATCGCGGCTGCGAGCTGGTGTTCGGCTTCAGCGAGGACGAGGCCCTGGGGCAGTCCCTGGATATCATCATTCCGGAGAAGCTGCGGGGGAGGCACTGGGAAGGATATTTCCGGGTCATGGAAACGGGTCAATCCGCCTACGGGACCAAGCTGCTGTCGGTACCGGCGCTGCATAAGGATGGCCGTCAGCTCTCCTGCGCCTTTTCCATTGTGCTGCTCAAGGATGACAGCGGCAGGCCCACCGGCGTTGCGTCCATCATGCGCGATGTCACCGACGCCTGGACGCGGGAAAAAACACTGAAAGAGCGCATCGCCGAGCTGGAGAAAAGAGCGCCGAGCTGATCTTTTCATCGTTGCCGTCGACCTGGCGAGGGGAATGCGTAAAAACACAGATGTGAAAAGCGATTTTTCCCCTCGTCTTTATCTGGAAAGAGGCCTATAAACGCCAGCATCATTGTCCGGGTTTTTCTTTTTATTCAGGTCAAAGGCATGCTGCTCAAGGTACTCAAGGCAAAATGGATCGTAGGCTTGATGGCGGTGGTTTGTCTTCTGCCTGCCATCGGTATGGCCAATGCTTCTTACTGGTGCCTGAAGGACAACTCGTGTCACCTGAAGACAAACCTGGCCGGTCAATGCTGGACGGATTGTTCGTCAGCGCCCGCCAGCTTGCAGCGGAGCCTGAAAGCTCCTCGCACAACAGGGTTGTCTGCGGTTCCCTGGGCCGACTGCCTGGATGCGCCGGTGCAGGGTTCGGTGCTCGCCGGTGCTCAGCGCACCCCATTATTGAACAAAACCGGCGCTGAGCTGTTCGATCCCTTCGCTTCTCTTCGCCTGGCTGACCAGACCCGGCCAGATACGGGGTTCGTCGGCGACAGTTTGTCCGCGCGCCTGCCGGCATATCAAACCCGGGCAAGTCTGCGTACCGTCATTCTTCTGCAATAGAATCTCCCACCAGAATACTCGGCTGAAAAACAAGATATAAGCGGTCTGCCTGATGTGCATTAATCAGGACAATGCCGATGCGTCAACGTTCAGCCGTGTTCATAGTCATCAGATTTTGACGTCGCCCAAAATTACCCTGAGAGATTCATCCGGTGCCACACAAGGCCACCGCTGGTGAGGAGGCTTCAGATATGTCGCAAGCTGACAAAACGATGGATACAAACTGGCTGCTGCTGTTTTTATGCTGGCTGCTGGTGGGTGTCTCGGCAACCATCAGTATCTTTTTCAGTTCCGTGCTCGAATATCAGCCCTGTGTTCTTTGCTGGTATCAGCGGATATTCCTGTTTCCACTGTTCTTTATCTTTGCTGCAGGCTTGTTTCCGGTTTTTGACCGGAACGTCATTAAATACGCTCTGCCCCTGACCATCGTCGGCGGCCTGATCGCCCTGTATCACACGCTGCTCTATGCCGGCATTATCCCGGAAAATATTCAGCCCTGTTCCCAGGGGGTGTCCTGTACGGAGCAGTATTTCGAGCTATTCGGTTTTGTATCCATCCCCATGTTGTCGTTTTTCGCGTTTTCCACCCTGACCACCCTGTTAATCATACTGAAAAGGAGAACCGCAGAATGAAGTACGCTCTTGTAGGAATCACCTGCGTGGTTCTGGTGTTAGCTTTTGTTGTCGGCAATAATTACTATCAGGATCAGCAGGTGAAGAAGTACGGCTCCCTGGCGGCGGAAAACAGGGAGGTCTTCGTCCGCGACCATTCGAAGACCCTCGGCAGCGAGGAGGCCAGAGTCATTCTCGTTGAGTTCATGGATCCGGCCTGTGAAACCTGCGCTGCTTTTGCACCCTTTATCAAGAAAATCATGGATGACAACCCCGGCAAGATCAGACTGGTCCTGCGTTACGCCCCTTTCCATGATGGCGCTGATGATTTTGTCAAGATTCTGGAGGCCGCAGACAGGCAGGGAAAATACTGGGAGACTCTGGATCTCATGTTTGCAACCCAGAACATCTGGGCCAACCATCATAATTATCAGCCGGAAAAATTATGGGACCTGCTGCCCAGGGCCGGTGTGGATGTGGAGCAGATCCGACAAGACATGCATGATCCGGCCATCGCCAGGATCATCGAGCAGGATATGGCTGATGTCAGAGCTCTTAACGTGCAGAAAACTCCCGGCTATTTTGTCAACGGCAAGCCCCTGCAGACCTTCGGCCACCGGCAGTTGTATGAGCTGATTCAGACGGAATTGGATATTCAGTACCCGAACTGATGGAATGAAAATATGAGGGAAGTTAGGTGCTGAACTGCCGGTTTTCACCTGGTTCCCTCTCTCCTTTTTTGCCCCTCACCCCTGGCCGGCAGGGTTGCTCTGCCAACGCTGCCGGCCGGTCCTGCCTTGTCCTCCATTCTGGTGGCAAATAACGTCTTTACCTGAAGCCTAAAAAAATAACGAAAAAAGTCAGAATTGATCCAGGTCATGTTTTTGCTGCGGTTTTTCCCTTAGTCTGGCCTCAACACACAGCAAGGAGGCCAGCATGAAGCTACATCAGGAAATCGGGGATCAGGCCATTCAGGACGTATTGAAGGTCCACCCGTACATCGGCACCATTCTCGAAAAGTTCGATATCGGCTGCGTGACCTGCAGCGTCGGCATCTGCCTGCTCAAGGATGTGGTAGCGATCCATGCTTTGGGGGAGCAGGTGGAGGCGCAGATCGAACAGGAAATTAACGATTATCTGGCAGCAGGATAGTGGATTGGATTATTCAACGGGGGCTTGTGGTTTCCATTGCAAGGGCGTCTGGCGCCATGGATGGCGACGGTCGAACGGCCATGGAAGGCGAACAGTGTCCCTGGAAATGGGAACCATAAGACGCCGTACACAAAAGAAAAAACAATTTACTCTAAAAAAGGAGACAAACCATGAAAAACTTAGCATGCGGTTGCCCCGGCAGCCAGGTTCGCAGCGTTGAAAAAACAGCCCCCGCCAACCAGGATTCCGGTCGGATCGAGTCGGAACTGCGCCAGTGGCCGACCCAGTTGCATCTGGTGCCGCCCCACGCCCCCTGGCTGCAGGGCGCTCATCTGCTCATCGCCGCCGATTGTACCCCTTTTGCCTACGCGGAGTTTCACCGTGATTTCATCAAGGGGCGGGTGCTGGTCAATGCCTGTCCGAAGCTCGATGACACCAGCAACTATGTCAACAAGCTGACGGAAATCCTGCAGCAGAACGACATCAAATCAGTGACGGTGACCATCATGGAGGTGCCCTGCTGTCGCGGTATGGCGATGATGGCGGAGCAGGCGGTCAAGGCTTCGGGCAAGGATATTCCTCTGGAAGTTGCGGTTATCGGCGTTGCCGGAGAAAGGGTGGCCTGATGAAAACGGATATTACGCAAGTCATGGTCAGGGAGCATCAACTGATTCTGCGGATGATTGCTCTGCTCGAACAGAATGTTGCCCTGATGGAGCAGGGACGTTTCCGCAACTGGCAATTCTTTCTCGATGCGGTGGACTTTATCCGCAATTACGCTGATCGTTTCCACCACGCCAAGGAAGAAGATGTCCTCTTTGTCGAGTTGATCAGCAACGGCATGCCGGAAAAACAGTCTCCCATCGAAGCCATGCATATCGAACACGATCAGGGTCGCGCCTTTGTCCGCGCTATGGCGGAAGCGGCAGAGCAGGCTGTTGCCGGTGAGCCGGGTCAGATAGCGATCATCGCCGAAAACGCCCGTGGCTATATTACTCTATTGCGTGAGCATATCGAGAAGGAGGACAGTATTCTCTACCCCCTGGCCGAGCGGATTCTGCCGGAAACAGTGCGACCGCGCATGGTTAACGCCTACGCACAGGCAGAAAACCAGACGCCGGGGCTGGAAGAAAAATACCGGTTGCTGGTGGAAGAGTACGAGCGGCAGGCGGCTGCCTGAAAAGATCCGGTAGCGAACACCGGCAGAGGTACTGTTTTTCTGCACAGGGGGGGTCGTCAGGACAGTGCTGTGCTACCGCGGGATGACGTAAAAGAGCACGGCAAAAAAGTGCAGGCAACTGCCGGCCAGTACAAACAGGTGCCAGATGGCGTGATTATAGGGCAGCCTCTTCCAGCCGTAGAAAATGACGCCACTGGTGTACGCCAGCCCGCCGGCAACCAGTAGGCGGACACCGCCCGGATCAAGGTGACTCAGCAGAGGCTTGATGGCCACCAGGATGATCCAGCCCAGGATGAGGTACAGGCTCAGGGACAGGCCGCGGACATGGCCCAGGGGCGTCATCCGCAGGATGATACCGATCAGGGCGATACCCCAGACCAGTCCGAACAGAGACCAGCCCCAGGGGCCGTTCAGGGTGATAAGCAGAAAAGGGGTGTAGGTGCCGGCGATGAGCAGATAGATGGCCGAATGGTCGACAAGGCGCAGGATCTGCTTGGCGCGTGGTTGCGGGATGCTGTGGTAGAGGGTTGAGGCGAGATAGAGGAGGATCAGGGTCGCGCCGAAGATGCTGCTTGCGGTCACATGCCAGGCGTTGCCGTAAAGTCTGGAAAAGCCCGTCAGCACCACCAGCCCGGCGATGGAAAGCAGGGTACCGAGGCCGTGGGTGATGCTGTTGGCAATCTCTTCGCCCAGGCTGTAGGTTGTGTTGCCCTGCTCGCGTTCTGCTTTCATTTTTTGTCTCCACAATTTATCAATGATATTCAATTTAACACGAATGCCGGAACAGGAAAGAGCCTCATCGGTCTTTTACAAAACTATTACCTGCTGCCGGTCTGAGATGGATTTCCTGCAAAATCAAACACATAGGAAATAAAACAAAAAAAGTAAAATATTTTCAAAAATAGAGTTGACAATCATTATCAATTACGATAGTTTTATAATCAAGTTCAGAGACGTTGTGGCAGGCGTCGCTGAACAAACGCAAGTGGAAGTCTCTCTCTTCCAAAAAAAACCTCTCTTAAGGTGTGTCGCCCCGTGATCCCCTCCTGGTCACGGGGCATTTTTTTGTCGATATTCTGCCGGACTGTTTTCTGTTTGTAATATCCTCTCCAGGCGATTATTCTTGACCGCTGAAATTCGTCCCCTGTTTTCCTTTAGGCTGCTATGTACAAAGACTATTTCGGGCTCAAAGAAGATCCTTTTTCCATCGCTCCTGATCCGCAATTCCTCTTCATGAGCGAACGACATCGTGAAGCCCTGGCACATCTGCTGTACGCCATCAAAACCGACAGCGGCTTTGTACTCCTCACCGGTGAGGTGGGCACCGGCAAAACAACGGTCTGTCGTTCGTTGCTGAAGCAGATTCCGGATGACGCGGAAATCGCCTTTATTCTCAATCCCAAGTTGTCGGTTGTTGAACTGCTGGCAACGATCTGTGACGAGCTGGGGGTTGCCTATCCCGAAGGCAACAGCAGCGTAAAGGTTTTTGTCGATCGCCTGAACCTGTTCCTGCTCGATGTTCACGGTCGTGGCGGAAAAACCCTGCTGATCATCGACGAAGCGCAGAATTTAAGCAGCGATGTCCTTGAGCAGATCCGCCTGCTGACCAACCTGGAAACTGACAAGCGCAAGCTGCTGCAGGTCATTATGCTGGGTCAGCCGGAACTCAAAGCCATGCTTGAGCGTCCTGAGCTGCGTCAGCTGGCGCAGCGGGTTACTGCCCGTTATCACCTCGAACCCCTGTCGGAAAATGAGCTCGAAGGCTATCTGCAGTACCGCCTGGCAGTGGCCGGCGTTGAGCGCCCCTTGTTCAGTACGTCAGCCATCCGCAAGATGTTTCACTACAGTGGCGGTATCCCCCGCCTGATCAATCTCATTGCTGATCGATCCCTTTTGGGAGCTTATGCCCACGGTGAAAATGTCGTCAGGCCGCGACTGGTCGCCCGGGCCGCAGCTGAAGTTTTCGGCCATAGCGGAAAAGCCGGAAATCGTCGGACCGGGCGTCTTGTGCTGACCCTGGCAGGATTGCTTGCGCTGCTGATTGGACTGGGACTGTGGCTGCCGGACACTGTGGAGCCACCGCCTGCCGTTGAGGTCGAGGCTCCGGAAGACAGCAGGCCGCCGACTGAGGAGGTAGCGGAGGAGCAGTCTGCGGTCGAAGAAGAATCTGCCCCTGCTCTTCAGGCGCCAGAGTTGCCGGCAGGCGTCACTACAGACCTGGCTGACATCGGGCAAGCTTCAGGCTGGCCGCCGGATATGCCCCGGCAGGGGAGTCGTGAGCAGGCGTTGCGGGGTTTGTTGGCCCTCTGGGGTTATCCGGCACCGACGGACACGCCGTCGGCGGTTATCCCCGAATACGATTTGCGGTTACTGGAGGAGCGCGGCAGTCTGGCACGTCTGCGCCAGCTCAACCATCCGGCGGTGTTGCGCCTGGTGGATGCGGGGGGCGATCCGTTTTTTGCTGTATTAACCGCCCTGGATGATGAGACAGCGACCCTGGCGATGGCGACAGATGTCGTGCGTGTCAAACTGACACTGCTGTTGCAGCGGTGGTACGGTGATTACGTCCTGCTCTGGAAGCCGCCCCCCGGTTACCAGGGAATTATCCGTCCGGGCTCCCGGGGGGTGGATGTTGTCTGGCTTGAGCACACCCTGGCGGAATTGCTGGAACGGGAGGTCCGCTCGGCGCCCGATCTGCAGTTTGATGAGATGCTTTCTGCCGATGTCCGTACCCTGCAGGCACAGCATGGATTGGATGTCGACGGTCTGGCCGGCCCCTATACCCTGATTCTGCTGAATTCTCTCCTTCATGACGACCAGCCGCGCCTGATGCATCAGCCGAGGTAAAAGAAGATGTCCTTTATTCTTGACGCTCTGCGTAAATCGGAGAACAAACGCCACGACCAGCACCCTGATGCCGTGACTTCGGTTTATGAGGCCCCGGTGCCAAAATCGCAGAAAAAGCGATGGTGGGTTATTGTTCTGGGCTGTGTTCTGGCGCTGAACCTGATGCTGGTGTTGTGGCTGGTCATGCATTGGCAGCAGCCAGTGGGTGAGGTGGCGAAATTTCAGGATGCCTTGCCGCAGGCGGAACATGCGCCGCCACCCGCCAGGTCGGACGCCACTGAACGGAAGGAGATGGCAGTGGCTTCCGGTCCGGCAGCGATTGACCGGCCTGCTGACGTTATGGATCCGGAGCCGGCAGCAGCAACCCGAAATGCCCGGCCGGAGGAAGCAAGCCCGCCGGCTGACGCAATAACACCAGAACTGCGGACTCGGCAGCAGGCTCCGGTGACTGTCCCGATGATGCCCGCCAGGGAGGAGCAGAGTTCTGCTCCGCGTCCGGACATTGCAGTGGAAACTGGGTCGGAAAGCCGACTGACCCCAGTCAACAAGCTGCCGACATCCCTGCGTGCGCGGGTGTCTGGTCTGGATATGCCACTGCACGCCTACAACGCCAATAATACGGCGGCCAGTCTGGTGCAGATCAGCGGGCGTCTGCTGCGTGCCGGCGACCATATTGGGGACGACCTGGTGATTGAAGAGATTACGGCGGAAGGAGCCATCCTGCGTTCAGGAGACTATCGCTTTCTGCTGCCGCGCCGGGGTCAGTGAATCAGCATCATCTGCAGATCACAGACGTTGGTGTTGGTCGGCCCGGTTCTGAGAAGCCCGCCGATGGTGTCAAAAAAGTGATAGGAATCGTTGTTGGCAAGATAATCGTCAAGATCAAGCTCTGTCTCTCCGGCTTTTTGCAGTAATTCGATGTCGGCAAAGGCGCCGGCGGCGTCGGTCGGACCGTCGTTGCCGTCGGTGGCACCGGAAAGAAAACTCACCGCCTGACGTTGTTCTGCCGGCCAGCTGCCGAGGTGCTGCAGGAAGGCCAGCGCCAGTTCCTGATTGCGTCCCCCCTTGCCATTTCCCGTGATGGTGACCACCGTTTCGCCGCCAAACAGCAGGCAGGCGGGTCTTTTCGCCAGCATGTCGCTTATGGCGACATCGCGACCGACAGCGGCCAGAAAGCGGGCTGTGTACCGGGCTTCCCCTTCCAGCTGGGCGGTTACAGCGAGGCTGTGGTAACCCAGGTTGTGTGCCTTTTCTGCCGCTGCGATCAAGGCCTGACGATTGCTGCCGATAATGATGTTTTCCGCCAGTCCCAGAGCTTGATCTCCAGGTTTTAAGGTTTCTTCCAGTTCACCTTTTACTCCTTGTTCAAGAACGTGAATAATTTGTTTTGGTAAACGACAACGTAAATTATAGGTATCGATGATCTTAAGGGCGTCGGTAAAGGTGGTTGGATCGGCACAGGTCATGCCTGAAGCGATACTGCTGAGATCATCACCGATGACATCAGAGAGGATAAAGTTCAGGCTGCGGGCCGGAGCCAGCAGGCGCAGCAGACCTCCCCCCTTAAGGGCTGAGAGATGCTTGCGCACGCAGTTGATCTCGGCGATGCCCGCGCCGCAGCGTAGCAGTTCGCGGGTGGCTGCCTGTTTGTCCTCAAGGGTCAGACCCGTTGAACCGTCGACGATATTGCCATCAATGGGGCAGGGGAGCAGGGCCGAGGCGCCGCCGGAAATACAGGTGATGACCAGGGTGTTCTCAGCCGCTGCCGTGGCCAGTTCGACAATGCGTTTTGCCGCCGCCAGTCCACGCTCATCGGGAACCGGGTGGGAGGCCTCGGTGAGCTCAACGCGCTGCAGCGCCTCGCCATGACCTTCTTTGACGCAGATAAAGCCGGAACCAAGGCGCTCGCCCAGCAGTTCTTCAAAAGCGCGCGCCATGGGCGCCGTGGCTTTGCCCGCGCCCAACAACAGCACGCGTTCATAGGATGCCAGATCAATGGTGACGTTACGGGTGCCGGTTTTGATGTGCATGCGGGAGCCTGATATTTCGACCTGATTGTGGATGGCGCGGTAGGGATCAACCTGCCGCAGGGCGGCCTGGAAAATCTGAACCAGATGCGAGCGACGTTGTGCGTAATCGGGAGGCTGAACGGTCATAATGTTTCTTCCGGCTGGGGGATGTGCAACGTTTTTCGTTGAATTCTATCTTGATTCCTGATTTAAGTTCCAGCGCTTAAGAACACAGAAAGCATTTGCTCTGCTGAACTTTTTTATGCAGCAAAGGACAGGTCGCGATGATTCACTTAACCAACGTCACCAAACAGCACGGCAGCCGGGTGTTGTTCAAGGATGCCGGCTGTCAGATCCTTCCGGGCAGCCGCACCGGTCTGGTCGGACCGAATGGTGCCGGCAAAACGACGATTTTCCGCTTGATCACCGGCGAAGAAGCTCTCGATGGCGGCGAAATCACCTGCGCGAAGAAAACTGTAATCGGCTATTTTTCCCAGGATGTCGGCGATATGTGCGGGCGCAGCGCCCTCGACGAGGTCATGGCGGCATCGGCCAGGACGATGGATCTGGGCCGGCAGATAGCGGCTATGGAAGCGCAGATGTGTGAGCCTCAGGATGATGATGCCATGGCCCAGCTGCTGGAGCGTTACGGCGAGGTCCAGCAGGAATTCGAGCAACGCGGTGGTTACGATCTGGAGTCCCGCGCCCAGGCGGTCCTGACCGGTTTGGGGATCGGCCCGGACGACTATAACCGGCCGGTGGAGAGTTTCAGCGGCGGCTGGAAAATGCGCATCGCGTTGGCCCGGATTCTGACCCTGAATCCCGATGTCCTGCTGCTGGACGAACCCACCAACCATCTTGATCTCGAATCCATCGTCTGGCTGGAAAACTGGCTCAGTAATGAGTACAAGGGGGCGCTGTTGATGACCAGCCACGACCGCGATTTCATGAACCGGCTGGTGACGCGGATTATCGAGGTCGCAGGCGGCACTATCACCACCTACAGCGGCAATTACGACTTTTATCTGCGGGAGCGCGAGATCCGCCGGGAGCAGCTGGTTGCCAGTCACCGGCGTCAACAGGAGATGCTGGCCAAGGAAGAGGAGTTTATCGCCCGTTTCGCCGCCCGCGCTTCCCATGCGGCCCAGGTGCAGTCGCGGGTGAAGAAGCTGGAAAAAATTGAGCGCATCGAGCTGCCGCAGGAACAACGGCGGGTACGTTTCGATTTTTCCGAACCGCCACGCAGCGGTGATGATGTGCTGGCCTTCACGGATCTGGGTAAAATCTGGCAGCGCGAGGACGGGGGCGAGCTGTCGGTCTTCTCCGGAGTCTCCGGCCTGGTCAGGCGCGGCGACAAGATCGCCGTGGTCGGGGTGAACGGAGCCGGTAAATCGACCTTCCTCAAAGTGCTCAGTGAGCAGACCCCGCCAAGCAATGGCACGGTGACTGTTGGTGCCAATGTCTTCCCCGGATATTTCAGCCAGCATTCCATGGAGCTCCTCGATCCGAAAAAAACCGTTTACGAAACGGTGCAGGATGCCCTGCCGCAACTCAGTGTCGGGGTGCTGCGTAACCTCTGTGCGGCCTTCCTGTTTCAGGGGGATGACGTCGACAAACGGGTTGACAAGCTTTCCGGCGGCGAAAAATCACGACTGGTACTGGCGACGATCCTCGGGCGCCCCTTGAATCTGCTGATCCTTGATGAGCCCACCAACCACCTGGATATTCAGTCGCGTGAGGTTTTGCTCGAAGCCCTGCAGGGGTTTGCCGGCACAGTGCTTATTGTCAGTCACGACCGCCATTTTCTGCGCTCCCTGGTCAGCCGGGTGTTCGAGATCGACCATGGGGTGATGATCCCTTATGAAGGGGGCTACGAGTACTATCTGGAAAAAACCGGGCGTAAGCATCAGGTGGGGTGAG
>CALFFB010000177.1 GCA_937958075.1 uncultured Geobacteraceae bacterium | reverse complement strand
TCATGTCTCCGACATTGACCGACGTATATGGAGTAGCAAACTGAATATCAACATTACAGTTGACGTTGTCTGGCGTAAAACCGGTAATCATCGGTCTATGAATATCGTTAGTTCTGGTTGAACCTCCGTCATTGGGATCAGAACCGCCATCATCTGAGTCACCCTCGCAGCCGATACATGGGTCACCGTTTTCGTCAATACCCAAGGTATCATCGTTGTCCGGTTGATTGACTTCGCCTTGGGCGACCGACTCTTTTTCACTTAAACCAAAAATCAACGGAGACTTCATGGCAAATACTTGGGCGGTGCTGCCTCCGAGAGTAAAGGTGAACTCGGTATTGGGCTCGTCGCGCAACACCTTACCTGTTCGTGCACTGGTAACCTGACGGTTGAATTTGACTGCAGCAAACACCTTGCCGTCACTGCCACTCACCACACTGTTGAGGGTGTAACGCATGTTGATCTGGTCGAGGATGGTGAAATCCTTCTGAATGGCACGCTCAAGAATCACAGCATCGCCGGCAAAATCAGGGTCGACATGCACCATGAAGTCGCGCTCGTTCTTGAACTGATAGGCGGTGATCATGGCATCGAGAACGTCGCGAATCACAGACTGAATATTTCGATCCGAAACGATCAACTTTTTGCGGGTATCTTCAACCTCATTACTCTTGCCGCTGGTATCAAGCAGGCGTAGGGCAAGATCGTATTCCCGATTGATTTCAGGGGTAAAGTGATAATAGAAGCTGCCGTCGCGTGCCAAGTCGATTTTCTGCCACGACTGGCCGCCATCGTGACTTATCTCAGCAGCACCGATACGATTGCGCCCTGACTGCCCCTGACCCCGAACTTCCACCCGCCCGGCCGGTAGCATATCGCGATACAGGGTGACCTTATCGCCAAGTTCATCGTAGCTAATATTGTTAAGAGAAATATAGCGGGTTGCCACTTCGTCGTGGCTTTGACCGAAAATCCACCATTTGGCTTCAACGGTTGTGCCCCCGACCAGCAGCAAAAAGAATAAAAAAAGCATCAGTCGTTGCATCATCTTGGTGATCCTCCGTGCGTGCACCGCCAAAGGGCGACGTTAGATTTGAATTCTGATTCCAGCGGTTATGCTGTTTTCTCGAAAATCGCGATTTGACTGATCGTAACTCATGTCATTGATATTACCGCGCAGATAAAGCATCCCCTGATTGAATCGCTCCAGGAAGTCGGGCCGGTAATAGGCTGACAGGCTGGCAAACCATTTCTCTGTTTCACCGCCACCGCCACGGTGCAACTCGTTGTAGCCAACCCGAATATTGGAATTGATTTTGAGATGCGGAGCATCGACTCCGAGCCCGACGGAATAGTCCCAGGTTTTGTCACGCACGTCCTGCAGTTCATTCTCAAGTGTCCAGGCACCCATACGAATCGACGGGCGGAATATCCAATCACCAACTGACTTGCGGGTACTTAACGTCGTATTTGCAAAAAATTCAAGCTGATCACGCTGATTGGTTGTGTCGTAGACAGTTACGCCGACATTGGTGTCACTGTCGAACTGCCCAAAACGATCACGATACCCCAGGGTCACAAAGTGATCTTTGGTGCTGCGGCTGCCGTAGGCACGATCATACTTGTAGTTCAGGTTGACGACCGAATAACGACGGTCAAAAAGTTCCCGCAACATAAGTCCAATTTCGGGACGGTAGTGGTCGGTGCGCTCCACCAGTTGACCATCGAGATTGTCACGATACCAGAGGAAACCAAAAGTCCAGGTCTGGGTGCGTGTTGGGCGATAACGCCACATTGCTTTAAACTTTTCACGGTCGGGGGTTGCCGACCCAAGCAGGGCAATGAAATCCGGCGAGATCCGTTCGTATGCGAGGCTGACGCGGCTTGGACCGCCATCGCCAATGGCTTCAATTTTATGGGCATGGCCGTTATCAGAATCCTCGACCGCTGCACCCGGTGCAGTCCGATCAACGTCGCTCCAGGCTGATTCACCGCGAATTGTCAGGCCTGGAATCGGCAGATATTCCCAATCGAAACCCATGGTGGTGGTCTCGTACTCGTCCATGCCAAGATTGTCCTGGTCGTCATCATCCGAATAGACCAGATTCGCGGCAATCCACAGGTCGCGTGTCAGTTCCTGTCGTACGCGTACACCATAAACCTGTCGTTCAATGGTATCCACACCCCAGAAATTATCCCACCGCGAGTAAGCCACCCCGGCCAGCAGCGAAACATCGGGCGCCCGGTTCATGTTGTCCACATAGCGATAGGAAATACCTTTGACAGCTGTATTCAGTGAATACTGGGAAAATGCCTCGTAGGTATCACCAACCGTTACTGTATGGATTTGATTGGTTATCCGACCCTGCAGATTGGTCAGGGAGGTACTCTGGGAATCATTACGTGGATCGTCAGTCGCCTTGAATCCCAAGTTGAAATTATATTGAAAGTCCTGCAGTTTTCCGTACCCGTATACATCAAGGACATTCAGGTAACGCGTACCCTCAGTCAGAAATGACTGGTCATCGCCAGGGCCGGACACATCGTTATGAGTCATTGAAAAATCATTACTGACACGTAGCTCGAGAGCCTGACTTGGCCCTGTTCCTAGGCCACACACCATCAGGGCACAAACCACCCCTGATACACACCAATGCATAAGCCATCTTGTCGTTGTATTTTCCATCTGTGACAGTCCTCCCGAATCTGATCAAAAGAAAGGTTCCTGAACGAGCAAACCGAACAATAAATCAAGAGTACTGTTAAGTCATTTCTTGAAAATTACCAGTCGACTTTTTGTAAACCTTGCTATTTTTTCATTACTTTTGGTATACCTTCAACAAACTGAACGGCGTTTCTGCCGGGATGCTGTCAACTGCGACCTCGTTTTATGAAACCCGTCTTTATGTCTATTTTTTCCTCAAAGCTGACCCTGCGGCCTGCGTTTTTCTTTGCTGTTTTTGTGTTCTGGCTGCTGGCGATTCCCATGAACGGCCCGCTGACAGCGGCGGCAGGCATTACTGAAGCTACGCGCTACTTTCTGCTGCCTCATGTCGGAGCCCTGGCGCTGATTGGTGGATTCTGTCCTCGTCATCTCTATGTGCGGGTCGCTCCTGTTGCTGTACTGCTGTCCATCATTCTGTCCCTGATCCTGGTGCTGCTGCCCGATTACAGCCATTTGCTGTTACCGCTGCTGAGCATCAGCGGTGCGTTTGTGGCGTTGCGGGCCTGCTGTCGCCTGCACGACACGACCGCGCCCCTTGCCTGTGCCGCGGCCGGGCTGATTATGGCCAATCTGGCGTTACTGCTGTTACAGTTGCTGCCGGGACACGGGTTTCTTCCCGTTATTGTTGCCACCCTGCCCTTGCTTCTGCTGTTACTGCCATCACCTGATGTTCCCCCTGTTGTCGATGAAAGCTTCAAGCTCTGGCATTACCTGCCCTTTATTTTTGTTTTTCATGTGGTTAGTGGCCTGATGTATGCGGTGATCTATCCGGCTTATCAACACCACGGATTACCGGCTGGCATTGAGTTGCCGTTTTACATTTCGGCCGTGATCGGTGCTCTTTTTCTCGTCAGGATCAGCCGTGAAATGGCCCTGGTTCTGGGCGTTCTCCTGGGGATGGCGGCCTTTGTCATGCTGCAGTGGGAAAGTCCGGAGGCGGTTGCCATGAGCCTGTTTTTTCTCCAGGCCGGGCAGGGCTTCGTCGATCTGTTTCTGCTGGCCTTTCTCCTTGGTTTCAGCAATCCTCTGCGCGCCTTCGGATTTGGTCTGGCAACCCTGTGTCTGGGAATTTACGGTGGGCAGCTGGTCGGTGAACAGATGCTGGTCGCCGCCAGCCCCATCGCCATGTTCGGCCATTTGTTCCTGAACCTGGCGGTTTTGACCCTGTATCTTCTCAACCGGCGCCGCTCAGCTGACCTGGTCAAGCTTGCGGATGCGGCACGAACCATAACAGCCGACGATTCTCTGCCCGAAGCGAACAGAATACCGGACTCCATTGGCAGACAGCTGTCGGAACGGGAGCATCTCGTGCTGTCCCTCAGCCTGGATGGCTCGACCTACCGTGATATTGCCGATCAGCTGAATATTTCCGAATCCACGGTAAAAACCTATATGAAACGCATCTGCGACAAACTGGGTGTGCGGGGACGCAAAGGGCTCATGGCTTTTTTCCATAACGCACACCAGCAACCGCCCAAGGAGGTTTCATGAGTTCATTTGCTACGGATTTTGACGATTGTCAGGAGCGCACTGCAGTACACCCAAAAGTTCACGCCATTATCGCGCCCCGCGAACGTGACCTCGGTGGTTTTTTCGTTCGTCGCTGTCTACCGTCGACCCAGGTTCCAATGATCGGCCCTTTCATCTTTTTCGACCATCTGGGCCCGGTGACCTTTGCCCCCGGCAAGGGGGTGGATGTCCGCCCCCATCCGCATATCCACCTGGCGACGGTGACCTATCTGTTCGCAGGGGAGATCCTCCACCGCGACAGCCTCGGCTCGGTTCAACCCATCACCCCGGGGGCCATCAACTGGATGACCGCCGGGCGCGGCATTGTTCATTCTGAACGCACCCCGCCGCAAATCCGCGCCCATGAACACGGGCTGCACGCCCTGCAGCTGTGGGTGGCCCTGCCGGAGGACCACGAATCGACGGAACCGGATTTTCACCATTACCCGGCGCAGGATATCCCGGAAACAACCATCGAGCAGGTGCGCATCCGGGTCCTGGTCGGTGACGCCTGGGGTTTATCCTCACCGGTGCGTACTCTCTCGCCGACTCTCTTCTGTGAACTTCAGCTGCCGGCGGGAACGCGCCTGACCCTGCCGAACCACCTGACCGAGCGGGGCCTTTACCTGGTCTCAGGGTCGCTGCACATAGACAATTGTCAACTGGCGGCGCAGACCATGACCTGCCTGACAGCGGGTATGGATGTTGTCCTGGAGGCCATCGACGACGCCCATTGCATTCTCATCGGCGGCGAGCCCCTGGGCAAACGTCATATCTGGTGGAATTTCGTTTCCAGCAGCCAGGGCGCCATTGAACAGGCCAAATCCGACTGGTGCAACGGGCGCTTTCCAGCTGTTCCCGATGACCCGGAATTCATCCCCCTGCCGGAAAAGTAAGCTTGGATCCTCGCGTCCAGCTATCTAGTAAACCATTTCTGGAACTTTAAGAGTTGACGAGATATCGAACATCGCGTAGATTGCCACTTCGGTTCGTCCTTTTTCAACACAACACGAGGTGACTTTCCATGTACTACCTTGTCGGCATGACCCTGCTCTGGGCCTTTTCTTTCAGTCTGATCGGTGTTTATCTGGCCGGGCAGGTTGACTCCTACTTTTCCGTCCTCATGCGGGTCGGTCTGGCAGCTTTGGTGTTTCTGCCCCTGCTGCGCAAGGCTCCTGTGGCCCTGGCCATCAAGGTCATGATTCTGGGCGCGGTGCAATTAGGGTTGATGTATGTATTTTACTTCCATTCCTTTCAACTGCTGACGGTTCCGGAAGTTCTCATATTCACCATCCTGACCCCCATCTATGTCACTCTGATCAACGATCTGATGCAGGGACGCTTCCGTTTCGGCTATCTGGTCACCGCTGTTCTGGCGGTTATCGGTGCCGCCATTATCCGCTACAACCCCATAGGCAGCCAGCTTTTCACTGGTTTTCTGGTGGTCCAGGGCGCCAACATCTGTTTTGCCCTGGGACAGGTCGGCTACAAGGTTCTTATCGAGCGGGATCGGCCGGAACTGCCGCAACGCCACCTGTTCGGCTATTTCTATCTGGGAGCGCTGGTGGTCACCAGCGTGCTGTGGCTGCTCATGGGGGACAGCAGCAGACTGCCGACGACAGCCGTGCAGTGGTGCGTTCTCATCTATCTCGGGGTCGTGGCGTCCGGACTGGGATACTTCTTCTGGAACAAGGGAGCAACTCTGGTCGATGCCGGCACCCTCGCCATCATGAACAACGCCTTGATACCGGCGGGGCTGGTCGTTAATCTGGTGATCTGGAATCGCGACGCGGATCTGCTGCGCCTGAGTATCGGTGGCGGGGTATTGCTGCTGTCTCTGTTACTGCATGAACTCTGGATCAAACGAGCAGACGTGGCCAGCCCTCGAAACGCAAAGCCCGCACAGGTTCGTTAGATTCCGTAATCCTTGATTTTATACATCAGAGCCCGCAGGCTGATCTCCAACAAATGCGCGGCCTGGGTGCGATTGCCGCCGGTGCGTTCCAGGGCCGCACGGATAAAGCGCTCCTCCAGGCGCTGCGCCGCTGTCTTCAAGGACAGGTCGTCGGGCAAAGGCTCAGATCGGTCCTGTTTTCCCTGCCCCGGTGGCGGCAACTCAAGGGTGTCGGCCGTATTGAGTATCAGGGCCTTTTCCAGATAGTTTTCCAGTTCGCGGACATTACCGGGCCAGTGGTAGTTCAGCAGCTGGGTTTGTGCCTCTGCTGCCAGTACCGGCACCGGACAATGCTCACGGGCACAGAACCGTTTTATGAAGTGCTGCGCCAGGGGCAGCACATCTTCGGGCCGTTCACGCAGCGGCGGCAGGCTGATATCGATCACCGCCAGCCGGTAATAGAGATCGCCGCGAAACCTCCGGGCCTCCACCGCCTGCCACAAATCCGTTCCTGACGCCGCAACCACTCGAGTATCAATCCGCTGCGAACGGGTGTCGCCAACCTTGCGGATTTCCCCTTCCTGCAATACCCGCAGCAGTTTCGGCTGCAACTCCAGCGGCAGATCGGCAATCTCGTCCAGGAACAGGGTGCCGCCGGACGCAACGGCGAACAACCCCTGCTTGTCGCGCTGGGCACCGGTAAAGGCCCCCTTGACATGACCGAAAAGCTCCGACTCCAGCAGTCCGGCGGTCAGGGCGCTGCAATTGATGGCGAGGAACTCCCCCCGGCGCCCGCTGTCACCGTGCAAGGCTTTGGCAATGAGCTCCTTGCCGGTTCCGGTCTCGCCCTTGATCAGTACCGGCGAGTCGGACTTCGCCACCTTGCGCACCTGCTCCAGAACCTCATTCATCCGGGGGCTGACACTCAGAATACTGTCGGTGGTAAAACGCTCGTCGCGGTCTTTCAGCGCCTGCTTCAGACTGCTGTTCTCCTGCCGCAAATGCTGGCGTTCCTCGGCCTTGCGCAGGGTCAGAATCACTTCGTCGGGTTTAAAGGGCTTGGATATATAGTCGTAGGCACCGCGCTTGATACATTCCAGCGCCGTGTCGATGCTGCCGTAGGCACTCATCATAATGATGGTGCTGTCAAGGGCCCTGACCTCTGACTGTTGCAAAAAGCTGAGGCCATCCATGTCCGGCATGCGGATGTCACAGAGAATCGCGGCGAAGGTCTCTTTGCCTATCCGGGATACGGCTTCCCGACCTGTGGCCGCTTCCGTGACACGGTACCCCTGATCCTCAAGCACCAGTCGCAGCATGTGACGCATGGCTGCGTCATCATCAACAACCAGCAGATTCCTGTGTGTTAGAGACATGGCAATTCCCCGTAGGCAAGGTTGTCGATCGCCCCTGAGGATACAGCGCCCGGCCATTTCGAGCAAATGGAGAATCGGCCGGACAGCAGCGGGTCGACCGAAAAATGAAGGGGCCGGCGTTACCGCCGGCCCCATTACTGGAAGGGTGTAGCTGTTGAGCGCAAAAGCATGAATTCCTGTACTCAGGGCGTCCAGACCTTGAGCAGGGCTTCGGCCATTTCCGCCGGTGATTCAGCAACGCTGATACCGCATTCAGCAAGGAACGCCTTCTTGCTCGCCGCATCCCCTTTGCCGCCGGAGATGATGGCACCGGCGTGGCCCATACGCTTGCCGGAGGGAGCCGTCGCCCCGGCGATAAAGGCAGCCACCGGCTTGGTCATATGGTCACGCACGTAGGCCGCAGCCTGTTCTTCAGCGTCGCCGCCGATCTCCCCGATCATGATGACGGCCTTGGTGTCCGGGTCGGCTTCAAACATCTGGAGAACATCAAGATGGCTGGTCCCGTTGACAGGGTCGCCGCCGATACCGACGCAGGTGGTCTGACCGATGTCGCGGGTTGTCAGCTGCCACACGGCCTCATAGGTCAGGGTGCCGGAACGGGACACAACGCCCACCGGACCAGGCTTGTGAATATAACCGGGCATGATGCCGATCTTGCACTGACCGGGGGTGATGACCCCGGGGCAGTTGGGGCCGATAAGGCGGCAGTTCCTGCCTTCCATGTACTTGCGGACCTTGACCATGTCGAGCACCGGAACCCCCTCGGTGATGCAGATCACCAGTTCGATGCCGGCATCCACTGCTTCCATAATGGCGTCGGCGCTGCCGATGGGTGGAACATAGATAACCGAAGCGGTGGCCCCGGTCTCTTTAACGGCGTCTTCCACCGTATTGAAAATCGGGAATCCGTCAACGCTGGTACCGCCTTTGCCGGGAGTCACGCCACCGACCATCTGGGTGCCGTAATCACGGGCCCCCTGCGCATGGAACAGACCGGTCGCACCGGTGATTCCCTGGGTAATGACCTTGGTGTTTTTATCGATCAGAATACTCATTGTATCTCTCCCTTAGCCGTTTACGGCTTTCACGATTTTTTCCGCAGCGTCCGCCATCCCCTCGGCACTGACGATATTCAGGCCCGATTCCGCCAGCAACGCACGCCCCTTGTCGACGTTGGTTCCCTCAAGGCGCACCACCAGGGGAACTGTGACGCCGACCTGCTTGGCTGCCTCAATGACACCCGTCGCGATAACGTCGCACTTCATGATGCCGCCGAAAATATTGACCAGAATCCCCTTCACCTTGTCATCGGAAAGAATGATTTTGAAGGCTTCGGTGACCCGCTCGATGGTAGCGCCGCCCCCGACGTCGAGGAAGTTGGCCGGCTCGCCGCCGCAGTGCTTGATAATGTCCATGGTCGCCATGGCCAGACCGGCGCCGTTGACCATACAGCCGATATTGCCGTCCAGGGCGATATAGGAGAGATCGTACTGGGAGGCTTCGATCTCCATGGGATCTTCTTCGTCGTAGTCGCGCAGGTCGCGAATCCGCAGATGACGGAACAGGGCGTTGTCATCGAAGTTGAGCTTGGCATCAATACAGAGCAGGTTCCCTTCGGCCGTTTTCACCATGGGATTGACCTCAAGCAGGGAGCAGTCCGACTCGACAAAGGCCTTGTACAAATTCAGCAGCAGCGGTACCGCCTGCTTCACCTGGGGCATATCGAATCCCAGTTTGAAGGCAACCTTACGGGCCTGGAAAGCGGTCAGGCCGACAACCGGGTCGACCGCCTCGAAGAAGAGCTTTTCCGGCGTCTTGGCCGCTACTTCCTCGATATCCATGCCGCCTTCGGCTGACGCCATCAGGGTCACCCGGTCGGTCGCCCGATCGACGAGAAAGGAGATGTAGTATTCATCGGCGATGTTACAGCCGTTTTCCACCAGAACCCGCTTGACGATGCGTCCTTCCGGACCGGTCTGGTGGGTGATCAGGGTCATGCCGAACATATCCTTGGCATACTGCCGGACCTCATCGGCGGTCTTGGCAATCTTGACACCGCCTCCCTTGCCCCGGCCACCGGCATGGATCTGTGCCTTGACCGCCCAGGGACCTTCGCCCAATCGTCTGGCCCAATCACGCGCTGAATTACTGTTGTAGACCACGTGCCCATCCGGTACGGGAACCCCGAAATGACGCAGAATCGCCTTGGCTTGATACTCGTGAATATTCATCCTGACCTCACCTGGTTAGAAAGTTTCATTGCTTGGATCTCTCGTCCGTCAGCGACCAAACAATGCAGCAATATATACCGACTTTATGCGTATACCTGAGAGAAGAAGAGACTGTCAAGTGGTCTGACCAAAAAAACGTCCGCCGGAAATCTGAATTGATTTTCTCCGGCGGACAGCTCATAAAACACGTGAAAGTTTCAGCTGATTTTCCTGCTGAAGTGGTTAACAAAAGGTGGCAACCCGGCGTTCAGGACCCTTTGGTTTTCTCCCAATCGGCAAGGAACTTGTCGATGCCGACATCGGTCAGGGGATGCTGGGCCAGCTGCTTCATCACCGCGTAGGGGATGGTGCAGATATCGGCACCGATAAGCCCGGCATTGAGGACATGCAGGGGCGAGCGCACCGACGCCACGATAATCTCCGTCTCGTAACCGTAATTGTCAAAAATGGTACGGATCTGCTCAACCCCTTCCATCCCTTCATGGCCGACATCGTCCAATCGTCCGACAAAGGGGGAGATATAACTGGCACCGGCCTTGGCCGCCAGCAGGGCCTGCAGAGGCGAGAAGATCAGGGTCACATTGGTATGGATGCCCTCGGCGGCAAAAGCCTTGGTCGCCTTGAGACCCTCCGTGGTCATCGGCACCTTGATGACGATATTATCATGAATCTTCGCCAGTTCCCTGCCTTCGCGCAGCATCCCGGCGCTGTCCAGGGCAATGACTTCAGCGGAGATGGGGCCATCGACGATGCTGGTGATCTCGGTGATCACCTCTTTGAAGTCACGACCGCTTTTGGCGATCAGTGACGGGTTGGTGGTCACTCCGTCGACCAGGCCGAGGTCGTGGGCGGCACGGATTTCTGAGACTTCCGCCGTATCGATAAAAAACTTCATTGATCCTGACTCCTTGATATTTATGATGAGTGTGGGTTGTGCTGCTGCCGGTTGTACTCTTCCAGGCAGTCTTTCGAACAAAAATAATGATCCTGCCCTTTGATTCTCGCTTTGAGGGCATCGTTCACGGGGAGAAAGGTCCCGCAGACGGGGTCTTCCACCATCGCTTCACCGCTGAGCTGTTTGTTGGCCGGCTTGTCCGCCGGTTTGCCCGTCGCTGACGGACGCACGAGGGAAAGAAAAAAAGCGTAGAGGACAAAGCCCAATAAAATCAGAAGCAGAAGTTTAATCATCCGGTTTACCAGTCATGTTGAAGGAGAACCACGTCCCCGGAGGCGGCGCCTGCTGCCGACAGGTCCCGCAGCAGTTCAGCGACCGTCCGGCCCAGGACGGGATGCGTGAACTCCGGGGCCAGATCACACAGGGGCTGCAGCACGAATAGACGCTGATGACACCGGGGGTGCGGCACCGTCATGTGCGGCAGGGAGGCAATCTGCTGCCCGTAAAAAAGCAGATCCAGATCGAGGGTCCGGGCACCCCAACGCTCTGTCCGGACGCGCCCGGACTCCTGTTCCTGAACCAGGCACAAAGACAGCAGGGAAAGGGGCGATAAGCCCGTCACGAGTTCAACAACGGCATTGAGATAATCGGGCTGTCCGGCGGGTCCACCCACAGGCGCCGTACGGTACAGGGGCGAACTGGCAACCAGATCAATGCGCGGATGCTCCGCCCACTGCTGCCGGGCCTGACGAAACCGGGCCAGCGGTTCGCCCAGGTTCCCCCCCAGGCCAATGAAAACTCGACACGGTCCCGTGTCTGTCATAACCTGCGGCATTAAAGCACAGCCTCGAAAATAAAATCAAATAACCGGAAATCTGAAATGGCCATGAACCTGCACCTGACGCTCGGGGTCGAGAGCCTCGAACACAGCATGAACTTTTATCGCGATATTCCCGGCCTGGCGCCCGAATGGCTCCACGACCCGCAAAAAACCGCAAGGGGCGTGGTTATCCACACCCCGACCCTGTCGGTGGTCTTTATCCCCCTGACCGCCATGGAACAGCAGCATCCGGCGCTGCTCCAGCATTTAAGTCGCGAACGGCTCGGCGCCGGCGTCCAGCTGGAATTCAGCTGCCCCGACCTGAACACCCTGTCGCGCATCGCCAAAAAACGGCAGTGGCCCATTCTTTATGAGCTGGAAGACACGGAGCACCAGCGCCGGGAACTCTGGCTGCAGGACCCGGATGGCTACCTGCTGATCTTCAATCAAGAGTCAGAAACCTAAGCGTAGTTGTCCACCAGAAGTTCGGAAACAAGCGCGTACGTTTCTGATTCGAAAACCAGAAGTTTTTTTGCAAGGTCAAGGAAATCCAATATTTGAGAGGAGGCGTAGCACTTTACGCCGCACAATCAAATGTGCAGATTGACGCCGAGATTGCGAAAAAGAACGGTTTTCGGACAAAAACTAGGCATAGCCTCCCTCTTGCCCCAACATCTCCCGCGTCACCAGCACAATCCCCTTGTCGGTGATGCGGAAGCCGTTTTTCTTGTCCTGCTCCGAATCGTAACCGATCTCCGTGCCTTCGGGAATCTCGCAACCACGATCGATGATCGCCCGCCGGATCCGGCAATGCCGGTGTACGGCAACCTCCGGCAGAATCACCGTTTCCTCGATGGTGGAATAGGAATGCACCCGCACGTTGGAGAACAACAGGGTTTTGTTCAGGCGTGAACCGGAAATGATGCAGCCGCCGGATACGGCGGAATCGACGGCCATGCCCCGGCGATCCTCATCGTTGAACACAAACTTGGCCGAAGGCAGATGAACCTGGTAGGTCCAGATCGGCCACTTGGGATCGTAGAGATTCAATTCCGGTGCCGGCGAGATCAGCTCCATGTTCGCTTCCCAGAACGCATCCAGGGTACCGACATCACGCCAGTAGGCCAGCTCATTGGTTTCCGGGTCGCGGAACGGGTAAGCGTAGATATTGTGACTCTTGATAATCGACGGAATGATGTTCTTGCCGAAATCATGCTCCGACTGCCTGTCCTTACCGTCCATGGACAGAACTTCCATCAGAAATTCCGTATTGAATATATAGTTGCCCATGGAGGCCAGGGTCTTTTCCGGCTGACCGGGCAAGGGCGCCGGGTGTTGCGGCTTTTCATCAAAGGCGACAATCCGCATGTGCTCGTCAACGGTCATCACCCCGAAGTTGCCGGCGGCCTCGGCAATAGGAACTTCCATGCAGGAGACCGTCATATCGGCGCCGCTCTCCACGTGGGCCAGCAGCATGTCGCGATAATCCTGCTTGTAGATATGATCCCCGGAAAGGATCAGCACATATTTGGGTTTTTCCGCGCGGATGATATCGAGATTCTGATACACCGCATCGGCCGTGCCCTGATACCACTCATCGGAATAGCGCTGCGAAGCCGGCAGAATTTCGACAAATTCACCCAGCTCCTTTTTGAAATGACTCCACCCCCGCACCAGGTGGCGAATCAGCGAATGGGACTTGTATTGGGTCAACACACCGATGCGGCGGATGCCGGAGTTCACGCAATTGGACAGGGGAAAGTCGATAATCCGGTACTTGCCGCCGAAATAGACCGCCGGCTTGGCCCGCCACTGGGTCAGTTCGTAAAGACGCGATCCCCGCCCCCCCGCCAGAACCAGGGCAAACGTATCCTTCACCAGATGACTGACATACCGATACACAATATGCGGCTCGGGTTTCTTGTTCACAAACGGCCTCCTTTCATTAAAAAACTCGTGTCGCAGAGCAGCTTTTGTCTCCGTAACACCCCTGATCAACGTGCCATCCACTATACCTGCTATTCCCCCCTTTGTCTCTGAAATCCGTATACGACAAAAAGCAGTTGCTCCCTGCGTGATGATCAGCTTACAGTAGCTGCCTCAACGAGCGGCTGCCCGAACAGGTTGACCGGCACCCGCAACAGGCAAACCGCACTGGACGTTTTTCAAGGCCATGAGTCACGACCACGACATCACCACCAGACTGCTGCTGAAACTCTTTATTCCTTTCGGCCTGGGGTACGCGGTCTCCTATCTGTTCCGCACCGTCAACGCCGTCATCGCCCCCGACCTGGTTGCCGACCTGAGCCTGACCTCGGCCGATCTGGGGCTGCTCACCTCCGTCTATTTTCTCTGTTTTGCCGCCTTTCAACTTCCCCTGGGGATTCTGCTCGACCGCTTCGGTTCACGCCGCGTCGAAGCCATTCTGCTGCTTTTTGCCGCGTCAGGCGCCCTGATCTTCGCCCTTGCTCAGTCCCTGACCGGACTGCTCATCGGTCGGGCGCTCATCGGACTCGGCGTTTCCGCCTGCCTGATGGCCGCCTTCAAGGCCTTTTCCAGCTGGCTGCCCAAAGAACGACTGGCCTTTGCCAATGGCGTGCAGATGGTTTCCGGCGGACTGGGTGCCCTGCTGGCAACGACGCCGGTGGAAGCCTCCCTGGCCGTCACCGACTGGCGGGGGGTCTTTCTGTTTCTGGCGGGGCTGACCCTGCTGGTCGCCGTTGTGGTTTTTCTGGTCGTCCCGGAACAACGCCCCCTTGCCCACCGGGAAAGCCTGAAAGAACAATTGCAAGGCCTCTACAGCGTTATCCGCAACCCCCTGTTCTGGCAGATTGTTCCCTGGGGCGTCACCGCCCAGGCCTCTTACCTCTCCATCCAGGGGCTATGGTCCGGACCCTGGCTGCGCGATGTCGCCGGTCTGGGCCGGGGGGATGTCGCCCAGGTTCTCTGGTGGATCGCCATCGCCATGACCGTCGGCTACTTTGCCACGGGCACCCTGGCCGAGCGCCTGCACCGCCGCGGCATCGCCACCTCCACCGTCGCCGCCTGCGGCCTGACCTGCTTCATGGCAAGCCAGCTGCTGCTTATCCTCACCCCCGGCAACCCGACCCTGCTGTGGATCGGTTTCGGCCTGCTCGGCACCACCGGTATCCTGCCCTATGCCATCCTCGCCCAGTATTTTCCGCGGCAGCTGATCGGACGCTGCAACTCGGTGCTGAACCTGCTCGTTTTCTTCGGCGCCTTCGCCGCCCAGTGGCTCATCGGCATCATTATCGACCTCTTTCCCCAACCCCCCGCCGGTGGTTACGCCCCCGCCGGCTACAGCAGCGCCTTTGGCGTGCTGCTGGCCCTGCAGCTGGCCACCGCCGGCTGGTTCCTGTACAGTCGCTACCGGCTGCGCGACAGACAGTAAAATCAACAGCCAGCCAATGCATCAGCGGAACCAGTGGCCCAATCGGATGCGGAATACGCATATCGTGCCGCCAATCATCGTAAGCTGATAGCCGACCATCGCGCGGGGGTCAGCTTCTGCTAAGAGATACTGGTGCGCGGCGTCAAATTCCCTTGATTCCAACGTCCCGCCGATCACGCATTCCTGCGAAAATCGGCTCGACAATAGCTTCAGGAAAATCGGTTGGCAGCTCATGGCAGACCTTGTCAATGACGATGTCGACCTGCTCCATCATATCGCTGAACAGGGAACGTACAAGCCGTACAGGCAGACCGACTTTTTCCGCTGTACTAAGAAAATGACGTGGCAACATGGTGTGCCAACGGTAGTGGCGATTTTGGCCGTGCAGTGCCATGGCCATGGTGATTTTCCGACGTTCCAGCTGCCGTTTCCGGAGCAACGGGTAGGCCGACATGATGTCGTACAGTGGCGTCAGCCTGAAGCGCCCTTCTGCCTCGATAAAAAGACTGAAGTTTTTGGCGTGACCGTCAATGGCCGCCAGCAACCAGAACAGGATCAGGCTTTTGAAAAACTGCTCCCGGTCCTGCCGCGCTTGTCGCGATTGCTGCAACAGCCCCATGATGGCAACCACTCCCGGCCCGCCATCACTTTCATATTTCAGATTTGGTGAAAAACCCAGGGCCTGACAAAAATCTTCCTGTGGCAGTCGCATGATCCAGTCAGCAGACAGCCGACGATCAAAACGTTCAACCACCAGTGCCTTGACCTCATCAAAACATTGGATTTCGGCACGGCACACGGGCAGATCAAAGGCGTGGGCGATTCTCAGACACAGCCATTCATTTTCACAGCTGTCACGCAAGTCCATCCCGGAATGTTCCACAACCCCGATGGGCAACTTGAGGATGTGGGTGGTCGGGGTCGGACCCCTTGGGCGTTGCCAGCTTCCCCCATGCCATAACAGCGCCGTTTTTTCCTGGACACCCGCCAGGGAGATACGAAAATCATCACCAGCTTCTGCTGACATGCCCAGCGGCGCAGCACGATAACTGCCGAGTAATCGGGCGATCTGCGTATCTGACAGGGGCTCTCCGGCAATGCCGCGCACATCGCTGACCGGCGCATCCGCCGGGGCAATCTGCACAGCTCCCACACAATCCATACCGATAGCCGCCAGCAAATCAAAAGGGTGAGAACTCGATATCTTGAAACGAGCCTGAATCCGGTCACGGATGGCCTTGTTATCCGGTAGCAGATTGTCAAAATAGTTAAAGACCTGTTCACCCTGATAAGGCTGATAGCGCAACGGCAACGATAGCGAAATGGGACGGGCACCCGGCGTTTCAATCCATTCCGGCAGATAATGAAACGTCAACCCACCGCTGGAATCTTTCAGCAACAGCCCAACCGGCAGGCCGTTCATCCAGAGTTTCAGGGTTTGCGCCCGGACTACCACAGCTGTGTCCATGACGAGGCATCGGAATTTGTCTCCGGCGCATTCGTTTCCGGCGCACTCTTGGGCTTGACATGCAACTCCATATCAAGGGCGGCAAGCAGCCTAAACAGGGTGTCGATGCGGGAGTTATCAGGACTGATTTCAAATTTTGAGACCGTATCCTGACGCAGACCGGTCTCCTCTGCGATAACCGATTGCGACCGGCTGCGCACTTTGCGCTGATCGCGATAAAATTGGGCAAGCTGTTGCGGCGTGTGGATCAGCATGAGCGGCTCCTGTAAAAACAATACACGGCTTACCGTGTAGAATAACTTTTACACGCAAAGCCGTGTATTGTCAAGAATACACGCTATCGTGGGTAAGAATGGAATTTTCCGCAAGGGGATCAGGTTAATATCTCAACTTTCGCAGACCGAAAAAAGCTGATTGATGGTCTGCTGCGCCTGACGCAAGGCCTATTTGTGAGCAGGGAAAAGCGCGGAGCCTCGTCTTGCAACGCAACACAACCATGCCAAACTCTTCCATCGTCAGTGGGATCAGTGGCCCGGTTTAATCCGGAGGTAACAGAGGTTGTGACTGGGTGGCACCTTCCAACCTGCATGAACATTCAGAGAGCGTTCTTGTCGCGGATTTCGTCAGCAAGGGTTTTGAGGGAGGCATTCTTGCCTGACAGATCATCGAAGGCAAAGGGATTGAGAAACTGTCGCCCCCACAATAATCTGCGATCGATTTCCCCCAGGCCGGCCTTATCGCAGACATCATGCCAGCAATCACCAATTATTGTCAGCTGATGACTGACAATCGCGCGGGCTTCATCTGGTGACAAGAGATATTGGTGTGCGGCGTCAAGACATGAAGAGACGCGGC
>CALFFB010000176.1 GCA_937958075.1 uncultured Geobacteraceae bacterium | reverse complement strand
TCAATTTTCATATTGACCTCCAAACTATGGTCTATTACGGCGCGTTCACCACATGCACCTGATGGAGCAGGGTAATTTTTTCACCCGCCTCTTCCAAAGCCAGCTCCAGAGTCACCAACCCTGCGCGCTGTGTGGTTCCGGGATCGTAGGTGAATTCGCATCCACTGATCCCACGGGTAACAAGAGCATCCGAAGTTACACCAGTTGACAAGTTCTCACTAACCCGCCTCAGTTCTCTGGCAGAAAGGTCACAAATATAGTTTGTTTCAGTATCCACAATAAAAAATCGTTGGTACGGAGAAGGGTTTTCAAACTTAATGGGATCAAAATCACAGATCACCGCTTCATCTACGGTTTTACATTCATTGATCTTTGTATGCTCTGGTGGAAATGCTGGCGTCACCTTGTAAACAACTAATCCTCTGTCAGCGAAGTCCTTTCCTTCCGGATCAACTCCTAAACCACCTAGGACATCAAAACTACTATCAGCAGCAGCAAATCTCAGAACATCTCCATTTCCATCAGCGTCGACATAGCGCCGATAACGTCCACCATCGACGGTGTTGATCATGGTCACGGAATCTGCCGTGGCGACAACACTGTTGGGTAGCGCCGCACGGATATCCCGCTGCATCCGCCGCAGAGCCATCTCCGCCTGATCCACCAGCCGCGCCCGGCGGGACAGATCAACATAACCGGTGATCGGCGCCACAATGAATTGCCCCCCCAGCACCGACAGGATACCGACGATGACGATGACCACCACCAGTTCGATAAGAGTGAAGCCACCCTGTTTTGTTTGATCCCGATGATGTGCCATCAGTAATCCGTCCGATAGCTGGTCAGGGTGATCTCTTCCCTTGCAGGGCCGGTGACGGTGACGTCAATGCGTAAACCATCAACCGTTGCGCCGGATGGACCAAAAGCTTCCGAAACAACACTGACACTGACAGAATAACTCTCAAGGCCATCAATCAGAGCACCATCGTGGTTCCGCGCACCCACGTCATCAAGCTCGTGGTAATCCGAAACATCATCGAAACGGCTTCGGTCTGTCCCAGTATAACCGTCAGAAGGGTTTTGATACTCTTTCAGAAAGATTTCTTCCATGTAGGCTTCGGCAAGGGCAATCGCCTGATGGCGCACCACGGGGTCGGCGGAATGGCGGGTGGTGTAGTTGATGACGGACATGACCCCGACCAGAGCCACGGAGATAACCACCATAGCGACGATCAGCTCCACTAATGTCAGCCCCTGATGGCTTTTCATGGCGCATCCACGTAGCCGGTTTCGGCATGTATCGTTATTGTTTTGCTGCCGACACTGATGGTCGAGGGACAATCCACACAACGCCCCATGGAACTGAATGTAAAGGTTCCGGAACTGTTGGCAAAGAAATCTTTTGAGGATTCCATAAAACCCGTAACGTTGGCTGTATAATCGTTTTCCGTTACGGAGATTTCAACATCCTCACCACTGGCTACCGCCAGCTTCTGGGCGTAACGCAGTGCGCTGGCCAACTCGTCATAAGCGGCACGTTCTTTATAGGTGCCCACGTCAAAAAACACCGGCACTGCGACCGCAGCCAGAATCCCGAGGATGACCATGATGACGACCAGTTCGACGAGGGTGAAACCGGCATTGGGTGTGCGAAATATTGTTTTCACTCCAGTGGCCATCTCCGCCTCATACACAAACGGAGCCGTAAAGGCCCCGTTTGTGAAATTAATATTATCAAAAAAAGCCTACATCTGACATCATTCGCATCCATCAATGTCCAAAGTAATAGTTGGTACCTCTCCAGCATCTGTTGGTTCGGCATAGGTCACGTCACAATTCACTCCAGTGTATCCCTCAATTGTGAAAACTCCAGTTCCGGCTGTATAAGTAAAACCATCTATATTAACCGCATTATCTATACCCCCCGCTGCTGTTGCAGGGTAGCCATGAACAAGCGATACTGTCACCCCTCCAGGAATTGCAACAGAACCCGTCTCACCAGTCTCTCCTCTTACCAGAGCTGCAGCATGAGTTAACGAGGCAGCACTCTGTACAGCACCATACAAACCTTGCACTGTTGATTTTCGCGCATCGACCTGCATATCCACAAACTTCGGCACAGCGACCGCCGCTAAAATGCCGAGGATAACAATGACGACGACCAGCTCAATCAGGGTAAAGCCTTGTTGATTACGCATGGGGAAACTCCTTCTTTTGTTCGGTTGAGGGGTTATTGTTATGCAAACATTGTTCGTAATTATTCAGCCCCTGTCTATGTAGGTGGTCGAGGTTCCCATGACAAGGGCGTCAAGTCGCCTGGATGGCGACTTTCGAGCGGCCAGGGATGGTTTCAAAGCGTCCCTTGGAGTGGGAATTTCGATCACCTGCTGAACAGTTGCCATTTTTCTTGATGAAAATTTTGCCGCATCAATCCCAGGGTCGCAGCCAGCGATATGTGCTTTGCGTCTGGATGACAGGCATTGAAACTTCCCCTCCCTGCCCTGTTTGATCTTTTTGTCCTGTTATGAAAAATTCGGCACGCGGGGTGCCACTTAATGCCGTTTCAAAATACTTATGATTCCGCACCAGATAGATCAACCGTTGTGATGTGCTGTCGTAGTACCAATGACCGGGAGCAAGCTCTGTCAGCTCTCTGCCGGCGACCTCCCCTGAATAATTCTCCGGAGGCTGTTCCATCATCTCCATCGGGTTGCGCTGCGGTAACTGAGCCAAGCCCTCTTTATCACCAGCAACGTAAAGAGCAGCGAACTGCATGGCCACGGCGCTCTGGATCAGACCGATGTTCTGTTCCAGGGTGGTGCGTTCCACATCGATCAGCAACCGGTGATACGCCCCCAGGGCCACGAAACCGACAACGCTGGCGATACAGACAACCACCACCAGTTCCAGCAGGGTGACCCCACGTTGACGATTGTCGGTTTGAGGTCGCTCTTGCCTGCCTGCTGAACAAACACCCATTAAATTACCATAACGGTTAGCAAAATCAATCGTTAAAGGACATGAAATTGTTGATTTTTCATTTAACCTGTTGTGGGCGGGCTCGCATCACGCGGCAAAATCAAACATCTCCAAAGTCACTCCTCGACCGAGTTCCGTACGCGCAAGCTGAAGCAGTTTTTTGTTGGTGTTTGAAGAAATATACTCTTCACCACAGTTTTCACAAATTTCAGCAGGAACATTCTTGATGACCAGGGTTGTCTGATTTTTTTCCAAAACAACGGTTGTATGGCCAGCAGCCGTATAGCCGTTTCGACAGATAGCACATTTCATTGGCGTCTCCTCGCATAGCTGTCAACCCACCTCTCAGGGTCAGGTTCGTATGCCGTGATAATAACCAATCTGGATTCTGGTGAATTGATTCCCACTACCAGATGCAAAGGTCTGTCCGTTGATGTTTTTCCGTTTATCAACACACTTGGTAGAGGAAAATCATCATCGTATCGCTCAATGACAGAACCCGTTTCAAGGACCTTTTCAACGTCATCCGCTGCGATATTACGCTGAAACATTCTTTTGGTCGCATGTACCCGGTATTCTATCACATAGCGGGAAGTGTCTATTTCAAAAGCCTGCTCAAGATTCATTATCTTCACCACCCAATATCAAGGCATCCTGCTTACCGCGCCACGCTCGCCAGGTTCCACATGGGCAGGAACACACCCAACGCCAGCA
>CALFFB010000175.1 GCA_937958075.1 uncultured Geobacteraceae bacterium | reverse complement strand
ATACTGCTGCCACCGATATCGATCCCCAACTGCCGCATCCCGTCCTTATCCTTTCTCTGGTCTATCCATCATCCTCACGGCAACGGGGCCCTGAACACGTCCGCCCCGAACCCGACAACCGATGCCGGTAGCGTGCCAGCAACGGATAAAGCCTGCGCCCCAGGCCGTACAGACCCGGCCGGCCGGCGATGCCCGCCAGCCGCCCCCGGACACAGGAACCGGGCAACGCCTGCCAGACCGTCAGAACAGCGTCGAAGCCGACGTAAAAACGCCCGTCGCCCGTCAGCACATGCAACTGCTCCATCAGCTCGTGCCGGCTTTTGCCGTAAAAAGCCGGATCAAAGCTGTCGGCGCTGATGTCGATAAAAACAAAGCGTCCATCGGCATTGTGGCGCCGGTAACGCTCCATCTCCCCGACACACAGGGGGCAGGAGCCGTCATAGAATATCCGCAAGGGGAAGAACACCATCATGGCTTGCCCTCGTCGCTGCGGGGAAGTTACAATCAATAAACCACACAGCGGCCGGCTTCTATGGTACAAATAACACCTGTTTGGCGCTGATGATACCACAGCGGCCGGCGGCGACCTACCAAAACACGCATTTTTTACGGGAGTTATGGCGCCGGCACCCGGCACCGGAAAACAGCAACCTTGCAGACAGTCATCCTGACATGAAATCCACCAACGAAGACAACCGCTCCATCTACACCAGTGTCTTTTTTATCGCCCTGGTGCTCCTCCTCCATGTCGCCCTCATCGCCGGGCTGATTCTGTCCGTGGTTCTGTTCAAGGGAATCTACGACCTGCGCTGGTGGATTCTGGCCGCCGGGCTGGTGCTGATTGCCGGGTCCGGCTACTTTTTCTACCGCCGCGTCAAAGCGGGAAAACGGCGACTGCGCGACATCATGAACGATCCGGCCTTTAAAAACAGCAGTCTGGAAATCAGCCTGATGGGCGGCATGGCCACCCTGCGTATCGCCCATCAGGACAATCAGCCCCGGCTCGTCGAAATCCCCCATGAGGAGACCGTCAAGCAGCTTCCCCACAGCTCATCCCCCCAGCTCAGCGAACTGGCGGAACTCAATCGGATGCTGGAACAGGGACTGATCACCAAAGAGGAATTTCTGCGTTTGAAACAGGACATTCTTTGACAAAAAGTTAGAAAAAACTATATCCTTGCCCATCCACCCGCAGTTTCCTGACTCGCTACCGGCAGAGGGCTCAGCATGATGATATCTCTATGGAACAGACTGTCCTTAAGTTTGCGCCTGTTTGTGGCTTTCGGCGCGACTCTGACCATCATTACCGTTGTGCTGATCAGCCTGCAATCGAACTTTTATCTCCGGGAGAAAACCGACAGCATCACCAGGCAGGAGCTGCCCCTGCAACTCGAACGGCTGGGCGCGGAGATATCCCTGCTCCTCTCCCCCAGCCTGCAACTGTCAAAAAGCCTGGCCTCCAGCAATTTCATTCACCACTGGATCCGGTCCGGTATGCCGGAAGACGGCCTGCCGCAAATCACCCAGGAGATGGCCCAGGTCAACGCTCACCTGCCGACAGCCCTGAACGTGTTCATCGCCGCCAACGACGGTGAGCGCACCCTCTACCACCATTATCAGAACGGAACCCTGAACCGGCACCCGATGGATCCCGCTGACCCCGACGACAGCTGGTATTTCAATTACCTGAAATCACAGCAACCCTATGAGCTCAATCTTGACAGCAACGACTACAGTGGCGAACAGCTGCTGATGTTTGTCAACTACAGCAGTGTGCAGAAACATGCGGACGGCACCCCCCTGGCTGTCGCCGGGGTTGGTATCGACATGCAGCATCTGGCCGAGATGATCGGCAGTTATCGCATCGGCCGCAACGGCCGGGCCGCTCTGTTCAACGATGTCGGCGAGGTTGAGGTCGCCGAGGATCCGGATCTGTTTGCAGGGCTCAAGGACCTGCCGCAACTCAAGGATCTCCTCAACCGGGAACAGCTCCGGGTTCAGTCCTTCCACCGTGACGGCAGCGATTATTTTACCGGCGCCCTCTGGCTTCCTGATCTGCAACGTTATCTGGTGGTCAGTATTCCCCAGACGGATTTTTTGGGGCCCATCTATCAGCAGCTTTACCAGTCCCTGGTTATCGGCGCGGTGCTGGTGGTTGTCTGTCTGCTGCTCCTCTATCCCCTGGCCGGCACCCTGGCCAAACCCCTGCTGGACTTCCAGCGTCAGCTCCAGGACATTACTGACAGTCTCGATCTCAGCCGCCGTATCAGCATCCCCAGGCAGATCGACATGGCCAGTCTGGCACATAAGACCAACGATCTGCTGACACGCATCGACCATGCCATGGAAGAGGTTTCGCGCAGTTCGGAAAAGCTGTCCGACTCAGCGGATCGTCTGGCCCATACGGCCGGGCTGGTTGACCGGAACAACGAACGCCAGCAGGAAGTCAGTCACTCCATGGCCGCCGCTGTCGAGGAGATGTCCTCGTCGGTGGCGGAAATCACCTCGACCATGGAAGAGCTCTCCGCTTCCTCGACCCAGATCGCCGACCATTCACAATCGGTGGTCGATGTCGCCGAGCTGACCCTGAACAACAGTCGCAAGGGGGTCGATGCCATGCGCCAGCTGCAGCAGCGCATGGGAGATATTCAGGCGGACAGTCGCCAGAGCCTTGAAGAAATTATGGATCTGGGCACCAAATCAAAGGAAATCAGCAAAGTGATGGACCTCATCAACACCCTGGCCGACCAGACCAAACTGATCGCCTTCAACGCCGCCCTTGAGGCATCGAGCGCCGGTGATTCGGGCAAGCGCTTTTCCGTTGTGGCCGGTGAGATCCGCCGCCTGGCCGACAGCGTCACCGACTCCACCCGGGAAATCGAACAGCGCATCCAGGAGATCCAGGACTCCATCAGCCGCCTGGTCATCACCTCCGAAAAAGGCGCCGCATCCATCCAGGCCGGCATGCACGACAGCAGCTCCACCGCCGACAGTCTCAACGCCCTGCTCGATGCCGCCGGCCGCACCACCAGCGCCGCGCAGCAGATTTCCCTGTCCACCAAACAGCAGAAAACCGCCAGCAGCCAGGTGGTCGTCGCCCTGCGCGACATCGCCTCGGCCAGCAGCAACAACGCCCAGTCGGTACGACACATCACCGACATCAGCGAAGAGATGATCGCCATGTCACAGCGACTCAACGAGCTGGTGCATGAATTCAAGCTCTCCGCCGCGACGCAAAATGACAAGCCCTAAAGCCCTGCGGGTTGTCATCGTCGATGACAGTTCGACGGCGCGGATGCTGCTGCGGTCGTTGTTGAAGAAAGACCCTGATATCACCGTAGTCGGCGAGGCGGCAAACGGGGCCGAGGCGATCTCCCTGGTCCGGGAGCAACGTCCCGATCTGGTCACCATGGATATCCACATGCCGGTCATGGACGGTATCGCCGCTATCGACGCCATCATGCACGACAAGGCTGTCCCGATTCTGGTGGTCACCAGTGAATCCGCCGCGGAACTGGCCATCAAGGCCCTGGATGCGGGAGCTCTGGAGGTTATGGCCAAGCCTGACTCCAGCGCCCAGAGCGCGTCTGACTTCATCCACAAGGTGCGCATCCTGGCCGGAGTCTCGGTCTTTACCCGCTTTCGTCAATGGAGCGGAGGGCTGCCGCCTCACCCCGCGCCCACAGCACAGGCGCTGTCCCAGTCGCTCCCGGCGGCGGCACCGACACCTTCTGAGCCGGTTTTCGCCATTGCCTGTTCCACCGGCGGGCCCCAGGCCCTCGGGCAGATCCTGCCCGGCCTGGGAGCTGACTTCGCGGCGCCCATCCTCATTGCCCAGCATATGAGCGACGGCTTTGTCGAGGGCATGGCTCACTGGCTGAACAAGCTCTGCTATCTCCGGGTCAAGGTTGCCGAAGACGGCGAACCCTTAAACGCAGGGGTTGTCTATATCTCTCCAAGTGAGGCCAATCTGGTGGTGGCCGGTCACAACCGCCTGGCCCTGCTGCCGCGCCGCGACAGTGACATCTACCATCCCAGCTGCGATCTGCTGCTGACGTCCGTTGCCGAGACCTACGGCCACCGCGGCGTTGGTATTATTCTCACCGGCATGGGGCGCGACGGTGCCCAGGGACTGCGTCATCTCCACGACAAGGGTGGTATCTGTCTGGCACAGGATGAGGCAACCTCCCTGATCTACGGCATGAACCACGAAGCGGTCAAATCCGGCTGCGTTCACCAGGAACTCCCGCTACTCGACATCGCCGCGACCATGCGGCGGCTCCTGCACAGTTCTGAAGGCTCAACACCCCATCGGCAGCTGTTATGACGGATGATATCAGCATGTTCAAAAGCCTGATCCGCCAGCGTTACGGTCTGACCCTGGCCGGGGTTGACGACAGACGTTTAGGCTCTATCCTTGCCGGCATTCCTTCGCCCGCCGACGACACGAACATCTCCCTGTGCCGGAGGCTGGAAAAGTCTCCTGAAATCCTTGACGATCTGGTCAGCCAACTCACCGTCAACGAAACCTACTTCTTCCGCGATCCCGGCCAGATCGGCCTGGTCGTCGACAGGGTGATCCCGCGGCTGCGGGCCCTGCGCGGTACCGGCCACCGACTGCGCCTGCTAAGTGCCGGCTGCTCCTCCGGTGAAGAGCCCTACAGTCTGGCTATCGCCCTGACGGAGCGCTGGGGCCAGCAGACTCCTGCCACCTTCGCCATCGACGCCTGTGATCTGGATCGCCAGATCCTGCAGAAGGCCGCCCGTGGACTTTATGCCAATTTTTCCTTTCGCGGTGTCGATCAGGACCTCCGTGCACGTTATTTCGAGCCCGTCGGCCAGCGCTACCTGCTGGCACCGGAGATCCGCCGTCTGGTCCACTTTTTTGAGCTGAACCTGCTGGCTGCCAGCTACCCTGATCATCTCCCCGGTTACGATCTGATTTTTTTCCGTAATGTCTCCATCTATTTTGACACCCCGACACGCTTGACAATTCTCACCAAACTGGCGCACATGCTGGCTGATGACGGTATTCTCATTGTCGCCAGCAGCGAAACCCTGGCCAATGACCTCGGTGTTTTCACGCTGGTTGAGGAAGAGGGGCACTATTATTTTGTTAAAGGGCATGAACTTCTGCCGTCACCACCCCTGTCCGCGCCGGATCCGGCCCCTGCCTTTGCTCTACCGCCAACCCCTCGGCCCCCGGATGTCGATATCCCCCGTAAACCCGGATTGGACATCATAAGCACACCCCCGTCCGGACGTTCGGAGACAATAGAAGCGCCGGCATTAATGCCGACCGACATCCGTGAACTGATTCTTCAGGAGGAGACGGAACAGGCTGCGTACAAGCTGCAACAACTCCTTGCGCGCCGGGACACGACAGCTCACGAAGTCGATCAGGCCCGCCTGTTGTCGGCCTGGATGGCCGGTAATCATAAGGATTTCCGGAAGGCGCGGGAACTGGTCCAAAAAGTGCTCACGCACCAGAGCTGGAATCCCGACGCCCTGGTTCTGGAAGGCTTGCTGGAGCGCTGGCAGGGGCATTATCAGGAAGCCATCGCCCCCCTGAAAAAGGCAGTTTACAGCTGCCCCGAATGCTGGCCGGCCTGGTACTATCTGGCTGAATCTCACCGTGCCCTGCAACAGCCCGAAGCCGCCCTGCGCAGCTACCAGAGGGTCCGGCGTCTGCTCAGCACTCAGCCTCAGACCGGTACCGGGCTTGATATTCTGCCCCTGCCGCTGGCCGCTGCCGACGCCCTGTTTTTGTCCGAGCACCAGCTGCTGCGGATGAATCGCCAGGCACTGGCCTGAGGGAGAGGTGGCAATGGCCCTGAATCTGGAAAAGTTCCTCCTGCGTTTTATCGATGAGGCGAAGGATCACCTGCAGCAGCTCAGCACCGGCATCGCCGAGCTGGAACAGTCTCCGGCCGATACCGAGCTGATCAACCGTCTGTTCCGATCGGCGCACACCCTGAAAGGGTCGTCACGCATGCTCAAGCTGGAGCCCGTCTCCACTACCGCCCACTGCCTGGAAGAACTCCTCAGCGCCCTGCGCGACGGCAACCTCAGCTTCGACCTGCGCCACCACCCGCCCCTGCTCTATGAGGTTGTCGATGCCTTAAGCAGCCAGGTGGAGCACCTCGCCCGGACGCGCGACCCGGCACAGCTGGATGCGGCGGATGCGCGCCTGTGCGCGGCCCTGGAGCAGGCTGCCCGGCAGGGCACGACAGACTCCGTCGGCACCCCGCCGCCTCCTGTGCAACCGGCCTCACCAGCGGAAGCGCCGACCGATCCGACGTTGAAAACCAGCGATACGGTGCGTGTTCATCGTCAGCGGCTGGATGAGCTCATCAATCTCATGGGTGAGGTCGTTGCCGGCCAAAATCGTCTGCGCCATCTGCAGAAGGATGCCCGGCAGCTGGTATCAGGAGATGACCTGCCTGCCCCATGGAATGGGTTCATCCGGGATTTCAGGGAGACGGTTCAGGCCCAGGAGCTGCTGGTGGAGGAGCTGCACGATCGGGCCCTGCAGCTGCGCATGCTGCCCTTGGGCACCCTGTTTGATTCCGTCGGGCATACCGTGCGCGACATGGCCCGCGCCCTCGGCAAACAGATCGACTGCAAAGTCACTGGTGCCCAGATCGAGCTTGATCGCCAGATGATCGATCAACTGGCCGATCCCCTGATCCATCTGCTGCGCAACGCCCTCGACCACGGCATTGAGCCCCCCGCCGAACGGATAGAGCAGAACAAACCGGAACGGGGGACCATTCACCTGCGGGCCTGGCAGGACGGCAGCTGGGTTGTGCTTGAGATCAGCGACGACGGCAGAGGCATCAGCCTGGAAGCGGTGCGGGCCAAGGCCCTGAGCAAGAACCTGGTTACGGCCGAGCAACTGGATAGCATGAGCGATCAGGAAACCATCGGCCTGATTTTTACTCCCGGATTTTCGACAAGCTCCCTGATTACCGACATGTCGGGGCGCGGGGTGGGCATGGATGTGGTCAAGAATACCGTGGAAGATCGCCTCCAGGGGCAGGTCAGTGTTCACACCAGGGCCGGTCAGGGCAGCAGCTTTCAGTTGCGCCTGCCCCTGTCCCTGGCGGTCATGCGGGTGCTGCTCTTTGCCGCCGCCGGACAGGAATTGGGGGTCACCGCCCAGTATATTTCCGAACTGATCAGAATCCCCCGGGAGGAGTTGCTGCAATTTGCCGATCGCCGGGTCATCAGACTGCGTAACGAATTTGTACCGGTTCTCGATCTGGCTGAGCTCATCGACCTTCCTGACCGGAAAAAGGCCGCGTCTTCGCCAAAAAAGGATAATTTACTGTTGATCGCCCAGGTACGTCATGAAAAACTGGCACTGATTATCGACGAACTGCTCGACGAGCGGGACCTGGTCATCAAGCAGCTCCCGGACCATCTGCGCCATCGCCCTCTGATCTGTGGTATGGTCACGGGTGGACGCGGCCAGTTGATCAGCCTGCTGCATGTTCCACAGTTGTTGGATCTGGCGCGCAGAACTCGCTCGGCCCCGGCAGACCGCGACCCGGCGCTACAGCCCAGTAAACGTATCCTGGTAGTGGATGATTCCCTGAATACCCGTGAAATTGAAAGAGACATGCTTGAGGCCTGGGGGTATCAGGTAGCGCTGGCGGAGGACGGTCAGGATGGGCTGGATCGGGCCTTGGCCGAAGATTTCGACGCCGTACTCACCGACGTGGAGATGCCGGTCATGGACGG
>CALFFB010000174.1 GCA_937958075.1 uncultured Geobacteraceae bacterium | reverse complement strand
TTCCCATTCCAAGGGACACTTTGCGCCGTCCATGGCCGTTCGACTGTCGCCGTCCGTGGCGACAGACGCCCTTGTCACGGGAACCCGAACCCTGCCCTCGAAATTGTGGTAAATAATTACATTGAAGCACTGTAATGGGCACGGCCTCCGATTGCCAAAATAAAAAGGCAACGGAGACATAGCACCCTCTATGAAACAGCGCGACCTACAGATGATCCTTGTAAAGTTTGAACAGCAGGGCATCCGCCAGTGCCTGGTAGGAAGCGTCGACGACGTTACTGCTGACCCCGACGGTTCCCCAGCGGCTGTCGGCGTCACCGGTTTCCACCAGAACCCGGATTTTGGAGTCGGTTCCCTGACTCGAAGGCAGAACCCTGACCTTGTAATCGAACAGCTTGGTGTCGGCGATCTGCGGATAAAAATTGATCAGCGCCTTGCGCATGGCCCTGTCCAGAGCGTTAACCGGTCCGTTGCCGTCGGCGGCGATATGTTCCTCCTGGCCACCGACCTTCACCTTGACCGTGGCTTCGGAAACCGGGGCGCTGTCACTTTCGCGCAGGGTGTCGATGACCCGAAAGGCGGTTATGGAAAAATAGTGCTTTAATTTCCCCATGGCCCGCAGCATCAGCAGTTCAAAAGACGCCTCGGCCCCTTCAAACTGGAAACCCTGATTTTCCAGTTCCTTGATTTTCTCCAGAATCTCCAGGGTCACGGGGTCCTTGCTGTCGATGGCGATCCCGCATTCTTCAGCTTTGGCCAGAATATTGGAACGGCCGGAGAGATCGGACACCAGAATCCGGGTGCGGTTGCCGACGAGCTCAGGGCGGATATGCTCGTAGGTTTCGGGATGCCGCTGGATGGCGGAAACGTGCACGCCCCCTTTGTGGGCAAAGGCGGAATTGCCGACATAGGCCTGATGCTTGTTGGGGGTCAGGTTGGCCAGCTCATAGACCGCCCGGGACACAGTGCGCAAGGTTTGCAGCTTGCCCGGCGCCAGGCACTCCCGGTTCAATTTCAGCATCAGGGAAGGAATAATGGAACAGAGGTTGGCATTGCCGCAGCGCTCACCAAAACCGTTCATCGTCCCCTGGACGTGGACGGCGCCATACTCCACGGCCATCAACGAATTGGCGACCGCACATTCGCTGTCGTTGTGGGCATGGATCCCCACGGGGACGCTCACGCTGGCGCGCACAGCGTCCATAATGGCCGGCAGTTCATGGGGCAAGGTGCCACCGTTGGTATCACACAGGACCAGACAGTCCGCACCGGCGCTGGCGGCGGCGCGCAGGGTCTTCAAGGCATACTCGGGATTGGCCTTGTAGCCGTCAAAAAAATGCTCGGCGTCGTAAACCACCTCGGCCACCCGCTGTTTCAGGTAGGCCAGTGAGTCGTAGATCATTTCCAGGTTTTCTTCCAGGGACACGCGCAGGGCTTCATGAACGTGAAAATCCCAGGTTTTGCCGAAAATCGTCACCACATCGGGACGGGCCTCGATCAGCATCTGAATATTGTTGTCCTCATCAGGCGTCACCCTGGCCCGGCGGGTTGAGCCGAAGGCGGCAATTTTGCTGTGGGACAGAGTCTCTTTCTGAATCGCCTCGAAAAAACCGATATCTTTCGGGTTGGAGCCGGGCCATCCGCCCTCGATATAATCGATGCCCAAGGCATCAAGATGCTTGGCAATGCGCACCTTGTCCTGTACCTGAAAGGAGATATCCTCGGCCTGGGTGCCGTCTCTTAAGGTCGTATCATACAGATAAACTCTGTCCATCAGCTCTTCGCCTTTCACTCCTGGTTCTGAATGCGGTTAGCCCGTGACCTGTCAGATCAGGCGTTGACGGCCTGCTGGTCAAGGCCGAAGGCCTCATGCAGGACACGCACCGCCAGTTCGGTGTACTTGTCCGAGATAACACACGACACCTTGATTTCGCTGGTGGAAATCATCTCGATATTGATCCCCTCTTTCGACAGGGTTTCAAACATGGTGCTGGCCACCCCGGAGTGCGAGCGCATGCCGACACCGACAATGGAGACCTTGGCGATATTGGTGTCATGGCTGACGCCCCGGGCATTGATCTTCCGGGCGACCTCTTCGATGATGTGCAGCGCCTTTTTGCAGTCGCCCTTGGGGACGGTGAAGGTCAGATCCGTCGACTCCTGATTGGAGATATTCTGGATGATCATATCCACGGTGATATTGTTCTGGCTTAACGGACTGAAAATCTGAGCAGCAATTCCCGGTTTGTCTGGAATCCCGAAAATACTGATTTTTGCTTCGTCTTTATTGTAGGTAATACCCGAAACCAATACGGCTTCCATTTCCTCATCCTCCTTCATGACTAGCGTTCCGACGGAATCGTCGAAGCTTGAACGCACATGGACAACGACGTTGTATTTTTTGGCAAACTCCACACTGCGGATCTGCAGGATCTTCGCTCCCAGAGAGGCCATCTCGAGCATTTCCTCATAGGAAATGCGGTCGATCTTACGGGCCTGGGGGACAATGCGCGGATCGGTCGTGTAGACCCCGTCGACATCGGTGAAGATTTCGCAGACATCGGCCTTGAGGGCGGCAGCCACCGCTACCGCCGAGGTATCGGACCCACCGCGGCCGAGGGTGGTGATATCGCCGGCACTGTCGACCCCCTGAAAGCCGGCCACAACAACGATTGTCCCCTGCTTGAGATCTTCCCGGATGTTCTTGTCGCCGATCTCACTGATCCGGGCCTTGGCGTGCACGTTGTCGGTATACATGGGGATCTGTGAACCGAGGTAGCTCTTGGCCTTGTAGCCCATGTTCTTCAGACACATGGACAACAGGGCGATGGTCACCTGCTCGCCGGTCGACACCAGCACATCATACTCGCGCTCATCGGGCGTTTCGGCGATCTCTTCGGCCAGGGCCACCAGACGGTTGGTTTCCCCCGCCATGGCCGAGACGATGACCACCACCTCATTGCCCTCGTCGAAGGTCTTGGCAACGCGCCGGGCGACATTGCGAATGCGCTCGACAGTTCCCACTGACGTGCCACCATACTTCTGAACAATCAGAGCCATAACAGTTGTCTTCCTCCTTACAGGAAAAACCGATGACAAAAAACACACCGGCGGTTATTTGACAGTATCTTCTAGCAATAAGAGCACATCAGGTCAAAACCATTTTTGCGCCCTTATCCGAAATCCGGACCGGTCTTGTCGACTGCACTCCGCAACGCCGCCACCAAGGCGTCCGCGCTCTTGTCCGTGGGTCGCAAGCTGATCCTGCGCTGCTGTTCATCCAGCCGTTCAAGGCTCACCCACAGGCCGGCCACATCCGGATCACCGAGTTTTTCCGGCCATTCCACCAGGGCCACCCCCTGGCCATAGGCGTAATCATCGAAGCCGATGTCGATAAGCTCATCCGGTGATGTCAAACGGTACAGGTCGAAATGATACAGCTCCAGCCGCGCCGGATAATGATTCATCAGGGTAAAGGTCGGACTGGTCACCGGATGCTCCTCGGCCACTCCGAGGCCCCGGGCGATGCCCCGCGCCAGCACGGTTTTGCCGGCGCCCAGATCGCCCTGCAACAGCAGCAGCAACGGCTGCCGGATACAGCTGCCGAGCAGGCGCCCCAGCTGCTCGGTGCCCGCTTCATCCCCGGTGACAACCGACCAGTCCACCATCAGTCCTCCATGGAGCGGATCAGATCAAGACGCGCCACCACCCCGATCATATTCTCGTCCTCGACGACGGGCAGCAGATGAACCTTGTGCTTGCTCATCAACACCGCCAGTTCGTTCACCGGGGTATCGGGAGTGCAGATGACCGGATTCTTGTGATAGAGATCAGCAACGGTGGTCGCCGTGACCCGATCGACCTCCTCCTTGAACTTGCGCTCGGTTCCCCACTGGAAAACCCCGTCAAACAAGGTCATCACCGTCGGGATATGCAGCGGCCGCTGGTACTCGACCAGATCAGTTTCACTGATAATGCCGACCAGCTTGCCCTCGCCGTCAACCACCGGCATATTGCTGTAGCGTGTTTCCACAAATTTCTTCGCCAGTTCCTTCAGGCTTGTCTCCAGGGTGACGGAAACAACCTCCGATGTCATGATATCCCGTGCTGTCAACATGCAAGGATCCCTTTCTCCAGTTCGTGGCGGGCTGCCGGTAACCCGTCAATAAGTTCCGTCGCCGTCATCCCGGCGACTCCGCGCTGAGCGGCAATGAGCTCGGCGCTGCGGCCGTGCAGAAAAGCGGCAAGACCGGCGGCCAGATAACCGTCGCAGCCCTGGGCGAGCAGGCCTCCGAGCAGGCCGGTGAGCACATCGCCACTGCCTCCGGCGGCCAGGCCGCTGTTGCCGCTGCTGTTGATGCTGACCCGACCGTCGGGTGCAGCGACCAGGGTGCGTGCCCCCTTGAGCAGCAGAACAACTCCGTATTCCACGGCAAAGTCTCTGGCCACGCAGAAGCGATTTTCTTCAATTTCGGCAACGGAAAGGCCTGTCAGCCGAGACATTTCCCCGGGATGCGGCGTTAAAACAAGGGGTGCCCCTTCGCGGGCCTTGAGACAATCCAGTTGCCCCGCCAGCAGATTGAGTCCGTCGGCATCAACAACAACCGGTTTTTTCCCGGTTACGACGAGCTGTCTCACCAGCTGTCGCAACTCCCGGCTCTGCCCCAGTCCGGGACCGACCGCCAACACCTGGCACGCCTCAAGCCGGGCATTGACTATTGCCTCGGCGGCTGCCGTCAACAGACCCTCCGCGTCGGGCGCGGGCACGGTCATGGCTTCGGTTAACTTGACTTCCAGAACCGTGTTCAAGGACGCCGGCACCACCGCCGTGACCAGACCACAACCACTGCGCACCGCTGCGTTAGCGGCCAGAGCCGCGGCTCCGGTTTTGCCGGGTGATCCCGCCACCAGCAGCAGATGGCCGAAACGCCCTTTGTGACCGTCGGCACTGCGCCGGGGCAGCCGTCGGCGTGCCGCCTCGGCATCGATCAGTTCAATCGAGGTCGTGCATGATTCAGGGCGGTGCCGGCGGGGGATCCCGATATCCACCACCTCCAGTCTGCCGACACACCCTGCCCCCGGATCGCTGACATGTCCGATTTTGGCATGATCAAAGGTCACGGTCACGTCGGCACGAACCGCACTGCCGCAAATCCGGCCCGTCGAGGCATCCACGCCGGACGGCATATCCACGGCCAGCACCGGCACTCCGGAACTGTTGATCAGCTCGATGGCAACCTGCCCCAGTCCCCTGACGCGATCCTGCAGACCGGTGCCGAAAACGGCATCGACGATCAACCGGGCATCGGCTTCGACAAACTGGCGACGCAGTGACGCCTCATCTCCGGCAAAGACAACCTCGCCGCCACAATTGCGCAGCACCCGCAGCATGAGGGCCGCATCTCCGGAGATTGTGTTTTCGTCCGCCACAACCAGGGTGGTCACCGGCCAGCCACGATCAGCCAGCAGCCGGGCGATAACGTAACCATCGCCGCCATTGTTCCCCTTGCCGGCGAGCACCAGCACCCTGGCCGGAAACCTGGCAGCGAATTCCGCGGCAAAAACCCGGGCGCAGCAACGCCCCGCCGTTTCCATCAAAACCGCACCGGGCAGCCCCAGACAGGTTATGGCATGGTGATCCGCTGCAATCATCTGCGCCGCTGTATAGATGTCCATCAGCCCTCCAGAATGACCGTCGCTACCGCGTAGTCCCCATCGTGGGAACAGCTGAGATGCGATCTGCGCCCCCCCCGCTCGGCCATGAGGGCGGCCGCCCGACCGCTGAGCTGTAACGCCGGGCAGCCGGAGTCATCCCTGACAACAATGATCTGCTGCCAGGACAGCCCCTCGCTCAGACCCGTGCCCAGAGCCTTCAAAAAAGCCTCTTTGGCGGCAAAACGGGCGGCCAGATACTGCTCCGGACGCTTTTTCGCCAGGGCATATTCAAGCTCCGACGGCGCAAACAGCCGCTCAAGAACCGTCCGCCGGTCAGCAACAAAGCGTTTGAACCTGTCGATCCGCGCCAGATCGACCCCGATACCGACAATAGCCATGTCAGGCCCGCATCAGGTCGAGCATCTCCCTGACGGCGCGTTCCATCCCCACCAGGGCCGCCCGGCCGACGATACTGTGACCGATATTGAACTCCTCAAAACCCGGCAGGGCCGCTACTTCTGAGACATTACGGTAATTGAGCCCGTGTCCGGCACTGACCCGAAGGCCCAGCTTGCGGGCGGCAGTGCCGGCAAGCTCAATGCGCCGCAACTCATCCGTACGCACTTTGTCCGACCCGGCTTCACAGTAGGTCCCCGTGTGGATTTCGACCATATCGGCCCCGACCCGGTGGCTGGCCTTGATCTGTTCCGGATTCGCCTCGACAAACAGGCTGACCTGAATACCGGCCTGACGCAGCTGGGAAATTTTCTGCTTAAGGGACGCTTTGAGCAGATTCACATCGAGCCCGCCTTCAGTGGTCAGTTCATGGCGACCCTCGGGCACCAGGGTCACCAGATCCGGGCGAATTTTCAGGGCAAAGGCGACCATATCCTCCGTCGCCGCCATTTCCAGATTGAGGCGCGTGGTCACCGTGCGCCGCAGGATCTCTACATCACGATCCTGAATGTGGCGCCGATCCTCCCGCAGGTGGACGGTAATACCGTGGGCTCCGGCGAGTTCGGCGAGGACCGCCGCTGCCACCGGATCCGGCTCATCGATCCCCCGGGCCTGGCGGATGGTGGCGATATGATCAACGTTGACGCTCAGTTTCAGCATCATAAAAATTCTCCTGTAACGGTCATCACCAGATCAGGCACCGATCTGCTGACGCACCACCTCCGCCAGCTGCCCGGCGAGGTCATTGATGCGCCCCTGATCCTCCCCTTCCACCATAATCCGCAGCAGCGGCTCGGTTCCGGAATAGCGCACCAGCAGGCGCCCCTTGCCGGCCAGCTCCCCTTCAATACCCTTCATCGCCTCCTTGACCGGAGCGATTTTGCTCAGATCGGCGCGCTTGCGCACCTTGACGTTGACCAGCACCTGCGGCAGCGAGGTCATAATCCGCGCCAGTTCCGACAGGGGGCGGTTCTTGCGCTGCATGACCGCCAGCACCTGCAGTGCCGAAAGGATTCCGTCGCCGGTGCTATTATGATCGAGAAAGATCATATGACCGGACTGCTCACCACCAAGGTTATAGCCGCCACGCAGCATCTCCTCGACAACATAGCGGTCACCTACGGCGGTACGCACCACCTTGCCGCCGGCCTGCTTCATGGCCAGATCCAGCCCCATATTGCTCATCACCGTCGCCACCACAGTTTTTTTCTGCAGGGCGTTCTGCTGCAGCATTTCGGTGCCGCAGAGGGCCAGGATGTGATCGCCATCAACCTCCTGTCCGTTCTCATCGACAAAAATCACCCGATCGGCGTCACCATCCAGGGCCATGCCGATATCGGCACGATACTCGCGCACCTTGGCGGCCATCACCTCAGGGTGCATCGACCCGCAGCCGTCGTTGATGTTCAGGCCGTTGGGATGAACGCCGAGGGGGATCACTTCGGCGCCCAGCTCCGTCAGCACCGCCGGGGCGACCCGATAGCCGGCGCCGTGGGCACAATCGAGAACGATGCGCAAGCCCTGCAGGTCAAGATCACGGGGAAAGGTGTTCTTCAGGAACACGACATACCGGCCGATGGCGTCGTCGATACGAAACGCCTTGCCGACATTTTCGGCAATGGGGCGCAAGGCATCAATCCGATGGTTCAGAATCAAGTCCTCAATCTCGAGCTCAACCTCGTCGGGCAGTTTGAACCCCGTATTGGAAAAGAACTTGATGCCGTTATCCTGATAGGCGTTGTGGGAGGCACTGATGACCACGCCGGCATCGGCCCGCATGGAGGCGGTGATAAAGGCGATGCCGGGCGTCGGCAGCGGACCGACAATAAGCACATCAACTCCCATGGAACAGATTCCGGCGACCATGGCGTTTTCCAGCATGTAACCGGACAGGCGTGTATCCTTGCCGATGACGATGCGATGTCGCCGGGCCGGGTCCTTTTTGCAGACATAGGCGGCGGCCCGCCCCAGTTGCAGGGCCATTTCCGTGGTCATCGGCTCGACGTTGGCAACCCCGCGTACGCCGTCGGTGCCGAACAATTTTTTTTCCATGGTCAATTCCCTCCCGCCCCGGCTTCTTCAGCAGGGGCATCATCCAGAATTTCCGGCGTTTCCACGGCCTCGATAGCGACCTGAACCTCCGCCGTACTGTCATTTTTAAACCAGCTGTAAAGACCCCGATGGGTCAAGGGCACGATCAGGGAAAAACCACTGTTCACCCCCGTCAGATCGACCTCCTCGGTGGTGACCTCATTGATATTTTTCAGTTCCGATTCCGCCCCTTCCAGAATCACCTGATCGGGAAAGGCTTTGACACTGCCGATCTGGAACCCCTCCTTCGGTTCACCCGTCAGAGAAATCACCACCGGAACCTGCTTCTGCTGCACACGCTCCAGACGGACATCGACAAAAGAGGGGGATAAGCGTGTGACCCGCAGGCCGCTGGGCAGATTCAAGCGCTCGTCAAGGCGCCGGAAGGAGGTCAGCCCCGGCCGCAGGCCGGACAGATCAACAGTGATGCTGATGTCATTGGGGCTGACCTGCATCAGCAGGGTTCGCGGGCCGCTGACCCGGACATCGACCATGCTCGGAATCTCATTGGCGACCATCAATTCCCGAGGCAGGTTCTGCAACTCCAGGGGGACCCGATAGTTCACCTCAAGCCGCCGCTCGCCCATGATAAAAAACCAGAGCATGATCGCCAGAATCAGGGAAATCAGTTTCAATGCCCAATTTTCCGTCAACAACTTGAACATCGCTTACCCCTTCTTCTTTTTGGCTGTACGCGGCTCAAGCAGGCGACTCAGGACCTTCTTCAGGCTGGTGGCATCGAGGTTCCGGGTCATCCCGCCGTTGACGGCAACGGAAATCTTGCCGGTTTCCTCGGAAACGATAATGGCGATGGCATCGGCCAGTTCCGTCAGGCCGATAGCGGCGCGATGTCGCGTACCGAGCTCCGTCGACAGGTTACTGCCCTGGGTCAGGGGAAGAAAACAGCCGGCCAGACTCAGTCGCCCCTGTTGCACAACCAGGGCGCCATCGTGCAAAGGGGATTGCGGCATGAAGATGGAGCGAACGAGATCGCAGGATATTTTGGCATCAAGGGCGGTTCCCGATTCGAGGATATCCTTGATGCCATTTTCACGCTCGACAACGATGAGGGCGCCGATCTTGCGGTTGGCAAGGGCCACTGCCGCCTTGACCAGCTCTTCAATCATCGCCGACTCTTCGCGGTAACTGGCGCCACCGAGAAAAGGGTTGCGCCCGACGTGCATCAGTGCCCGGCGGATGTCATTCTGAAAAATGACGATGATGACCAGAATGATCGACGACAGGAAATTGCTTAAAAACCAGTTCAGGGTGTGGAGATCACCGACCCGGGAGGCCATGTAAACGGCCAGAATCACAGCCAGACCAAGGAGCATCTGGACGGCGCGGGTGCCCTTGATCAGCAGAATAATCCGGTAAATGATAAAGGCCACAATACTGACGTCCAGAATATCGAGGATGCGGATATTATAAAGAACGTCAAGCATTGCTCTCACCACCAGGCATAGATTTACTCAGGTTGGAACGTTACCGAAAGCCGGATCTGGGTCGTTGATCGTATCAGGGCAGTCGCTGCTCACGAATAGCCCAGGCCACCAGAGCCGCCTCCCGCGTCGCCCGCACATCGTGGACACGAAACAACTGCACGCCCTGACCCACCCCGGCGGCAACCGTCGCCAGGGTCCCGTAAAGACGTTGCTCCGGGTCGTCCTGCTGCAGGATCGCGCCGATAAAACTTTTGCGTGAAGTCCCCAACAGCAGCGGAAAACCGAGGCGATGAAAACGACCCGCCTGGTGCAACAGGGCCAGATTGCCGGCAGCACTCTTGCCAAAACCGATGCCCGGATCGATGGCGATGTAATCGTGGCGCACCCCGGCGGCCTGTGCCGCCTCGGCCGCCTGACGCAAAAAGCTTTCTACTTCCGGCACCAGGTCCCCGTAGCTCGTATTGTGCTGCATCGTCGCCGGCGTCCCCCTGGTATGCATGACGACCAGCCCTGCCCCTGACCGGGCCACGGTCGTGAACATCTGCGGGTCGAAACTGCCGCCGCTGATATCGTTCACAAAGTTGGCCCCGGCGGCAACGGCCTCACGAGCGACCTGTGCCTTGGTGGTATCCACCGAAATCAGCACCTCGCTGCGGCGGCGCACACCGGCGATAACCGGAAGGACCCGTTCCAGCTCCTGATCCACCGCCACCGGCGGCGCTCCGGGACGGGTGCTTTCACCGCCGATATCGACAATATCCGCCCCTTCGACCTGCAATTGCAGGGCCTGCTCAATCGCGGCTCCGGTCTGCAGATAGCGCCCCCCGTCGGAAAAGGAATCGGGCGTCACGTTAACGACCCCCATAAAACGGGGGTACGTCAGATCAAGGGTGCAGCCCCGCCCTTTCCAGACGGCAGAGGCAACGGCAGACATCAGGATTTTGCCGGCGGCTCATCATCACGGGTTGAGGATTCCGTACCGTCCGGCTCTGTGTCGTCCGTCGCAGCACCCTCTTTTTTCTCCGATTGCGGCGCAGTAGCTGATGATCCTTCCCTTCCGGTGCGCTTTCCTTCTGCGTCATACAGGGGTGCCGCAGTGTCCCGATCAACGGTCTTGTCCGGTGCCGCCTCCGTGTCGTCCTCCTTATGCTCGAACACGAAATTATCGGCCGCCTGGTCACGTACCTGTTTCTGCAGATATTCGGGCAGGCCTTCCGGAAAAACCACCGCGTGGATTTCCGGAGTATCAAGGGTCTCCTTCTCCAGCAGCAGTTCCGCCAGATCAATCAGGCGCTGTTTGTTGTCTTCCAGCAACTTCTTGGCGGTGGCGTAATTTTCGCGGACAATGCGACGAATCTCGTTGTCGATATCAACCGCCGTCGCTTCGCTGTAGTTTTTCGTCGTCCCCATGTCCCGACCGAGGAAAATCTCGCCGTCCTTTTCGCCGAAAGTGACCGGCCCGATTTTTTCGCTCATGCCCCATTCACAGACCATCTTGCGGGCGATGGTCGTCACCCGCTCCAGATCGTTGCTGGCGCCACTGGTGACGGAATCAAACATGATCTCCTCGGCGATACGCCCGCCGAGCATGGCCTGAATCCGGATATTCAGCCCCTTGTTGGTTTCATTGTATTTTTCCTCGGACGGCAGGTACATGGTCACGCCCATGGCCCGGCCACGGGGGATGATGGACACCTTGTGAACCGGGTCCGAATCAGGCGTCAGCAGGGATATGAGGGCGTGGCCGGCCTCGTGGTAGGAGGTGACCTTTTTCTCCTCTTCGGTGATGACCATGGAGCGCCGTTCGGCCCCCATCATCACCTTGTCCTTGGCGGCGTCCAGATCCTGCATATTGACTTCCGCTTTATTGGCGCGGGCCGCCAGCAGCGCCGCCTCATTGATCAGATTCGCCAGATCGGCACCGGAAAAACCCGGTGTACCCTTGGCGACAACGCCCATGTTGACATCCTCGGCCAGGGGAACCTTGCGCGCGTGCACCTGGAGGATCTTCTGACGACCCTTCACATCGGGACGCGGCACCACCACCTGACGATCAAAACGACCCGGACGCAACAACGCCGGATCGAGAACATCCGGACGGTTGGTTGCCGCCACCAGAATGACCCCTTCGTTGGACTCGAAGCCGTCCATTTCCACCAGCAACTGATTCAGGGTCTGCTCACGCTCGTCATGTCCACCGCCCATGCCGGCACCACGATGGCGACCGACGGCGTCGATCTCGTCGATGAAAATGATGCAGGGTGCGTTTTTCTTGCCCTGAACGAAGAGGTCCCGTACCCGGCTGGCACCGACCCCGACAAACATCTCGACAAAGTCGGAGCCGGAAATGGTAAAAAACGGTACTCCGGCCTCTCCGGCTACCGACCGCGCCAGCAGGGTTTTGCCGGTTCCGGGAGAACCGACCAGCAAGACCCCTTTGGGGATTTTGCCGCCAAGCTTGGTGAACTTCTTGGGATCGCGCAGAAACTCAACAATCTCTTCCAGTTCCTGTTTGGCTTCATCGACTCCGGCAACATCCTTGAAGGTCACCTGGCCGGCACTGTCGGTGAGCAGCTTGGCCTTGCTTTTGCCGAAGCTCATGGCCTTGCCGCCACCTGACTGCATCTGCCGCATGAAGAAAATCCACACTGCGATCAGCAGCAGAATCGGCCCCCAGGAAATCAGCAGGGTAAACCAGAAGCCCTGGTCATCCATCGGCTTGGATTCAATGATGATGCCGCGGCGCTTCAACTCAGGAAGAAGCTCCTCGTCGCGGGGAACATGGGTTTCGAATTTGCTGCCATCGTCAAAGGTACCGACGACCTGCCCCCCCTGAAACGTCACGCTGACCACCCGGTCATTCTCGACCGCCTGCAGAAACTCGGTGTAGTTGATGGGCTGCTGCGTGGTCTGCTTCTGCGTCATCATGTTGAAAAGCATGACCATCAACAGGGAAATAACCAGCCACAAGGCTAAATTTTTCTGAAATTGACTCACGTATCGACCCCCTGTCGGGCAATTGATGTATTTCGACCAAGCCGGTCAGAAATTGACAAAATCGGCTAAAACAGCAGCAAAATCTACCATAAACGATGACACCCCCACAAGGTTAATTGTCCGCTTTTTTGTCCACGCGCAGCCGTATAACAGGCCTGCCGTCACCCTTGCCCCGGGCGTGGCGGGAACGCCGCCGACCGATGATCCACAAAACCACCTCACCGGCCACCAGCAGCGGCGTTGACACCCGCTCCTCCAGGGACATCTTGTTATCGGAAAAATAACGTTTCAGCTTTTTGTGCCCCTTCATCCCGGCGGGCGCGAACCGATCTCCCTGACGCCAGCTGCGTATCCGCAACGGCCCGTCAAGTTGTTCCGGATCAAGCTCTATGCAATCCCGCGATTCTCCTGCGACCTCAATATCCTGAGTTGCAACCACCACCCTGCCATCCGGCAAAGGGGTTCGGCCCGGCACCCTCAGCGCCAGATCGAAGGGAGCTGCAAGCTCTGGCGCCCTTTGCAAAAAACGCAACAGCCCATAGCGACGGCCCACCCAGCAGCGGGGCAGATCAAGTTGAGCCTGGCTCCGCAGGCCGGTAACGAGGGCGTCAACCGTCCGCAGGTGGCGGGAAGATATGCCCTGCAGATCCCCCCGCACACGGTGCAGAGACTCGCGCAAAACCCGCAAGCGCAGCGCCGGATGCAGGGCAGCCAGAGCCTCCCGTTTCAGCACCAGGCCGTCCTCATCCTGATCGCAGACAGTCAACTGCGACAGGGCCTGATCAACCTGTTGCCGCCAGAAATCCTCCTCTGCCTGGACCTGCCGACAGAGCTCAGCGATATGTTCATCCACCTGCGGATTGAGCTGCCGCAACACCGGCACAACCTGATGGCGCAGACAATTTCGGGCGATATCCGCGTTCTGGTTGGTATCATCCTCAGTCCAGTCCAGCTGCCGCTTTCCGGCGTAGGCGACGAGGTCCCTGCGGGAGACTCCCAGCAGCGGTCGCCACCAGATATCCTGCCGCACAGCCATGGCCCGCAGCCCGCTCATGCCGGTACCACGCACCAGGCGCAGCAGAAAGGTTTCCGCCAGGTCATCACGGTGATGTCCCAGGGCGATCAGACCTGCCCCTGTGCGGCCGGCAACTCGCAGCAGAAAGTCACGCCGCGCCTGGCGCCCCGCCATTTCCAGGCTGATGCCCCGATCTCGGGCCAGCGCCGGCACGTCACAACCCTGCCCGTGAAAAGGCACCTCAAGACGCCGGCACAACTGCTCGACAAAGGCGGCATCGGCACCACTTTCCGGACGGATCTGATGGTCCAGATGAGCGACCTCCAGTGACAAGCGCCGCGATCGACGGATCTCCACCAGCACTGTCAGCAGCACAACGGAATCGATACCACCGGACACGGCGACGAC
>CALFFB010000173.1 GCA_937958075.1 uncultured Geobacteraceae bacterium | reverse complement strand
GAAAGGATAAGGACGGGATGCGGCAGTTGGGGATCGATATCGGTGGCAGCAGTATCAAGGCAGCGGAGGTTGAGGTGGCTACCGGTCGTCTGTGGGGGGAACCGGTCGCGATACCGACACCGCAACCGGCGACCCCGGCGGCGGTGATGACGGCCGTCGCCCGGCTGGTACGGAACCTTGGCTGGTCGGGGCCCGTAGGCTGCGGTTTTCCGGCGGTTGTCCGGGCCGGCGTGGTGCGCACCGCCGCCAATATCGACGACAGCTGGATCGGCGTCAATATTATCGAAGGATTGCAGCAGGCGACAGGCTGCCCCTGTGCCGTCATTAATGACGCCGACGCTGCCGGGCTGGCCGAGGTCCGGTTCGGCGCCGGGCGGGGCGTTGATGACACGATTCTGGTTCTGACCCTGGGCACGGGAATCGGCTCCGCCCTGTTTTTCCGGCAGCAGCTTTTCCCTAATCTGGAGCTGGGATCACTCCCCCTCAAAGGCACTACGGCGGAAGGCTACGCCGCAGCTTCTATCCGGAAACAGAAAAAGTTGAGCTGGCCGGCCTGGTCGGCACGTTTGAATCTGTTTTTGCGCCAGGTGGAACGCCTGCTGTCGCCGCAGCTGATCATCGTCGGTGGCGGGGTCAGTCAGCGCAGTGAGATGTTTTTCCCTTCCCTGGTCACAACCGCCGACCTGGTCCCCGCCAGGCTGCGCAACCATGCCGGCATTGTCGGCGCCGCCTGCTGTTTCCCCGAGCTGTCCGCCGCCGGGCGCTAATGAACCGGGGCGAAAAGGCTGATGCGCCCTTGAGAACTGCCTGATTAAAAACGTCTTTCTCTTTTCTTTTTGAGGGGTATTCACTAATATCAGGTCTGAACCGCCCTGATACGATTCCGCCTGCTGTTTTAGCTGTTGCCACGGGCTTCTGATGCCTCAACGCCGACGCTGAACAATGACCTGCCATGGACTATTTGCCTAGGGGAAGACACCATGTCGATCCGTGTTGCCTGTCGTCATTTCACCCGCTACACCTTTGATCGTTCTGTTGCCCTGTCGCCCCATATCCTGCGGCTGCGTCCGGCGCCCCACTGCCGCACCCCCATTCGCGCCTATTCCCTCAAGGTGCAGCCGGAAGATCACTTTCTCAACTGGCAGCAGGATGCCTTCGGCAACTATCTGGCACGGCTGGTGTTTCCCGAAAAAACGCGGGAACTGTCCATCGATGTCGAAGTTATCGCCGATATGACGGTCTATAATCCCTTCGATTTTTTCATCGAGACCCACGCCGAAACCTGCCCCTTTACCTATACCCCCCAGGAGCGTTCGGAGCTGATCCCCTATCTGCAGCGCATCAAGCCGGGGCCGCGTCTGCGCCACTGGCTTGACCAGGTGGATCGCAGGGAACAAAACACCGTCGATTTTCTGGTTGAGATCAATACCCGTCTGCATCGGGATATCGCCTACACCGTGCGTCTGGAGCCGGGGGTGCAGACCTGTGAGACGACCTTACGCAAGGCTCTGGGATCGTGCCGCGACTCGGCCTGGCTGCTGGTGCAGATCATGCGCCATCTGGGCATCGCCGCGCGCTTTGTCAGCGGCTATCTGATTCAGCTTACTGCCGATGAAAAGTCCCTCGATGGCCCCTCCGGGCCGGAGGCCGACTTCACCGACCTCCATGCCTGGACGGAAGTGTATATTCCCGGTGCCGGCTGGGTCGGTCTCGATCCGACCTCGGGCCTTCTCGCCGGTGAAGGTCATATCCCCCTGGCCTGTACGCCCCATCCGGCCAGTGCCGCCCCGGTGACAGGGGCGACGGATCGCTGTGAAGTCGCTTTTGAGTTCGAAAACAGCGTGCGGCGGATTCTCGAAGACCCCCGGGTGACCAAACCCTACAGCGATGATCAGTGGCAGCTGATCGACGCCCTCGGCCAGCTCGTTGAAGAGGAGCTGATCGCCGGTGACGTGCGCCTGACCATGGGTGGTGAACCCACCTTTGTTTCCATTGACGACATGGAGGGGGCCGAGTGGAACACCCAGGCCGACGGTGAGCACAAACGGAAACTGGCCCACGATCTGATCCTGCGCCTGCGCGACACCTTTGCCGGTGGCGGGCTCCTCCACTATGGCCAGGGCAAGTGGTATCCCGGCGAACCCCTGCCGCGCTGGGCCTACAACTGCTTCTGGCGCAAGGACGGCCAGCCCGTCTGGCGCGATGCTGCCCTGCTGGCGGATATCCGTGAACCGGGGACGACGGAAGCAGGCGGCGCCCAGGTGTTTGCCGAGGAGCTGACGGCGCAGCTCGGGCTGGCGACCAGCTATCTGGTGCCCGTCTACGAAGATCCCCTCTACTGGTTGTGGAAGGAAGGGGCGACGCCGGCCAATCTGGATCCGGCAACAGCTGACTTGAAGGACCCCCTGGAGCGGCAGTCCCTGGCCCGGGTGCTCTCCCGTGGTCTGGACGCGGTGGTGGGGTACGCACTGCCCCTGGGTTATGACGGGGTCGAAGGCCGCTGGCGCAGTGCCTCCTGGGATTTCCGCCGCGACCGGATGTATCTGCTGCCCGGCGACTCTCCCATGGGTATGCGCCTGCCTCTGGACTCCCTGCCCTGGCTGGCCCCCGACAAGCGTGAGTCCTTTGTGCCGCAGTGTCAGTTCGCACTGCTGCCCCCCCTGGACGATTATTACAATGCCCGCCTGCAGCCCTTTACCGGGGAAGATGCCGTTGACAGACGCGAGGACGCCCCGCCGCCGGATGCCGCCGAGGCCGATGCCTCCCTGGCCGAGGTTCCGCACACGGCCCTGTGTATCGAAGTGCGCGACGGCTACCTCTATCTGTTTCTGCCGCCGTTGCCGAAGCTGGAGCAGTATCTCGAACTGATTGCCGCCATTGAAAAGGTCGCTGCCCGACTCCGGCAGCCGGTGGTGATCGAGGGTTACGAACCGCCCCGCGACTGGCGTATCGAACGCCTGAGCGTGACCCCGGATCCCGGCGTGATTGAAGTCAATATCCATCCGGCCCACAGCTGGCGTGAGATTGTCGACAACACCACCAAGCTCTACGAGCAGGCACGTTTAAGCCGGCTCGGGACCGAGAAATTCATGCTCGATGGCCGCCACACCGGAACCGGCGGCGGCAACCATATCACCCTCGGCGGGCCGACCCCCGCCGACAGCCCATTGCTGCGCCGTCCCGATCTGCTGCGTAGCCTGATCACCTACTGGCAGCATCATCCGGGGCTGTCCTATCTGTTCTCCGGCATGTTCATGGGGCCGACCAGCCAGGCGCCGCGCATCGATGAAGCGCGGAACGACTCCCTCTATGAGCTGGAAATCGCCTTTGCCCAGATGCCCGAGGGGGAGGTGCCGGCGCCCTGGCTGGTGGACCGGCTGCTGCGACATCTGCTCATCGATGTGACGGGTAATACCCACCGGGCGGAATTCTGTATCGACAAGCTGTATTCGCCGGATGGTCCGGCCGGCCGGCTTGGCCTGCTGGAACTGCGCGCCTTTGAAATGCCGCCCCACGCGCGCATGAGCCTGGTCCAGAATCTGCTGCTGCGGACCCTGGTGGCCTGGTTCTGGAAAACGCCCTACCGGCACAGACTGGTGCGCTGGGGCACCTCCCTGCACGATCGCTGGCTGCTCCCCTGGTTTGTCGCCCAGGATCTGCGTCAGGTGGTGGACGATCTGCAGCGGGCGGGCTATCCCTTCCAGTTTTCCTGGTTCGACCCCTTCTTCGAGTTCCGTTTCCCCCGCTACGGAACAGTGCAGATTGACGCCATGGAGATGGAGCTGCGGTTCGCCATCGAGCCCTGGCATGTCCTTGGCGAGGAGGTCACCAGCCAGGGGACCTCGCGCTACGTCGATTCGTCCGTCGAGCGGCTGCAGGTGCACCTCACCGGATTGACGGAAGAACGGCACGTCCTGGTGTGCAACGGGCGGCGCGTGCCCTTGCGCAATACCGGACGCAAGGATGAGTTTGTCGCCGGCGTGCGCTACCGTGCCTGGCAGCCGCCCTCGGCGCTGCATCCGACCATCCGCCCCCACGCGCCCCTGGTCTTTGATATCATCGATACCTGGAACGGCCGCTCCATCGGCGGCTGTTCCTACCATGTGTCCCACCCCGGCGGCCGCAGCTACGATACCTTTCCGTTAAATCCCCTGATTGCCGAATCCAGACGGCGTTCGATGTTCACCACCACTGAGCACACCCCGGGGCGGCTGGCGCCCCCCGCCGATTACGGGCGCCTCGGCAAATTTTTCCCGACGGGTTCTCCGCCGGGCCCGATGACCCCGCCGCCGCTGGAAGGGTCGCCGGAGTTTCCCCTGACCCTTGACTTGCGCCGCCATCCACAGGACTGACAGAGGTGTCTGTCGACCTGTCGATACCGAGGACAACCCTGAGATATAAACACGTATGATGACAAACGAACCACCACTTTCAGACCCGGATAATCGGGATATTTACACAGGCGTAACCGCAGCGACGGCGGCGTTGCCCGATCACTGGCGCCGTTTTCGGCAGAACCTGGACCGACTCGGGCCGACGCGCCTGCGCAAACGTTTTCGTGAGGCCCAGCGCCTGCTGCGGGAAAGCAGCGCCATCCATAATATTTTTGACGAAAGGGGGGGAGGTCGCGATTGGCAGTTCGATCCCCTGCCGCTGATCTTCTCCCAGGGGGAGTGGTCGCAGCTGGAGCAGGGAATCCTGCAGCGCACCGAGCTGATGCGTCTGATTCTCAGGGATCTCTACGGCGCCAGAAAGCTGCTGACGGAAAAACTGCTGCCGCCGGAACTGGTATTTGCCCATCAGGGCTTTCTCTACCCCTGCGCCGACGGCAATTTTCCGGCATCACAGCAGCTCAACGCCTATTCCGCCAATATCGCCAAGGGGACCGACGGCAACTTCTGGGTGGTGGACGATTACACCAGGCCACCCCTGGGTGCCGGCTACGCACTGGAAACCCGGGTCATCATGACGCGCAGCTTTCCGCAGCTGTTCGAGGGGTTCAGGGTGCACCGGCTGGCCATGTTTTTCCGGACCCTGCGCCGCCGCCTTGCACAGCTGGCCAGAAATCATCACGATGAACCGCGTATTGTGGTGCTGACCCCGGGGCCGGCCGGCGCCGATTATTTCGAGCATGCCTATCTGGCGTCCTATCTCGGCTATCCCCTGGTTCAGGGGGGAGACCTGGTGGTGCGTGACGGCTGTGTCTGGCTGAAGTCGGTGGATGGCCTGCGTCAGGTCGATGTCATCTTTTCGCGGGTTCCGGATACCGTGGCTGATCCCCTGGAACTCAGTGGCGGCGCCGGTGGTGGCGTTCCCGGACTGCTCCAGGCTATCCGTCTGGGCAATGTGGTCATGGCCAACCCCATCGGCAGCGGTCTGCTGGAAAATCCGGCGCTGATGGCCTTTCTGCCGGGAATCTCTCGTTATTTTCTGGATGCTGATCTGAAAATGCCGTCCATTGCCACCTGGTGGTGCGGTCAGGATAAGGAGAAGCGGTACGTTCTGGAGAACCTGGAGCGGTTGCTGATCAAGCCGATCTGTCCGCTGCCCGGCCTGCCTGCCGTCGATCCCCGCCGGCTGACGTCCGCCCAGCTGCAGCAGCTGCGTGAGCGCATCAGCGCCGAGCCCCGCCTGTTCGTCGGTCAGGAGCAGGTCGACTATGTCGCTTTCCCGGCCTGCGACGACAGTCGGCTGACGGCGCGTCAGGCGTTGCTGAGCCTCTACGTGACGGCCCAGGACGACACCGCTTACCGGGTGATGCCGGGTGGCTTGAGCCGGGTGGCGAAGCATGGCGACAATCTGCTGGTTGCCGAACAGGCCGCCGGCGGAATCAAGGATACCTGGATTCTCACCCCCGAGCCGGATCAGCAGGTCAATCTGTGGCTGCGGGCCCGGGCTGATGAGCAGCTGGCTCCGCGTTTTGTTTCCCTTTCGAGCCGCACCGCGGAAAACCTCTACTGGGCCGGACGCTACGCCGAACGGACCGAACAGACGGCGCGCCTGATGCGGGCCATTCTGGTGAAGTTGCGGGAGGTCAGGGAGTTTGACGACCCGGATGACCGGATCAGCCTCAATCATCTCCTTGAGGCCCTGACCCACGTGACCCTGACCTATCCCGGTTTTGTCGGCAAGGAGGGCGCCCAGCGCCTCAACGATCCCCGCTCTGAACTGCTGTCACTGATTCGCGACGCCGAGCGTCCGGGCAGCCTGCGTTCGACCTTGCGACGCCTGGGGCGGGCGGCGGCGGAAGCGCGCGATCTGCTGCCGGAAGACGCCTGGCGGCTGGTGGATCAGCTGCAGGGCTGGAATCCGCGGGTCGGGCGCGTGCTCATCGGCAGCGGACGCATGTATGAGAGCGTCAACCAGCTGGTTCTGCAGCTTTCCGCCTTCAGCGGCCTGGCCTACGAAAACATGTCGCGGGAGACCGCCTGGCAACTGCTCAATATCGGGCGCCGCCTGGAGCGGGCCCTGAACCTCATCGACCTGCTGCTGGTGACCCTGGTGCCCTGCTACGACAGTGCGACTGAATCGCGTATCACCGAGACAGTGCTGGCCAGCTGCAACAGCCTGGTGGTTTTCCGGCGGCGCTACCGCTCCTTTATGCAGTTGTCGCCGATTCTCGAACTGCTGCTGCTGGATGAAAACTACCCACGCGCCCTGGCCTGCCAGTTGCGGCAACTCAAGAAGCACATTCACGATCTGCCCGGTGATTCGGTGTCAACCCAGCCGCGGGAGGACGAGGTGATCATCGCCGCCGCCATGGCCACGCTTAAGCAGACAGATCACCGGCTTCTGACCCGACAGATTTCCGACAATGGCACCTATATCCGCCTTGAGGCGTTTCTCACCGATCAGAAGGAGCGCCTGCTGCAGCTGTCCGACTGTCTGGTGCGCCTCTATTTCAGTCCGACCCTGGCGCTGCACCGGCTCGGTTCACCCCTCAGGGAGGTGGTGCTGTGAAGTATCGCGTTCGCCATACGACGGAATATCGCTACACCGAAGCGGTGAACCAGTGTCGCAACGAGACCTGTCTGCTTATGCGGGAGACGCCGACCCAGCGTTGTCACGACAGTCAGCTGAGTATCAGCCCCGCGGCCGTGGATTGCCATGAGCGCACGGATTTTTTCGGCAATCGCCGGACGCACTTCGCGGTTCTGCAGCCCCACGAGGCGCTGACGGTGACCGCCGTCAGTGAGGTTGAGATCTGGGCTCCGGCGCCGGCAACGGAAGCCGCCGCTTCCCTGGCCTGGGAGGCTGTCGCTGCCCAACTGCAGCAACAGCGCACGCCGGACAATCTGGCGGCAAACCCTTATCTTTACCCCTCTCCTCTGGTACCCCGGTCATCGGCGTCGGCCGATTATATGCGCCCGTCCCTGACACCGGGACGTTCCCTGCTGGCCGCGACGGCAGAGCTCATGCAGCGGATTTACGCAGATTTTGCCTACGATCCGGCATCAACCACCATTGCCACACCGCTGCCGGAGGTCATGAAGCAGCGCCGCGGCGTCTGTCAGGATTTTGCCCATGTGGCCATCGCCTGTCTGCGTTCCGCCGGCCTGGCGGCCCGTTATGTCAGCGGTTATATTGAAACCCTGCCGCCACCGGGACAGGAGCGTCTGGTCGGTGCTGACGCGTCTCATGCCTGGTTTGCGGTGTACCTGCCGGAACACGGCTGGTTCGACTTTGACCCGACCAACAATCAGCAACTGTCGCAGCAGCATATCACCCTGGCCTGGGGGCGCGATTTTTCCGATGTCTCGCCGTTGAAAGGGATCGCCCTCGGCGGTGGTGAGCATCAGGTTGTGGTCTCGGTGGATGTCGCCCGGCAGCCGCAAGTGGTGTCGGGGCAGCAGCTGCAGCAACTGCAACAGCAGCAGTGAGCCGCAGTCTTGCGCATTGCGGTATGTCATTTTTCTGCCGGGAAGAGACGATGACCACAGGATGTTTTTCAGATCATCAACGATAAGCACGGGAGGACGTCATGAACTTTACAGGCTATGACACGGAAGGGTTTTACGATGAGCTGTTTGATGCTCAGGGGAACCCGCGGCCGGGGGCCGATCTGCTGGTGCAGCGGATTAATTCACTGGCTGACTCCGAGCTGCAACGCCGCCAGCAGGCGGCGGAAAAGGCGCTGCTGCATCTGGGGATCACCTTCAATGTCTACAATAACGAGGCGCAAACGGAGAAGATCTTTCCTTTTGACATTATCCCCCGGATTATTCAGGAGCAGGAATGGCGCGGCCTTGAAGCCGGCTTGAAGCAGCGTATCCGTGCTTTGAACCTGTTTATCGATGATGTTTACAACGCCCAGAAAATCCTCAAGGACGGTGTTGTCCCCAGGGATCTGGTGCTGTCGGCGGAGGGCTTTCGCAAGCCCTGTATCGGTCTGCAGCCCCCGTGCGGGGTCTGGTGCCACATCACCGGAACCGATCTGGTGCGTGGTGGCGATGGCGCTTATTATGTGCTGGAAGACAATCTGCGCTGCCCGTCCGGGGTCTCCTATGTGCTGGAGAATCGCCAGATCATGAAACGCACCTTCCCCCTGGTGTTTGATGCCTGTACGGTACAGCCGGTGACGGATTATCCCATCCGCCTGCTTGACATGCTGCAGGAGATGGCACCTCCGGGTCTGCGGTCGCCGGTGGTGGCGGTCTGGACCCCTGGTATCTACAACTCCGCTTACTTTGAACACAGTTATCTGGCCCAGCAGATGGGGGTGCGGCTGGTCGAGGGGAGTGATCTGGTGGTGCATCGGGGCGAGGTCATGATGCGCACTACTCAGGGGCTGGAGCGGGTGGATGTTATCTATCGTCGCATCGATGATGATTTTATCGACCCCAGGACCTTCCGCGCTGATTCCCTCCTCGGCGTTCCCGGTCTCATGGAAGCCTACAGCAAGGGCAAGGTGGCCCTGGCCAACGCACCGGGGACCGGCGTCGCCGACGACAAGGCGGTGTATGCCTATGTGCCGGAGATTATCAAGTATTATCTGGGGGAGGAGCCTATCATCAACAACGTGCCGACCTATGCCTGCTGGCGCGAGGAGGATCGTCGTTACGTGCTGGAACATATCGACGAACTGGTGGTCAAGGCGGTCAATGAGTCGGGCGGTTACGGCATGCTCATCGGCCCCCACGCCTCTGCCGCCGAACGGGAGGAGTTCAAGCGCCGGATCACCGCCAATCCGCGGACCTACATTGCCCAGCCGACCCTGTCCCTGTCACGGGTGCCGGTGCTGGTGGGTGACCATTTCGAAGGGCGCCACGTGGATCTGCGCCCCTATATTCTGTACGGAGAACAGGATATCTATGTTCTGCCGGGGGGCTTGACCCGGGTCGCCCTGAAAAAGGGATCCCTGGTGGTCAATTCCTCCCAGGGCGGTGGCAGCAAGGATACCTGGGTGATCAATCTCGAGGCCAAGGAATCATCGCCGGAGTCTCCCCTGCAGGAACAGAATCAGGAGGACCTGTCATGCTGAGTCGGGTTGCGAATGCCATCTACTGGCTGAATCGTTACGTCGAGCGGGCCGAGAATGTCGCACGTTTTATCTCGGCCAACTATAACATGACTCTCGATATTCCCGAGGGGGCGGGGAACCAGTGGCAGCCCCTGATCAACACCACCGGTGATCATGAATTATTCGAGGAGTTGTATGGCGAGGTGACCCGCGATAACGCCATCCGCTTTCTGACCTTTGATCGCCGCTACAGTAACTCCATCTACTCCTGTGTGCGCTCGGCCCGGGAGAACGCGCGCTCCATTCGCGACTACATCTCGTCAGAGATGTGGGAGCAGCTCAATACCTTTTATCTGATGATCAATGCCGCCTCGGAGGAGACGGTCATGGATCTGCCGCACCAGTTCTCCGCCGATGTGGTCCATGCCAGTCAGGCTTTCTCCGGTATCACCGATGCCACCATGAACCACGGCGAAGGCTGGCACTTCGGACGTCTGGGGCGGATGCTCGAACGGGCCGACAAAACCACCCGCCTGCTCGACGTGAAGTATTATATTCTGCTGCCCAGCGTCGATTATGTCGGCAGCCCCTACGACAATATTTTATGGGCGGCCCTGCTGCGCAGTGCCAGCGCTTTTGAAATGTACCGCAAACAGTACGGGCGGATCACGCCGCGCAACATCATCGATTTTCTCATGCTCAACCGGAACTTTCCGCGGGCGGTGCACTATTCCCTGGCCATGGCGATGAAATCCCTGAATGAGATCAGCGGTGGCCATGCGGACAGCTACACCAATAAAGCCCAGCAGGTGCTGGGCCGGCTGCTGGCGGAGTTCCAGTATGCGTCGCTGCAGGAGATTTTTGATTACGGCCTGCACGAATACCTGGATGTGACCCAGACGCGTATCAATCAGGTGGGGGATGCCATTTACGATGTGTTTTTCCAGTTGAAACTGGAGGAATAAAGGACATTCACCATGATTTTTGTCGATCTGCTGATCAATCTGTCCCTGCTGGTCGCGCTGACCGTTGTCTCAGGGTTTGTCGATAAACGCTGGCCACGGGAAACCATCAACGGCAAGATTCTGCAGGGCGCGCTTTTCGGTCTCGCGGCGGTGATCGGCATGCTGCGGCCGCTGGAGATGGGCGGCGGGATCATTATCGACGGCCGCAGCATGATGATCAGCCTCTGTGCCCTGTATTTCGGGCTGCCGGCGGTGGCGGTGGCGACTGTGCTGGTGGTGCTGACCCGTATCGGACTGGGGGGCGCCGGCGTTTTTACCGGGATTTTGTCGGTGCTGATGGCGGGCACCGTCGGCCTTGTCGGGCGTTACTTTCATTTACTGCAGGGGCGCATTCCGTCCACGGTCTACCTGTATCTGTTCGGCCTGGTGGTGCATATCCTGCTGCTGGTGGTGTTTCTGACCCTGCCTGGTGGACTGGACCTTATCGTCCGGGTCGGACCGGCGATCATTTTTCTCTATCCCCTGGCAACCATGCTCGCGGGAACGGTGCTGTCCGATCAGTTGAACGCCCAGCAGCAACTGGATGCCCTGCGTATCAGCGAGGAACGTTTTCGTGTCGTCTCTTCCCTGACCTCCGACTGCATCTACTCCTGCCGTCGTTGCGCCAACGGGCTGTTCCGTATCGAGTGGGTCAGCGGCAAGGCGTCGGCGGTGTTCGGCCTGAGCAACGATGAGCTCAAGGCCCATAACTGCTGGCAGGTTTTTGTCGATGACGAGGACCGGGAGCTGTTCGCCAGGGCCATTACCGACCTTGAACCCGGAACCTCCAGCGATGTGGTGCTGCGCATTAACGGGGTCGATGGCGTGCGCCGTTATGTGCATTCGGTGGCGCGGGTTGTTGCCAGCCCTTCGGATGGCGGCGGCCATGTCCTCTTTGGCGCACTGCAGGACATTACCCCGCGCAAGCAGGCGGAGGCGGCCCTGCAACTGAAAAATCAGGAGATGGAGGACTTTGTCTATATCGTCTCCCATGACCTGAAAAGCCCCCTGGTCACAGTGACCTCGTTTCTGGATCTGCTGGAACGGGACATCGCCAGTCAGAATGCGGAAAACATACAGAAAGACGTGGGTTTTATTCGGGGTGCCGCGGTAAAGATGCAGCAGCTCCTTGACGCCCTGCTGCGGTTGTCGCGGGTCGGACGCCGGGACAACCCGCCGGAGGTCTTCCCCCTGCAGCAGATGGTTGAGCAGTGTCTCAGCGCTTTGGCCGGAGCGATCAGGCAGCGGCAGATCGAGATCGAGGCCGGGCCGCTGCCGATGAACCTGCGCGGAGACCGGACGCAGCTGGGGCAGATCTGGCAGAATCTTATTGAAAATGCCATCAAATACATGGGGGATCAGGACCGGCCGTGCATTGAGATCGGCGTGCGCGAGGAATCCCAGGGAGCCGTTTTCTACGTGCGTGATAACGGCATGGGGATCGCGCCGGAGCATAGCGAGAGGATCTTTTCCCTGTTTGCCCAGCTCAATCCCAGAAGCGAGGGCAGCGGACTGGGGCTGGCCCTGGTAAAGAAGATCGTCACCCGCTACGGCGGCAGCATCTGGGTCGAGTCCGCCGGCGAAGGGCAGGGCAGCTGTTTCTGCTTTACCCTGCCGGAAGCGATGAAGACCGGCCGGTAACCGGGTTGGCGGGAAAACAGCCGACAAAAAACGGCTCCGTTGCCGGGGCGGGCAAGGAGCCGTTGTCATCCGGGCGCCGGGCGCGGCTAGAGTTCTTTCGGACGACACACATTTTCGGCGTTGTGAACTTTTGCGCCGCAGTTGGTGCAGGCATAGCGGGGGTTCTCAAACATCTTGTCGATATCCGGATTGCGCGTGCTGGCGGTCAGCTGGCACACATGCAGGTCACAATGCTCATCAGGCTTTTCACAGCTCCATTCCGTCATGACAACACTCCTTGACTTGGTTTAAAGATATAAGGACTCTCCACGTGCCCATAGTAGCAAATTTTTTACCGACAGTGGTACGGCAATCGCGCGGGGCTCAACGCCGCGAGGCGGCCCTGTCCCCGATGAGGTTTTGATGGCGACATCTGTGGTCATTCACTGGTTCCGGCAGGATCTGCGCCTGCAGGACAATCCCGCCCTGACCGCCGCCGCGGCGGCCGGGACTGTTGTCCCCGTCTATATTCTTGATGATGAGGCCGCAGGAGCCTGGCGCCCGGGGGCGGCAAGCCGCTGGTGGCTGCATCATGCCCTGCTGGCCCTGAACGAGGCTCTGGACGGGCGGCTGCACGTTTTTAAGGGATGTGCCGAACAGATCATCCCGCAACTGGGTCAGCAGCAGGGCGCTGCCGCTGTGTTCTGGAACCGCTGCTATGAACCCTGGCGGACAGAGGGCGACCGGCGCCTCAAGCAGCAGCTTGCACAGCTGGGGATCGGCGCTCACAGCTTCAACGGGTCCCTGTTGTGGGAACCCTGGGAAATCCTCAAGCAGGACAAAACCCCCTACCAGGTGTTTACTCCCTACTACCGGGCCTGTCTCGCCGCCCTGACGCCGCACCCGACAGCGGCGCCGCCGGTGGCCGACAATTTTGCCCGCCAGGTTGCCTGCCATGGCGAAGTGTCCGTGCCCGAGCTGGAGCTGCTGCCATCCCATCCCTGGCATGAAAAGCTGGCAGGGCATTGGCAACCGGGGGAGGCCGGTGCCCACAGACGGCTGGCGGAGTTTCTCGCCCAGGGTTTATACGGATATGCCGAAGGGCGGGACTTCCCGGCGCGTGACCAGGTGTCCCGGCTGTCGGCACATCTGCATTTCGGGGAGTTGTCTCCGCGCGTACTGTGGCGGCAGGTCCACCGGCTCAGAGACCGGGCTCCCGTCGATGTGGATGCCTACTTGCGCGAACTGGTGTGGCGGGAGTTCTGCTATTACCAGCTCTATCATGTCCCGCGGCTGCCGGAGCAGCCCCTGCGCCGGGAATTCGCCGGGTTCCCCTTCCGTAACGACCGGGAAGGGCTGAAGCGCTGGCAACGGGGACTGACGGGCTATCCCCTGGTCGATGCCGGCATGCGCGAGCTGTGGCAGACCGGTTTCATGCACAACCGGGTGCGCATGGTGGCGGCCTCCTTTCTGGTGAAAAATCAGCTTGTATCCTGGCGGCAGGGCGCTGACTGGTTTCTTGACTGCCTGGTCGATGCCGACCTGGCGAGCAACAGCGCCGGCTGGCAGTGGGTGGCCGGCTGCGGACTTGACGCGGCGCCCTACTTTCGTGTTTTCAACCCCGTCACCCAGGGCCGGAAGTTCGATCCGGGAGGGGACTATGTCAGACGTTATGTGCCGGAACTTGCCGCCCTGCCTGATAACTACCTGCATGCCCCCTGGACGGCCCCTGAGTCCGTACTCGCGGCCGCCAACATCCGTCTGGGTGTGGACTATCCGGAGCCGATTGTTGATGTGAAAACCTCACGCGAGCGGGCGCTCAAGGCTTATCAGGTGGTGCGGCGGGGCTTATGAAGCATTGATCAGCGGATTGTTTCTTGCATGTTCATTCATATCAAACTATCCTGCCTCTTTCTTTATTGAATTTGTCTTGTCTATAGCAGGAGGGGTCATCACATGCTCAAACTGGAAGACATCAAAAAAGACGCTCAGATCAGCGGGATCGAAAGCAACGACATTGTTCGCATTGTCACCGTTGAGCCCGTCGGCGATCACGCCATCACCGTCTACTATAAAACCAGCCAGGGCAGTATCCGTGAGCAGATGCTGTTTCGCTCCGATGAGTCCCGTCTGTCCCTTGCCAAAGAGGGGCGTCCCTGGGCGTTTGACGCTTCCGGTGCTGAGTTCAAATTAGGGCTCGAAGCCTACCGTATCAGCCAGGCCGCTCTCTTCGATCCGATGATGGCAGTGCATACCTCCAACGTCGAACCTCTTCCCCATCAGATCTCTGCCGTTTATGAAGCCATGCTCCCCCGGCAACCCTTACGGTTTGTGCTGGCGGATGATCCGGGTGCTGGTAAAACCATCATGGCCGGGTTGCTGATTCGTGAACTGCTCATGCGCGCCGATGCCAAGCGCATCCTCATTGTTTCCCCCGGCTCACTGACCGAGCAGTGGCAGGATGAAATGCTGGAAAAGTTCAACATCCTGTTTGAACTGTTCAGCCGGGAGAAGCAGGAGCAGTGCGCCTCGGGAAATTATTTTGACGAAACCGACCTGCTGATCATCCGTCTCGATCAGCTCTCCCGCAACGAAGACTACCAGGAAAAGCTGAAAACCACCGACTGGGATCTCATCATCGTTGATGAAGCCCATAAGCTGTCCGCCAACTACTTCGGCAGCAAGGTCAACAAGACCAAACGCTTTGAGTTGGGCGAGTTGCTGGGGCGTATCACCCGCAATTTCCTGCTGCTGACGGCAACTCCGCATAACGGCAAGGAGGAGGATTTTCAGATCTGGCTTTCCCTGCTCGATAGTGACCGTTTCTACGGCAAGTTCCGTGAAGGGGCGCACAAGGTCGATGTCTCCGACATGATGCGCCGGATGGTCAAGGAGGAGTTGCTCAAGTTTGATGGAACGCCCCTGTTCCCGGAACGTCGTGCCTACACCGCCAACTATGAACTGTCGGATCTCGAAGCCCATCTCTACCACGAAGTCACCAATTACGTTCGCCATGAGATGGACCGTGCCGACAAACTCAGCGGCAAACGCAAGGGCACCGTCGGTTTTGCCCTGACTCAGTTGCAGCGACGGCTGGCGTCCAGCCCTGAGGCCATTTATCAATCCCTCAAGCGACGGCGCAAGCGCCTCGAAGGACGCCTTGATGAGATGAAGCTCATCGTCCGAGGGCAGGGGGTGGCCGAAACCCTCGAAGAATATCATGTCAAAAAACAGTTCCAGCTGCCGGATAATCTTGATGAAGCCGCCGACGAGCTGAGCGCGGAAGAATACGAAGCCTGGGCCGAAGAAGTGGCCGATCAGGCGACCGCCTCAGAAACCATCCCGGAATTGGAAGCGGAAATTATCGCCCTGAAAAAACTGGAGCAGGATGCCCGCGATCTGGTCAGTTCCGGCAATGATCGCAAGTGGGAAGAACTTTCCAGTCTGCTGCAGGATCGTCCGGAAATGTACACAGCTGCCGGAGCCCGGCGGAAGCTGATTATCTTCACTGAGCACAAGGATACCCTCAACTATTTGATGGTGCGCATCCGTGGGCTGATCGGTCGGGACGAAGCGGTGGATGCCATCCATGGCGGTGTCAATCGCGATCTGCGCCGCAAGATCCAGGAGGAGTTTCGTAACAACAAGGATCTGATGGTGTTGGTGGCGACGGACGCGGCGGGCGAAGGGGTCAACCTGCAGAACGCCAACCTTATGGTCAATTACGATCTGCCCTGGAATCCCAACCGTCTGGAACAGCGATTCGGGCGGATTCATCGCATCGGCCAGACGGAAGTGTGCCATTTATGGAACATGGTTGCCAACGAAACCCGCGAGGGTGCTGTGTTTCAGCGACTGTTGGAAAAGCTGGAAGTTGAAAAACAGGCTCTGGGTGGGCGCGTTTTTGACATTCTTGGCGAAGCCTTCGAGAACGTTTCCCTGAAGGATCTGCTCCTCGAAGCCATCCGCTACGGTGAAGACCCGCAAGTCAAGGCGCGCCTCAATCAGAAGATTGACGGGGCGCTGGATACGGATCACCTGCGCGAGATTTTGCGTCGCAACGCGTTGGTAGAACAGCACATGTCCCTGGAGGATCTGTACGCCGTCAAGGAAGAGATGGATCGCGCTGAGGCCCGCAAGCTGCAACCTTATTTTATCCGTTCCTTTTTTACTGAAGCCTTCAAAGGCTTGGGGGGCGATATTCGCCCGCGTGAAACCGGTCGCTTTGAAATTACCCATGTTCCTGCCGCTATTCGCGAGCGGGATCGCATCATCGGAGAATCCCGAACCCCGGTGCTGCGCAAATACGAGCGCATCTGTTTTGAGAAAAAACTGATTCGTTATGACGGCAAACCGATGGCGGACATGATTCACCCCAC
>CALFFB010000172.1 GCA_937958075.1 uncultured Geobacteraceae bacterium | reverse complement strand
CTCCGAGATAGTGGACGACGACAGCACATTTCTTGTGGTCATCCTGATAGAGATCGAGCTGGGGAATCTGCCCGGCAAAAGACGTCTGCGCCAGGGACGATCCCAGCATACGAAGCAATCGATTCAGGTCGGGGGACATGATGGGACACTGATCGATGTCTACAACAAAGCGGCTGCGTGGACGATAAAAACCGGTGACAAAACCGCCAGGCGCCTGGTGACATTTGACCTGAACACGGCTGCGGTATTGCGTCGGCGCCGGGGCGGGGACAATTGATGAGATACTCTCGGAGGCAGCGCCCAGGCGATGCTCCAGGGTTTGGGTAAACAGCTTTTCTTTCCAGAACAGCTGTTGTTGATAGGGAAGATGCTGCCACTGGCAGCCACCGCACTCTCCGGCAACGGGACAGACGGGTCGACAGCGCTGCGCTGACGGCTGCAGAATCTCAACGAGTTCGGCTTCTGCGTACCGTCTTTTAACGCGGGCGACGCGCGCCACGACCCGATCACCGACAGCGGTAAAGGGGATGAAGATCACCCGTCCCTGATACCTGGCCAGGCCCGCACCACCATTGACCAGGGTTTCAACAGTCAATGGCGGCAGCAGGGTATCAGGGCGCAACTCCGCATCATTCATAGTGAAAACGGGATCAACCGCGTTGTGGCTGAAAGCGATTGTCCTCAAAGTTCAGGGTGGCGAAATAGTCCTCAACGGTTTCTGCCCGACGAATCAATTCTACTTCGCCATCCGCCCGCAGCAGCAATTCCTGAGGACGCAGGCGCGCGTTGTACTGAAAGCCCATGGCATGACCGTGGGCACCCGTATCATGAATAGCCAGCAGATCGCCGTCGTTGATTTTCGGGAACGACCGCTGCACCGCAAACTTGTCATTGTTCTCACACAGGGATCCGACGATATCATAGGTCTGATCCGCCTTTGCCTCCTCCTTGCCGACAACCTCGATATGATGATAGGCCTCATACAACGCCGGACGCATCAGTGATGACATGCAGGCGTCGACACCGACATAGTTGCGGTAGATATTTTTATGGTTGATGGCCCTGGTCATCAGACATCCGTGGGGACCGGTCATGTAACGGCCGCTCTCCATATACATCTTCGGAGCGTAGCCCAGTCGCTGATGAAAAGCATCAAAAGCGGCGGCAATCTCGTCAGTCATAGCCTCCAGATCCAGAGGCTTCTGGTCCGGCCGGTAAGGAATACCGAAGCCACCACCGATATTGACAAACTCAAACTGGATGCCGAGTTCATTACCAACCAGCTCGACAATCTCAAGAACCATCTTTGCCGTTTCCACCATGTAGGTGTAATCCAATTCGTTGGACGCCACCATGGTATGCAGCCCGAAACGCCTGGCACCACGCTGCTGCGCCAGACGATAAGCCTCGACGACCTGCTCATGACTGACGCCGTACTTGGCTTCCACAGGATTACCGATAATCACGTTGCCGCTGCGACGCGGGCCGGGGTTGTAGCGGAAGCAGATCAGCTCGGGAAACTCAGGCACCTTGTCGATCAGGGAGATATCGTCCAGATTGAGAATGCATCCGCCATCGGCCAGGGCCGCTGCAAACTCGTGGGGTGCCGTGTTGTTGGAAGTGAACATGATCTCCTCACCGCGGGCACCAACCTGGCGACTGAGGATGAGTTCGGCAATGGAACTGCAGTCGAATCCGAAACCCATGTCCCGCATCAGTTCAAGGATCTTCGGGTTCGGCAGGGCCTTGACCGCATAGTATTCGCGAAAGCCGTCGATACGGGAGAATCCGCGTTTCAGCGCCTCGCCGGTTTGGCGAATACCAACTTCATCATAAATATGAAAAGGCGTGCCGTAATGCTCCGCCAACTGGGCGGCAACAGGATACAGGCGTTTTTTGAAATCTGGTGACATGGGCATGGATACTTGCTCCTTTGGTTGGAAATTGTATGGTCAGGCAACCCGACATTGCGCCCGGATTACCCGACCAGTCTGTGTCATACATCAAAACTTAACCGGGGATCATTGCCTGTCGGACCACTCGCTGTCAAGACTGACAGGTGACAAAGTTTCAGGCCTGCCCCAGGACTTTCAGAATCAGATAACCTGAATAAACGAGATATATGGCCAGCAACCCGGCACCGGCAGACCGGGAAATCCTGTATCTGCCGCCGACCGCGGACAAAAAGAGCAGCAACGTCAAGACCCCCATCAACAGGCAATCGCGATAAAGGACCTCAGGTGAGAGATCGAGGGGATGGATGAGTCCGGCAATACCAACCACCGCCAGGGTGTTGAAGATATTGGAGCCGATGACATTACCGACAACCAGATCGTGAGCCCCTTTGCGGGTTGCGGCAACAGCTGCCGCCAGCTCCGGCAAGGATGTCCCCAGAGCGACGATGGTCAGGCCGATGATCAGATCGCTCACGCCAAAGGCATGGGCAATCTGCACCGCCCCCCAGACCAGCATCCGCGAGCTGACAATCAGAAGCGTCAATCCGAAAACCAGCCAGAACAGGGCTTTTTTCAGGGACATCTCATCGATATTTTCAGGGACGACAACGGTAGCCACCAACTCGGTGCTCTGGTGGCGCAGAGCGATAATAATCCACCAGAGAACAACGCAGCCCAGAGCCAGCAGCAATACCGACGCATCCATACGGCTGATGCTCAGGTTCCGCAACATGATGTACGTCAGCAGGGTCACCCCGGTCAGTACCGGCAGTTCTGAACGTAGAATGGATGGTTTTACCGCGACCGGGCTGATGACCGCGGTAAAACCGAGGATCAGGGCGATATTGGCTATATTGGAACCGTAGGCGTTCCCCAGTGCCAACCCCGGGTTGCCCTGATAGGCGGAAATTGCCGAGATAATCATCTCCGGCGCCGAAGTACCAAAACCCACCACGACCATACCGACCAGCAACAGAGGCATCCCGGCGTGTCGAGCGGTGGCGGCGGCGCCGTCGACAAAGCGATCGGCACTGTAGACCAGTAAGGCCAGGCCGGCAACCAGAGCCAGCACAGGAAGAATCAACGACATAAGATTCCAGCGACAAGGTGATATGTAAAAAATACGATGATCAGTAGGACTTCCGGAATGCATCGTGGCCGCATTGCGGACACGGAGGAATCTGCATGGTCTGCTTGACTTTGATGTTTTCCCCGCAATTTTTACAGGTCAGGGTGCCGGGACTGGTGACATCACCTGTGCGAAACTGCAGATGGCTCTCCATCTTTTGACCCCACTCGCTCAAGGTTGTTGCCGTGCTGGTGACAACCCTCGAAAAAAAGCTCTGGGCACCGACAGCGACCCGCTTCGGATCTATGGCGTCACGCACGCTCCTGCTGAAAGACGCGGATGATTCTCCCTGCGGGTCCTGGGTTCCGGCAGCGGTGGTGTTGTCTTTGTCGGTGGCGTGGAGCACATCACGTTTGATATATGAGGAGACCCGATCCACCTGCTCTTTTGTGTAATCACCAAAGCTGGTCAGCTCATCCGATGCTTTGCGCAACGCGTCCTCAAGGTTGTTGCGACCCCCCTCAAGGAGCACTTCAGCACGCGCCAGCAGCCGATCGTACAATCCGGGGTCCGTCTTTTTATCGCGATTCTGTTCCTGGTGCGAATCACTCATGGCATCTCTCCTTGATCACGCAAAAACCACTATCCCTCAACCTTCTGCCGGCGCCTCCCCAGGCAGAACAAGCTTTTTACAGACGCCTCACTGATAACCCTTTTTCGCGTTCGGCCCCAGAGGCAGCAGTGCAACAATCAGCACCGCGAAAGGTCCGATCACCAGACTCAGGGCAAACCACAAGCGGGGATTGCGCCCCCGCCCTTTCGCTACAGCGTAGGCACCGCAGGCCATAATAACCCACAAAACAAATATCGGCATGGTATCAATCATCTACAGGATCCCTTTCACCTGCTTCATTGACGCAGGACAACATGACAGTGAATGGCTTCAGGCTACCTGAATTACTGCGCAAGGTAAAGAAATAGCGATGCCAACTCTTTCCGTCTGCACTCAGGACCATGACCCTGCTCTGTAAAATCCGTAAGAGGGTTTGCATTGAACGAAGGACATTTGTATAATAAAGACAACTACAGAAAGGAGGATTGCCTATCGAAGATGAGTCACATCAGCTAAATAGGTTGTCCGAAACCGGAGCGTTACCAGCTGCCGGTCATTCCCGTGAACAGGGACGTATGTAGCATCAACGATTTTTAAAGGCCCGCAGGCAGAACTTGCGGGCCTTACACTTTGTACGCATCTCGTCTTTCCGTCCTTGAGCCCCTATTCCAGATCAATGCGATAGAAAAGATCAGCGCCGCTCTCCAGTCCAAAGACCGATTCTACGTCAAGTCTCGGCGTCAGCCGATAGCGCACCTTGATTTCGTTGGTGTTGGTAAACAGGGAATAACCAAGGCTGACATAGAGGTCAGGGGTGAGATACTTGCCCGTGGTGACGACAGATTCTGACATATCGCCCCCTCCGGCACTGAACTCCAGGACATCCAGACCGAGAGTCCGCTTGATTTTTTCCTGCAGAATGATGGACTCCCCCTGTGACAGCAGCGCCCCCGCCGCCGTCATCAGCAAATCCCGGTCGCCGCCACCGGCGCTCAAGGGGCGACCAAGAACAATATAGGCCAGAACATCGGCATCCGGCATGGCCGGCTCCGAATACAGGCGTACCTCCGGTTCCCGCGGCGTACCTGTCGCCCGCACCCCGGCACGCACCGAACCAACCCGGCGCAAGGCCAGGATATCGAGGGAGGGTTGGGTGATGGGACCACCGGCATAATACAGATCACCACGTTCGATATCCAGCGCCACGCCATAGCTGGAAAAACGCCCCCGCTCGACCTGCAGCACCCCTTGCGCGGCGAGGTTCTGATTGGTGTCGGTGTAGAGGCGCAGACTACCACCGATTCTGGCCTCCAATCCGCCCATGTCAATCAGAACCTGCTCCCCCAGATGCAACTGAATATCGATATCCTGTCGCCATTTCCGCGGTGATGACAGCTCCGTACCGCGATCAACGACAATTAAATCCGGGCTGTTGACAGCGCTGCCACGGCGTTTCTGATCCTTGACCATGACAGTGGGGATGTAGACATCTCCACGCACCCTGATCAGGGACAGATCCCCCTCAATCTGCAGCTGCGGACTGACGCGCACCTTCATCTCCGGAAGATCGAGCAATTGAAATCGATCCCCTTCAACAGAGAATTCAAAGTTATCGAGCTGCCATTTCTTCAAATTCAAAGACCCCTGCCCCGTCACCGCACCAGCACCCGAAGCGACGTGCAGTTCACGGACCTGAATCCGGTCATCGGACAAAAAGGCCTGCATCCTCACCTCGCCGGCACGGATACCGGCAGCCGGCAGATAGGCCTCCGCATCCTCCAGCTGCAAAGAGCCGGACAGGCGTGGCTCTGCCAGGGTGCCGTCGACAGCCAGATCGGCGGTTAAGCGCCCCCTGCTGTACTGAATCTGTTGCGGAAAAAAGGACGACAACAAACCCTTTTCGTCGAAGTCCAGTTCGGCCCGTGCGACGACGGGGGTTGACCCGTCCCCTGCCAGGGGCCATGTTGCCGCGATGGGAATTTCCAGGTGCCCGGCTGCCTGACCGAAATCGTAATCGAGATACACGCCGGCTCGAAGCCGGTCATGCCAGTCGACATCAATCCGTGCCCTGGCAATATCAACCTCCACTGCCTGCTCATGGTCATACCAGAGGGCACGCCCCCCTTCGACCCTCATATGTCCGCGGAGTCTCGCTGCCCCAGCGGAACGCCAGATTCCATCCACAGCGCAATTGACCAGTCCTTCGAACATCAGGTCAGGAGGCAGCCAGGCGTTGATGAGCGGCAGGGGCAAGCGTTGACAGCTCAGGGTAAAATCAGCTTCCTGCGGCACCCTCAGCAGCTGACCTGAGGCAGCTTCAAGGCGTCCCGTGATCTGCGCTCCCTGTTCCAGCTCAAAGGCCATGGTCGCGTCAAGGCCCTGGTGGTTCCAGTTCAGCTGGACGTTGCCTTCCATGTCCTGCAACGAGATACTGTCATGTTCCAGGTCCGCACTCAGGTCGACATTGGCCATCAGGCTTTGCTGTTCCTGTTCCTGCACGAGGACAAGATGACCGCTGGTGCTGCCCCTTAAAGGATTATTCTCCATAAACCGATCAAGGACAGACAAGGCAAGGCGCTCCCATGTCAGATCGGCCTGATACTCTCCCGCGTCAACATTGTACCGGCCTGCCAGAGAAAGAGACTGGCCGGTTTCCGTGGTCAGCATGAGCGGCGCGACGGCTGCTTCCCGGGCCGAGGCCCGCACGGCAAAAGGCCGTTCAAGCCGCCAGCTTTCCTTGCCAGCCAGAGCGGTCTCCAGTTCCGTCACCGTACCGCGCCACAGGCGATCCATCCACTGCCCCCTGGCGCGGCCGACCAGGGAACCCTGTTCTGCTAAAATCCCGAGCTGGATGTCATGTTCATCAGGGGTTCCCGAAGCGGTCAGGGCAAGGCTGTCCAACCACTGTGTATCCCCATGGATCAGATATTCAGCCTTCAGATCAGCGGCGAACTGCTCCCGCTGAAGGCCAACGTGGGCGGACAACTGTTTCAGCTGCAGGTCGTCATGGATCAGTGAGGCCCCCGTCAAAGTGAGTTCTCCGATGACCCCCGCCGTCCGGTATTGAAGCCAGCCCGTCGCCTGCAGGTGCCCACCGCTTGCCGCTGAGAGCATCGCCAGATCCTCTACCTGTACCTGAAAATCAACACGATCGTGCAGTTCCCCCTGTGCCTTGAGGTGTATGCCTTCACTGATAATATCCAGAGCGGAGATCTGCAGTTTATCGTCAGCGTACCCCAACCTGGCCTGGCCCTGTAACGGTACCCCCTGCAGCCGCGAATCAAACAGATCAACCGCGGCGTCTATGACCGGCACCCCATCCGCCAGTTCGTAGCGGCCACTGACATGGGCATTGATCAGACCACGGACTTCGGGCACCAGTGCCTGCGGGGTAAAATCACGGATCTCCAGCGCGGGAGAAACCATCAGAAAAGGCAACCACTGCGTCTTTACGGCGCCAGTTACCCGGGCATCCTGCCAGCGGGCGTCAAGTTCAGTGAACTCGGCCTGCTGGAAGTCACCGTGAAAAACCCCATTGAGCGCCAGCGTAACCAGTTTGTCGCCACGGCTTGTCAGGTCGACGGACCCCCGGTACTGCCGACCGTGAAAATCTGTCGAGACGGTCGCACTTACCGCCAGCGGCCTACCCGCCTCCGCTGACACATCAAGATCCAGCATCCGCGCTGTCGCTTCCATTCGTGGCGCATGCCTGCTTCCCGAAAGTCTGCCCCTGGCCTCCAACCTTCCCTCACGCCCCTTCTGGGTCAATTCAGACAATGCAAAAACAAGCTGATGGTTCTGCAACGACCAGGAACTCTCAAAACCTAGAGGCGGCATGGATGCTGGCGACAGCCTCCCCGACAGCTCCCCCCGCAGACCGGCGTCTCCTGCCACCATCCGCCCGTCAAGCTCGGCAGCATCCCAGAAACCGGCCGTATTAATCTTTGTGGCCTGCCCTGAAACAACCACCCCTGGAGTCGCCATATTTAAACTGATTCCGCCCTGCACCTGCAGTTCAGGCAGCACCAGCAGGGCATCAGAAAACTGCAGGATTCTCTTGTTCAGGCCGATGTCTGCCTGCAGGCTGGTCAGCTGTAAAACAGTCTCCGCGCCCCGGTGCAACTGCACATTTTGCATTGCAAATCCCGGTAAATCGACAGTCAGCAGGTCAAAAAAGGGATCCAGTTGCGGCAGGTCAAGGTCGGGAACCAGCCAATCGTCCGGTGCCTCAGCTTCGGTTCCGGTTTCTTTCTCCGGCAATTTCAGGACCATCCCGAAGACAGATAATCCTTTTGATTTTATTCTTATTGGATAGATTTGCTCAACAAGTACTTTAACTTCAAGACGGGACAGGGACAGAAAAAAAGCATCTCCGTCAAGGGTCAGGTTTTCAATCGACATGCCATCAGCCAGGGTCCCCTTAACCCGGTAATCCGTGGCTTGCGGGTCGAGCAAACGCACCAGTTGCCGTACGGCAAAAGAGGCACCGGCGTAGCTGTGGATCAGCCAGTACACACCGCCGCCGACAGTCACGGCGGTCACCAGCACAAGAACGCAGAGGATGCGCAGCAGAAGCCTCACCAGCCACCCCCGACGCTTAAGTGCAGACGCAGACGGTTGGTCGCTTCTCCAATCTGCCGGGCCAGATCCAGACGGATAGCGCCGATGGGTGTGTGGTAGCGCACGCCGATTCCGGCACCCTGCTTGATCTCAAAATTGCTCGGCTGATCAAAGGCATTGCCGGCATCATAAAAGATAGCGGTCGACCATTTTTCCAATAACTTGCGCTCCAGTTCCAGGCTCATTTCCAGCAGGTGCTTTCCGCCGACAATCTCCCCTTCGGAATTCTCCGGGCCCAGGGAGTTGTACTTGTAGCCCCTGACACTGCGATCACCACCGGCAAAGTAACGAAGAGACACCGGCACCTCACGGAAGGCATCCCGGTGCCAGGTCGTTCCTCCCTTGAACCGATAGATCAGGGACAATGTGTCCCTGAGGGGCTGGACTCCCGCCACGTTGATCGACAGCTGCACCAGACTGGTATCGGAGAGCAGTCGGGCATCACTGCCGACCAGCTCCAGCTGCGCCTGATAGCCCCGGGTCGGCGTCAGGGGATGATCCAGACGTTGACGGCCGAAGCGCAGCCCGGGCAACAACAGGCGCGCCCGGTTGTCGGTAGCGGCAATACGAGACCTCTCCGACATCAGCCGCATGAACAGGGCGCCCGAATAGCCCCTCCCCAGATTCCGCCGGTACTGGGCTTCGGCAAAGGTTTCCAGGCGATAGAAACTGTCAATATCTTCCCGGTCAATCCCCAGGCGCACCAGGATTACACTGTCGGCATGCTGTTTCTGGGGGATGATATAGGTCGTTTCCAGGGTTTGGCGCCATTCTGCCAGCATCAACTCACCCTGAAACTCGTGCGCCCGGTCGGCGATGTTAAGAAGACGATACTGCAGGGAAACCCGCGCGCCGGTATCCGTACCGTAACCGACACCGGGACGCAGGCGATGCCGGGGCAAAGGGGTGGCCTCGATCACCACCGGAACCTCACCGGCAACCGCCTTCTCCGGTTGTGCCTCCACCCGGACCCAGCGAAACAGATCAGCGTCCATGAGGTCGATCTGGGTCTTGCCGAGGAGACTGTAGGAAAAAGGCTCTTTCTGCCGATAGGCAACAAAACGCTCCAGGTAGGCCTGGGGATAGGTGCCGACCAGAAATTCCGTCGCACCGAAAAAGTAGCGCGGGCCGGTGTCGAGGGCGAGATCAATGTCCGCCCTGCGCTCCGCCAGATGAACACGCAGCTGATGCCTGCTGAAATCCGCATCCAGGTATCCCGCCTCCATAGCTTCCTGCCGCAGCCTGCCCTTGCCCTGTTCATAATAATCCTGCCGTACGGTATCACCGGCTTTCAGGGGGAAAGCGTCAACCTGCTGCTGCAACGCAGCGTGTTCACGCCCTTCCCCGAGGAGCTTGACCTGGACACTGGTCAGCCGTAGCGGCTCGCCTGCGTCCACCTCGATCACCAGCCGGAATTCCTCGGCTGCCGGCATCTCCAGACGGCTCTGCACACTGCTGTAAAAGTAGCCGTACGGTTCCAGAATCTCACGGACCAGGCCGGGCAGACGGCGCTGCCAGGCGCCCAGGCGTTGTCGATTGAAGCGGTCATCGCCGGCCACCAGCTCCGGAAGCACGAGGGACTCCCTGATCGTCCGATCAAGATCCCCCTCCAGGCCGCGTACATCAAGGGACAATGAGGCCGCGCACAGAGGCAGCGGGACCCAGATCAGGAGCAGAAGCAGGAGCAGGATCGGCATCAGCCCCCACCCCGTTGCTGCTGAGCTGTCATCCACAAACCCGCGGTAAGAATCAGCAGTGACAGCCCCAGTCCGATAAAGAGGGGGGACACACCAAGGCGAGGAAAGAAGCCGCTGACAATAACCGCCAGCGGGGCGACGGTAACGGCAACCAGGCCGGCATGACGCAAGGATCGTCGGGCGAAAAAAACAGCGAACAGCAGAGGAAAGCACAGGGTTGCACCACGTAAGCCCATGGACAGAAAGCTCCACTCCATAATCGCCGAACCCAGATTGGAGAGCAGCAGCACAAAAGCGCCCCCAACAACGGCAACCGTCATCAGCCGGAAAGCCTTGAGCTCAACCGCCCCCTGCAGCCAGCGCTGAAAGACATCGGATTTCAGGGTGGTCGCCACTCCCAGGGCCAGTCCCGAAGCGGTACCGATGGCAGCGATGAGCAGGGTCGCGAAGGCGATTCCGGCAAGCCAGGGGGGGAACCCGGCAAGGATGAAGGTCGGCAGGGCCAGAGCACTTTGCAGCTCCGGCATCGTCTGTCGCATGGTCAGCCCGACAAGGATGCCGAACAGTCCCAGGGGCGGAATCAGGGCGGCGCTGAGCAAAGCCCCCCGGCGCGCCCTGGTCGCGTCCCTGGCGGAAAAGATCGCCTGCAGATAGGTCTGGGTGGAAACGACTCCAACCAGCATGGAGACCAGATCAGAGACCCCTTCGCTGACGCCATAGCCGAAAAGGCTGAACCAGGGCCAGGCATCAAAAGTGGCCCTCAACCCCTGCCAGCCGCCACTCTGACGAAATGCCAGGAAACCGGCAATCACCATGGTCAGGTAGATCAGAACCATTTTCACCATGCCCGTCAGGCCGGCGGATTTCATGCCGCCACCGAGGGTAAAGCCCAGCACCAGCACTGTGGATATCGCGGCACTGGCCACCAGCGACAGATCAAAAAGCACCGCCAGAATCGCGCCGCAGGCCAGCAGTTGCGCGACAATCTGAATGAACATGCCAACAGCGGTAAACAGGCTGGCGACGATACGCACCTGGCGGCCGTGATACAGGGCGATAAATTCCGGAATCGTCTGCGCCTGGCTGTGACGCAGGGGAACGGCAATAAACAGTCCGAGAAACAGGCAGGCAAGCCCCGCGCCCAGGGTGAACCACCAGGCTGACACCCCGTAGAGAAAAGCCAGTTGCGCGGTACCGATGGTTGAAGAGCCGCCAACCAGGGTTCCGGTAATCGCGCCGAAAACGTTCAGGGTAGATGCATCGCGACCACTGAGGGAGTAGTCGGTGCCGGTCGCGGCGCGGCTGCTCCCCCCCAGGGCAAGATAGAAAATCCCCGCCAGGGTCAAAGCAAAGGCGACAAGAAAGGAGACCTCTGAAGCGACCGTCATCACACGGCGAAATACTTGGCCTGGGGATGATAGGCGACGATGGCCGAAGTACTCATCTCCGGCACCATCTCAAAAGACTCGGTGAGGCTGACCCCGATCAGCTCCGGCCTGAGAAGCTCAAACAATGGCTGGTGAGCGCCCATATCCGGGCAGGAGGGGTAACCGAAGCCGTAACGCGACCCCTGATATCCCTGCGCCACATAGGACTCCATATCGGTCTGCCCCTGCTGAATCCCCATTTCGATACGCATCTGCTCGTGCCAGTATTCCGCCAGGGCATCGGTCAACTCCACCCCCAGACCGTGGAGCATGAGATAATCGTGATACTGATCCGTGGCGTACAGCTCCTGAGTGCGCCGGGCCAGCTGTTCACCAATGGTGACCACAAAAAACCCGACCTTATCTCCTCCCTCGGCGGCGGAATGGTAAAAATCGGCGATACACAGGCCGGCGGCACTGCTCTGCCGCGGGAAGGCAAAGACATGCTCCCTGTCGTCATGACTCACCAGCAAGCGATCGCCGTCGCTATGGCAGTCAAAATAACCGTAAGCGACCTGTGGTTTAAGCCATCCCTGCTCCAGACACTGGTGTTTAAGCCGTTCATAAAGGGGAAGAACCTTTGTTTTCTGCAGGCTCTCATACTCATCCCTGCTCATCTTGCCCCGCCGGTAGCCCCAGCGCCCGCGGAACAGGGCAGCCTGATTCAGGTAATCAAAAAGACGCTCCGCCGGCAGGTCGTATACCTGTCGGTCACCGACGAAGGGCACCGTCGGTACCGTCCACTGCCTCTCGATGATCGCCTGCTGGAGACCGGGACGGTTTTTAACCACCTGTGTGTCCTCCCAGCTGCTGGCCGTCAAGGTGCCCGCCTCGAACTCACGGATGGCCTTGAGGCCGTCAAAGGCATCCGCGCAGTAAACAACGGGCTGCCGGTACTCAGGGGCACAATCCAAAGCGACGTACTTGCGGGTCAGGGCCGCCCCGCCGAGGAGCACCGGCTGCTTAAGGCCGGCATCGCTGAATTGGGCCAGATTGTCCTTCATCAACAAGGCCGACTTGACCAGCAACCCTGACAGGCCGATGACATCGACCTCATATTCCCTGGCCTTGGCGATAATCTCTTCCGCCGGCACCTTGATACCGATGTTGAATACCCGATAGCCGTTGTTGCTTAAAATAATATCGACCAGGTTCTTGCCGATGTCATGCACATCCCCCGCCACCGTCGCCAGCAGCACCTTCACCCGCCCCTCATCGGCAAGTTTTTCCATATGAGGTTCGAGCAGGGAAACACTCTGCTTCATCACTTCCGCCGACTGCAGAACAAAGGGAAGGAGCAGCTCGCCACGCCCGAACAGGTCCCCGACCTCGCGCATGGCGGGAACCAGCAGCCGGTTGACGATCTCCAGGGGTTTCCAGCGGCCGCGTAACTGCGCCAGCAGGTCCTCAAGGCCGTCCTTGTCACCTTTAAGCACCTTGTGCCGCAGCAGTTCTTCAGCCGGCAGACTGGCCTGCGCTTCATCGTCGCGGCTCTCTTTAACGCTCTCAAAGTGATCGATAAAGGTCATCAGGGCGTCCGGCGTGCGATCAAACAGCAGATCAAGACAGAGGACACGATCCTCATCACTGATAGCCGAATAGGGGAGCACCTTGGCCGCGTCGACAATGGCGGTATTGAGTCCGACCGCCACCGCTTCGTGCAGAAATACGGAATTGAGGACCTTGCGCGCCGCCGGCCGCAGGCCGAAGCTGATATTGCTGACCCCGAGGGTAAAACCGACACCGGGCAGTTCCTGCCTGACCTGTTTAATGGCCGCCAGGGTTTCCATGGCGGCTCTGCGCATGGTCTCATCGCCGGAGCCGACGGTGAAGGTCAACAGGTCGAAGAGGATGTCCTGGGGACGCAGGCCATGTTCATCGACCACCCGGCGGTAGATCTCCCTGGCCACCGCAACCTTGCGTTCACAGGTCAGAGCCATCCCCTCCTGATCGATCACCAGGGCCACCACGGCAGCGCCGTATTTTTTCGCCAGGCGGCAGATGCGGTCCAGATTGTCGCCACCATCCTCAAGGTTGATCGAGTTGATGATGGCCCGTCCCGGATAGAGGGGCAAAACCTGCTCCAGGGTCCGGGGGCTGGTGGAATCGAACATCAAGGGCGCCTTGCAGGAACCGGCGAACAATCTGGCCAGGCGCACCATGTCCGCTTCCTCATCACGACCGGCGTAAGCCACGCACAGGTCGATAATCTGCGCGCCCCGTGCTTCCTGGTCGAGGGCGACCTTGAGGCAGGCGTTATCATCCTCGGCCAGCAGTGCCTCTTTAAAGGCCTTCGAGCCGTTGGGATTACAGCGCTCGCCAATGAGCACCGGGGGAATCTCCTGCACAAGCTCTACCGCCTGATACAAACTGGCTACCGATGGCTTCATGACAACACCTCCCTGGCCGCAGGGACAACCCCGGCAAGGCGGGTGGCCAGCGCCGCGATATGCTCCGGACTGGTACCGCAACAGCCGCCGACAATACTGACCCCCTGTTGCGTGACAAAACGCCACATCTGCTCGGCGTAATCCGCCGGCGACAGGGGATAGTGGGTCTTACCGGCGACGACCTCGGGCATGCCCTGGTTGGGTATCACCGAAATCCGCCGTGGCCAGTGCCGGCTCAGATACTGCACGTGGGACCTCATGTCCTGCGGTCCGGTCGCGCAGTTGAGGCCCAGGGAAAAAACCGGGAAGGGTTCGATGGTAGCGACCACGGCGGCGATATCGGTACCGACCAGCATGGTTCCCTGCTGTTCGATGGTCACCGATACCAGCACCGGCAGATCCAGACCGGCTGCTTCGAGCATGTCAAAGGCAGCAACCAGCGCCGTCTTGGTCTGAAGCAGATCCTGGCAGGTTTCAATCATCAGGCAATCGACCCCGGCGTCAAGGAGCGCGGCGATCTGCTCCGTGGTCGCCTGACGCAGGTCCTCCACCGGGATATGCCCCAGGGAGGGCAGCTTGGTTCCCGGACCGACAGACCCGGCGATATACCTGTCCGGACGGCCTGCGATGGCCTCTCTGGCGTTTTCCACAGCCCTGGTGTTGATCTCCCGTACCCGGTCCTGCAGTCCGTACTCGGCGAGCACAATCCGTGACGCCCCGAAGGTGTCCGTTTCCAGAACCATGGCGCCGGCGTCGAGCATCGATTGGTGCAAAGCGACAATATGCTGCGGTGCGCTGACATTCAGGATTTCATTGCAGCCGTCACAGCCGCTCCACTGCGCGTCGCTGATCTCAACCAGTTGCAGGTTGGTGCCGCAGGCGCCATCGAAAATCAACAGGGGGTGTTCGGCAAATTTCATAAAAATCTTTTCCTTGGCTAAAAAAGAGGCAAGCCCGCAGGCTGTCGTACGGTAACAATCCGAACTCAATTTATAACCAGCGGGAGGATTGTCTGTCCAGAAACAAATCCCGACAAGCCATTGACTACGATTTAAGTAATATTTCTTGTTCTGACTGCAGTTCTTCCTTGACTTTTATAGGCGGACTCTTATTATCAGAAGCTAACACGTTGATAAGCCGATAAAATTTCAAGGCAATTTCCATGCAACCTGCGACTGAACATAAACGGATCAAAGAGCTGATCGAAAAGGATCTGCCCCTGCCCTCCCTGCCGGCTATCGCCGTCAATATACTCAAGGCTGTGCGCGATAACCAGGCCACCTTGACGGCTCTGGGCGAGATCATTACCGCTGATCCGGCTCTGACCGCCAGAATGCTGAAAATTGCCAACTCGGACATGTTCTCCCGTAACGGCAGCATCCATTCTGTAGCCCGGGCCATGGTCGTCCTGGGCACTGACATGATCAAGAATATCGCCCTGTCCTTTGTTATCGCCACCGATACCCGACACCAGCACCACGGCGACCTTGACCTCGACCTGTTCTGGAAACAGTCAGTGACAACAGCGGTAGCGGCAGAACTGCTCTCCCGCCAGATCCAGTGCCGTGACGACGATATCTTTGTCACCGGGCTGCTGAAAAACATCGGCAAGCTGATTCTGGCCCAGGCCAAGGGCGAGACCTACAGCTGCTTGCTTGACAACCCTTTTATTGACGGCAACACCCTGCGCCGGAACGAAATTGACATCTTCGGTTTCGATCATTTTCAGGTGGGTTACGCCCTGCTCAAGGACTGGAACCTGCCTGATACCATCTGCGAACCTATTCTGCATCAAACCCAGCCGGACGCAGCCCCTGGCGCCTGCCGGACTCCGGCGATGATTATCGCCCTGGCGGAAAAGATCGCCTATCTCTGCCTCGACCAGGACCACATCCCCGAAGCTCCGCAGTTGCAGCAGAAGCTCCAGGAGCACTTCGGCCTTGAGGCGAGCCGCTGCCACAGCCTGTTTGACACGGTTGCCCACAACAGCAATGAGATCTTTGAGCTGTTTGATCTTGAGCAGCAGGATATCATCCCCTACACGGCATTGCTGCAACAGGCCAATGCCGAACTGGCACGGATGAATCTGAGCAAGGAACAGGTTCTGCTGGAACTGAACGTAGCGCGGATGAAAGCTGAACGCATGGCCGCGCAACTGAAAGAGAGCAACGACCGTCTGAACGAACTGGTCTACCGCGACGGCCTGACCGGTTTGTACAATCACCGCTATTTCCACGAGGCCCTCAACAACGAATTTCTCCGGGCCAGACGCCACGGCTGTTCCCTGTCGCTGATCATCTTCGATATTGATCATTTCAAGCAGGTCAACGACAGCTACGGGCACCCCGCCGGGGACATGGTGCTGATCAATCTGGCCAAGGCGGTCAACACCGCCATCCGGCCAAGCGATATCGTTGCCCGTTACGGTGGGGAGGAGTTTGCCGTTATTCTGCCCGAAACCGGCCTAGCCGGAGCCAGGGTCTTTGCCGCCCGCCTGCGCCGCTGCATTGAGGGCATCGCTACCAATGTCAACGGTCAGGCCATCTATATCACCATCAGCGCCGGCATTTCATCGACCACGGCTGAGTCGGCCGAAGTGACCAAAAACCAGCTTCTGGAAGCAGCCGACCGCGCCCTCTACCGCTCCAAAAACAACGGCAGAAACCAGATCTCGACCTTCAGCCCCGGTTAAAACACCCCTTCCCGGTCATTTCTTTTCAGCACCCGTAAAAGCCAAGCCGAACCCTTGTCGCCCGGCTACGGCAAAAACCCGGCTGGATACCCGCATCGGAACATGATATTACATTGACTGCAATGTCTGAAGTAGCGCCAACCATCGCCTGCCGGGGGCCCATGGCTGACCACCAAAAATATCAGTACGCGCTGAAAAACGACACCCTGTGCCTGGAATTAACCGGCACCTGGACTTTCGCTGCCGGTATTCCCGAGATTTCAGCCCTGATAAACCGCATTGAAGCCGATAATCCGCGTCACCTCGTTCTGACCTGCCACCAGTTACATGACTGGGACAGTGGTCTGATGACCTTCTTGATCGAACTGATCGATCACTGCCACCAGCGGCAGTCAACCCTTGACCGTGACGCCCTGCCGGACGGCGTCAAGCGGCTGCTCGATCTGGCCTATGCCGTCCCCGAACGCAAGGGAGCCCGGCGCAGCATCCTCGGACAACCGGTTCTCGCCGTTATCGGCAATCTCACCATCGAGATGCATCGCAACTGGAACGATCTGCTGAAATTCATCGGTAACGTCTTCTATGCCCTGCTCAACCTGATCCGTGGTCGGGCGCGACTGCGGCTGTCCGATCTGTTTTATCAGATTGAGGCGGCCGGTCCCTCGGCCCTGGCCATCATCACCCTGATCAGCGTTCTGGTGGGCATGATCCTCGCGTTTGTCGGAGCCGTGCAACTGCGGCTCTTCGGTGCCGAAATCTTCATCGCCAACCTGGTGGGTCTGGGCATGGCGCGAGAGATGGGGGCCATGATGACCGCCATTATCATGGCCGGACGTACCGGGGCCGCCTACGCCGCCCAGCTCGGCACCATGCAGGTCAACGAGGAGATTGATGCCCTGACCACCATGGGCATATCACCGGTGGAATTTCTGGTTCTGCCCCGCCTGCTCGCCCTGTGCATTACTCTGCCCCTGCTCTGCATCTACGCCAATTTCATGGGTATCCTGGGTGGCGCCATTGTCAGCGCGTCCCTTTTCGATGTTTCCTTTTATCAGTATTATCAGCAGATTCAGAGTTTTGTGCCGCTGCGCCATTTTGCCATCGGCCTGACCAAGGCCGGCATTTTCGGCGTTCTTGTCGCCACCGCCGGCTGCTTCCGCGGCCTGCAGTGTGGACGCAGTGCCTCGGCTGTCGGTTTTGCCGCCACCAGTGCCGTTGTCACCTCCCTGGTTCTGATTATTGTTGCCGATGCCGTCATCACCGTCATCTGCCAGATCATGGGAGTCTGAGATGAACCGGCCCCATTTGCAGATCAACAACCTGACCATGGCCTACGGCGAGACAATTATTCAGCAGAAACTCACCTTTTCCGTGCGTCGGGGGAGCATTTTTGTCATCATGGGCGGCAGTGGCTGCGGCAAAAGCACCCTGCTGCGTCACCTTATCGGCCTGATGGAACCGGCGACCGGGGACATCCTTATTAACGGGGTCAACCTGTGGCAGGCCGATGCGCATCAGCGCCAGGCGATCATCAGCCGCAGCGGCATCCTGTACCAGAGCGGCGCCCTGCTCAGCTCCATGACCCTTGGGGAGAACATCGCCCTGCCACTGGAGGAATTCACCCGGCTGAACAGGCAACAGATCGACCGGGTGGTGTCCTACAAGCTGGCGCTGGTAGGGCTGGGAGGTTTTGCCGATTATTACCCGTCGGAAATCAGCGGCGGCATGCGCAAGCGTGCGGGGCTGGCCCGGGCCATGGCCCTTGATCCGGATATTCTGTTTATTGACGAACCCTCGGCCGGGCTCGATCCGATCAGCTCCCGGCTGCTTGACAATCTGATTCTGGAGCTGCGCGACAGCCTCGGCACCACCATTGTTATGGTCAGCCATGAGCTGGCAAGCATTTTCTGCGTCGCCGATGATTCGATCTTTCTCGATGCCGATGAAAAGACCATTATTGCCGCCGGGTCGCCGGACAAGCTGCTTAAAGAATCAGAGGATGAGCGGGTGCGCAACTTTCTCACGCGTACCCTTTAAAATGCGCTGTAACCTTTCATATCAACCCGTTATCCCGGGCTGAATACTTGTGATCTGCTGAGGAAGACCCCATGCATCAACGCAAAAAAGTCGATCCCAGAGTCATCGGCATCTTCGTTGTCGGAGCCATCATTTTGTGCGTTGCCGGCATCCTGTTTTTCGGTCCCGGCGGCCTGCTGACCGACACCAAGCGCTATATCATCTACTTTGAAAGTTCCGTCAAAGGCCTCAATGTCGGCTCACCGGTACGCTTTCGCGGCGTCAAGATCGGCCAGGTACGGGAAATCAATATTCGCTTTGAACAGCGGCAACTGGCTTTCAATATCCCGGTGGTCATCGAAATCGAGCCCAAAAAGATTAAAGCCGACGGCAGCGACAAGGGTCTGCTCGACCATCTGATGACCACCGTCCAGGGAGAGGATCCCATTGTCCCCCTGATTACCGGCGGACTGCGTGCTCAGTTGCAGCTCGACAGCCTGGTGACCGGACAGCTTTATGTCAATCTTGACATGTTTCCCGAGGCGCCGGCGGTGCAGGTCCGTACAACCGGTGACTATCAGGCAATTCCCGCCGTCAGTTCCAGCTTTGAAGAACTGAGCAGAACCCTGGAGGAACTGCCTCTGCAGCTGCTGGCGGACAAACTGATCCAGTCCGCCGAAGGCGCCCAGCGCATCTTCACCTCTCCCAGCCTGCACAGTGGCATCGAACAGATCGACGCGGCCATGACCAGCCTCAATCAACTGCTGACGACCATGAATGACGCCCTGCCGCCGCTGCTGACCGGCATGGAGGAGACCCTGACCCTGAGCCGCTCCACCCTGACCCGCCTGGATGACAATGTCAACCTGCTCCTTGTTGAGGCCCGCACCATCCTCAGCGACGCCGGCAGAACCATCAGCACCCTGGACGCGGAAATCACCCCTCTGGCCCGAAGCATCGATCGGAGCATGGCCGCCGTCTCCAGGGCTGCCGACAATGTCACGGCCACCATGCAGGATTACAAGAACCTCATCGACACCGATTCCCCTTTGCTTCAGCAGTTTTCCCTGACCATGCAGCAGCTCCATGGCACCATGGAGAGTCTGCGCTATCTGGCTGACGAACTCGAACGCGATCCGCAAATGCTCCTGCGCGGGCGGGCGACGGAGAAATGACATGACCCCGGTAAAACAGCTCGGCTACGTCTTTGGCGCTCTCATTCTCGCTGCCTGCGTCCAACTCGGCAGCCCGGCTCCTGACCAACAGTTCTACCTGCTGGAGGTTGACTCCGACCGGACCCGAATTCAGTCCGACCGGGCAGTGGTCCTGGCTATTGACCTTGCCGGTTTTCCGGACTATTTGAAGCGGGCTCCGGTTGTCGCCAAAGGACCAAACCACCAGATTCGCTTCTCTGACACCCATCGCTGGGCCGAGCCCCTCGACTCAGCCCTGGTCGCCACCCTGCAGCGCAGCCTGCAACTGCAGCTGCCGGCGGCGACCATTCTCGTCCACCCCTGGGAGAACCCGCGCCTTCCTGACTATCGACTCAGGCTGACCGTCATCGACTTCAGCGGAGTCCTGGGGGAGACTCTTGACCTGCGTATCCGCTGGCAGCTCAGCGACAATAATGGTCATCTTTGGCAGGGAACCTATAGCGACAACCGCTCGACCGGCAACAGCTATGGCGACCTGGTCGCGGCCTTAAATGCAGGCGTTAACGCATTCAGCAAAAACGTTGGGAAAATGCTGGCGAATTAAAGGGCCGCCGGTAAACTCCGGTGGCCCCTCATAGGGTGAGGAATCAGGGGGGTCAGGACAGGATAAACCTCTGGCCGACCTCGATCAGTTCTGTCAGTTGCGCCTGGCTTTTTGCTTCGGCGTACAGTCTGACCACCGGCTCGGTTCCAGACTTGCGGAACAGCAGCCAGGAGCCGTCAGCAAAAAGGAATTTGTTGCCATCAATGCGAATGACCTCACTGATGGTACGGCCTTCAAGGGCTGCCGGCGGGTTGGCGAGTTTGTCGGGCAGGCTGTCTTCCAACTGCCGGGACAGCCGGATATTGATGCGGCGGGTGTGGATCTCACCGACTTTGGTGTAGAGTTCCGCCAGGAGTTCCTTTAACGATTTCTTTTCAACGGCGACCATCTCGGCAACGAGCAGACAGGCCAGGATACCGTCCTTTTCCGGAACATGCCCGCGGATGCTCAGGCCGGCGCTCTCTTCACCACCGATGAGGATTTTACCGGCACTGATGTATTCGCCGATGAACTTGAAGCCGACAGGTGTTTCCAGAACCTTGACCTGATGATGGCGGGCCACGGCATCGATCAGGTGCGACGTGGCCACACTGCGTGCGGCATCACCGCGCAAGCCCTTGCGCCGGATCATGTAATCGAGGAGCAGCGCCAGAATGTAGTTCGGCTCGATATAACTGCCATCCCTGTCAATTATCCCGAAACGATCCCCGTCTCCGTCGGTGGCAACGCCCAGAGCGATACCATTTCCTTTAGCGATCAGCTGAATAAAATCGGCGATATGTGCTTCTGCCGGTTCCGGGGGCTCCCCTCCGAAGTAGGGATCACGGTGGGTATTCATGGTCACAATATCAACGTCCGCTTCGGTCAGCAGGGTGTCAAGATAACCTCGCCCGCTGCCGTACAGAGGATTGACGGCGATCTTTATTCCGGATACGGCAATGGCCTCAAAGTCGATCATGCCCCGCAGGGTTGCAAAGTAGGCGGGGCGGGGGTCGATGCTGTGCACCAATTCTTTTTTCACCGCTGTTTCCAGATCCATGACCGGAATGCTGCTGTTTTCCTGTTGCAGCCTGTTGGCCCGCACTTCGATATCGCCGGTGGTTTCCGGCAGGGCCGGGCCACCCCAGGCCGGAGAAAACTTGATGCCGTTATAATTGTAGGGATTATGGCTGGCGGTAAAGTTGATCGCACCGGCGGCCTGGCGCCGCAACAGCTCGTGGGAAATGACCGGCGTCGGCGTATCGCGATCACACAGGAACACCGGGATACCAGCGGCGGCAAACACCCTGGCCGCCTCCCGGGCGAAATCCTCCCCCATGAACCGGGCATCATAGCCGACGACGACACCTCTGTCCGCTTCTTCCTGCTGGCGTAGATGATCGGCAACGGCACGAATGACAAAACGAACATTCGCCAGGGTAAAGTCATCACACAAAATCGCCCGCCAGCCCGATGTTCCAAACTTGATGTCCGCCATAACGTACCGCTCTCCTTTGCATAGCCCATGCAAGGTCGTAGCAAACCTGCCAGGCTGTTGACAAACTATCTGCTACTGTTTCCCCTCCCCGGCTCCGAACTGCCGGACATAGGGGCAATCTTTGGGCAAAATGCCACGTTGAATCAACTCGATCGTCAATTGCGCACACCCCGGCTGCAGCTGCTGCCGCCGCGCATAGACCCGGCACCTCCGGGTGGCCGGGTTGAAAAACTCACAGGGGGTCTTGGTGTAGTGAATTGTGCCACGATAATCATACTTTTCATAGCAGCAACGACCGCAGCGCTGACAAATGACTTCCCACTCCCGGCTGCGCGGTTTGATGTCTGAGGGATTCTGTTTCATAACACCTGTCATCGGTTGTGGAACCTGTTGCTGTTGATTCACATCCCACGCCCGATTGCTGATTGACTTGACGCACCGAACTGCCTAATGTCTGTTTTCAACTCCACCCGATAAAGGCGTTGTCATGCGTTTCATGGTTATCTTTTCCGCCCTGCTGATGCAGATCTGTCTTGGCGCGACCTATTCCTGGTCAGTGTATGTACTGCACTTGCGGGAAATCGTCAACATTTCCCAGGCCCAGGCCCAGATTCCCTTCACCCTGTTTTATTTTGTATTTCCGGCAACCATGATCTTTTCCGGCATCCTGCTTGACCGGTTTGGCCCCCGATTTTCCACCATCACCGGTGGCATTCTTTTCGGCAGCGGCTGGCTGCTGTCATCCCTGGGCGGCGGAGCCTTTCTGTATACGGTGATCGGTAACGGTGTTATCGCCGGGTTGGGTGCCGGTATCGCCTATATCGTTCCTATTTCCACCTGCATGAAATGGTTTCCTCACAACAAGGGCCTGGTCACCGGAGTCGCTGTTGCCGGCTTCGGCGGCGGCGCGGCGCTGGTCAGTTCCGTCGCCGGCCTGCTGCTGGCGCGACAGTTGACCCCCTTTGATCTGTTCGGCTGGTTCGGCGCTGCCTTCATGCTGATGATTCTGTTTGCGGCGGTGTTCATGACCAACCCGCCACACCCTCAAGTGGAAGCCGGCAGAAAGATAGCGGTCACGCCCCGTTCCGTACTGACAGATCGTCGTTTTGTCGTCCTCTACGTCGCCATGTTCAGTGGTTTGGCCGCAGGTTTCGCCGTCAACGCCAACATCAAGGAACTCTATCAGTCCGCGACCCTGATGACCGGCGTCAGTGCCGTTTCTTTTTTTGCGCTGGCCAACGCCGCCGGTCGGGTGCTGTGGGGCGGGCTCTTTGACCGTATGGACAGTGTCCAGGTGCTGCAGCTGAATCTCACCGCCCAGGCGGTTCTGCTGCTGCTGACACCGGTGATTCTGACCTCCGGCGGTGGACTGCTGCTTTTTGCCACCCTGACGGGATTCAACTACGGCGGGGTTCTGGTCGTTTACGCCGGGTCTGTGGCCCGCATCTGGGGCGCCGGCAGGGTCGCCTCCATTTACGGCTGGCTGTTCTCTGCCAACATTCCCGGAGCGGTTGCGCCCTTGCTGGCCGGATATTATTTCGACAAGACGGGCAGCTTTACCCTGCCCCTGGCCGCCATCGCCATGCTGATTCTTGGCGCTGTCTGGTGGCTGCACCATGACCGCCGCCTGTTTACGGCCGCATCCGACATGGCGACGGGCTGAATTTAGTTCCCGACAAAATACGATTAAAGCATTGACTCACTGACATAAATTCGATATTAATTGCCGTTCTTAAGTTCGCATCAAAGATATTTTCAGGAGGAAGTCTAACATGCAGTGTCAAACAGTTCTCCCCGGCACCGAGTGCGGTTTCTGGAAAAAAGCGGGTTGCTCCGCCGAAGGTGGTAGCTGCAAGGTTGTTGTTGAAGAATGTCAGGGCTGTGCCCGGATTGTGACCGGAACCATTGGTGAGGTCTGTTCATCCTACCCTGATCCAGCGGCCAAGTGGCTGTCAGGGCTGTGCAACTTTGCCACCCACAAGAAGATCGACCTCAAATCCGAGGACGTGCGGGTCAACCCCCTCAAAGCCGCAAAACGGGCTGCAGCGGGCAAAAAGAAGTAATTCTATTCACCCACTTCAGGCCAGATGTTACAGAAAAAGCCGGTGCGCCCTTGCCACCGGCTTTTTCTGTAAGCCCTCAGCGGACTATTTCAGACCCTCAATAACCGCCTTGACTTCCTCACGCAGCTGGGCGGCTGACGGACTTTTTTCCAGCCGCAGAAACTGCTCAAAATGTTCCTGCGCCTCGCGCTGACGATCCTGATCGAGACACAAGGAGCCCAGGGTGAAATACCCTCCAGCCGCTCCGGGATCACACTCCAGCCCTTTACGACAGACCTCCTCCGCTTTTTCCAGCTGCCCCTGCTCATAATAGCATTCCGCCAGACTGAAATAAGGCTGCGGATCCTCGGGGTCAAGGTCGATCGCCTTCCCATAGAGGCTGGCCGCCTCATCCAGCCGACCCTGGCGGACATGGATATCACCGAGGGCGTTGAGGGCGAAGAGGAAGTCCGGATCAAGCCGCAACGCGTCATGACAAAGTTGTATCGCTTTTTCCGGTTGATCCTCATTGATCTGGACCAGGGCCATACAAACCATGGCCTCGATATTTTCCGGTTCCCGGTTCATAACTTTCTGGTAACAACCTCGGGCCTCGGCGTACTCCTCCTGTTCCAGATAATAGTCCCCCATTGCGGACAACAACTCCGAATTGTCGGGATCAAGCTTGAGGCCATCCTTTAAACTCTGCAGGCCCTTTTGCCAGGCGCCTTCCTCAAAACAGGCTTCGGCCAGGAGCAGATAGGCATCCGCCTCGGGAGTGGTGGCGATGATCCGGGCAAAACATTCCATCGCCTTGCGAAACTCCCCTTCTTCCAGAGCGCGCGTTCCCTGCTCGTACAATTCCTCTACCGATACGGCATCAGACATGGACATGCTCCTGCGTCAAGAAGGGGTGTTGCGAATGACTTCGACCCGATAACCATCCGGATCAGTGACAAAATAAAAGCGCGGAGCGCCACCACTCAATCCCTTGAGGGGAGTGACCTCAAGGCCCATCTCCGTATGGCGGCGATGGGAGCCCTCCAGGTCATCGGTGGTGACCGCCAGGTGCGAATAGCCGTTGCCGATAACGTAGGGTTCCTGCTGCTCATAATTGTAGGTCAGCTCCAGCTCAAAGGGCAGATTGGCCGAGGTCATGTAACTTAAGGTGAATTTTCCCTCGGGGTAATCCTTTTTGCGGGATATTTCAAAGCCGAAGGCCTCCCGGTAGAATTTTTCCGAGGCCTGAAGATCCATCACCCGATAACAGATATGAACCATGGGGTACTGCATACAATCTCTCCTTTTTGACGGTTGTTTTCCTTAATTGACAAGATCAGGCGCGCTTAACTATAGTCGCAGCCATGAAAGCCCTCTTTATCAGCGACGCCCATCTGCGCATGCCACAGGACGCCAACTATCAGCGCCTCCTCGAATTTCTCGATGAGCAGCAGGATCTTGACGGTCTGTTCCTGCTGGGGGACATCTTCGAGCTGTGGATCGGCTATGATCATCTGGTTTTTGCCGCGTACCTTCCCCTGCTTGAACGTCTGCGCCGTTTTTCTGAACAGGGAACGAGACTCTATTTTACCGAAGGCAACCACGATTTCCTGCTGGGCCCCTATTTTCGCGAAACCCTGCAATGCCACATCATCACCGAACAGCAGATTATCTCCTGGGACGGACAACGGTTGCTTCTCTGTCACGGTGACCTCGTCCGCCCGGCAACGGGCTACAAGCTGTTGCGCGGCTTATGGCGCAGCGGGTTTGCCCGGTGCCTGATGAGGGTCATTCATCCTGACCTGGTCTGGAGGTTCGGACTCTGGCTCAGTGATAAAAGTCTTAAAAAAAGACCCCTCAACAAAGAAAAGGATCCATCGGCCTGGTTACGCACATTCTGTGAGCACCAGCCGGAACCCTTCGATCTGATGATCTGCGGCCACTTTCATTATCCCGTGACCCTGCAGGATCAATCTCCCCGCATTGTTGCCCTGGGTGACTGGCAGAGCCGTGGCGCCTACCTGTTTTTGGAGGACGGCCGCATCACATCGGGCACCCGCACCGGATCCTCTTAAGTCAGCTCTGGTGTAGCGGTTTGTTCAACCTGCTCCGGCGCCGGCATCTGCCCTGAGCGGTGCACCAGCTCCTTCAACGTCACCTCGCCATACTGGCTGCGGACAAGCCTGTCGATGTCCTGACAGGTTGCCAACGCGGCCTTTGTTTGCGGCTGTTCCGACAGATAGAGGACCTCTTCGCCCAGTCCACGGAGTTTTTCGAGGATATCCGCTATCTTCAGCGTATCAGCAGAGCGTCCCAGCTGAAAGGTTGATATTCCCGAATGCGTATGGCCCTGACTGACAAAGCCCGCCGTTTCAAGCTGCTCCAGGACGCCGCGACATAAACGCGACGGAATATAGAGGATACGGGCCAGCTGGTCATGGGTCGCCGGCGGCTCGGCCTTGATGAAGCGATCCGCCAGAGTGACCAGCAGAGCCAGAGCGACCTGTTCAAAACTGCTGACACTGATTTCCGTACTGCGCAGATCACGGGCGCCGGTTCGTAAGTTCTGTTTCGCGTAGCAAACACCCAGACCGAACAGGACGATAATCCACGACACATAAAGCCAGACCATAAAAACAGGCAGGGCCGCCATGGTTCCGTAAATAGCATTATGGCGAGCCACGCCGACCTGAAAGTGAACATAGCCCAGTTGCGCCAGCTGCCACAGGGTGCCACCGGCGATACCCCCGATAAAGGCCGCCCGCCATTGCACCTTGATGTTCGACATAAAGATGTATAAACCGGTGAATGCCAGCCACATAAAGACAAAAGGGGCAATTTTCAGCAGCAGCACGATCATCGACCCGATCAGTTGCATCTCCATCAGCTGCTGCATCAACCCGTGGTTGAGCAGGGTTGAGGACATGGATATGGCGCTGATCAACAGAATCGGGCCCACCAGGATCACCGACAGATAATCGGAGAAACGCCGCAGCAACGGCCGGACTTCCGAAACGCCCCAGACATAATTGAATGCCTTTTCGACGTTGGTGAGCAGGGAAACCACGGCAACGATCAGGAACACCAGACCGACGGCACCGAGCTGGGCAACCTGGGTGTTGTTGATATAGCTGATAATGGTTTCGGTGACCTCGCCGCCGCCCACATTCAGTTTATCCATAATCAGCGGTTGCAGCTGATTCTGTACGCCGAAGGCCTTGAGCAGGGCAAAGGTCAGGGCCAGCAGCGGCACCAGAGACAACATGGTGTAATAGGTCAAAGCCGCCGCCCGCAACAGGCACTGGTTCACTCCAAAATCGCGGACCACCAGCACCACCATCTGCAGTTGCCGCAACAGGGTCCGCCGCCCCCAGGTCATCTCGGCCGGATTCTGCTCCCACACCAGGTGCTTGAGCCGTTTTTTCCAGTCTGATCTTTTCTTTTCTCCGTTCCCCATCTCAGCTCCCGTGTCAAGGAGTCAGCGCTCTTAACCTCAATGCAGCCAGCGAAACCGCTCCCCGGCCGATCCTCTCAGAGGGTGTCCGGCTCATCCAGGTTCACCAGGACCACTGCCGCAAACCCCTGCTTCGACAGCTCCGGCAACAGAACCTTTGCATCTCCCACCAGAACAATCTGCAAGCGATCAGGATGCAGGTAATTCTGTGCCGCCTGCTGAATGTCAGCCGCCGTTAAGGCACGAATCTGCTGCTGATACGTCTGCAGATAATCCCCCGGATAATCGTAATAATCAAGGCGCAGATTCTGGGTGACGACCGCATGGGTGTTTTCAAAAGCAAAAATAAAGGAATTGACCAGACTGTTTTGCGCCAGCTCCAGCTCGGAATCCGTCACTCCCGTGGTCACCAGCTCTTCCAGCATCTCGGTGACTGAGACCACCATCTCCACTGCCGTATCATTTCTTGTCTCGCCGCCGATGACGAAGAGTTCCGGCAGAATCCGGCCAAGTTGAACCTGCGAGTAGATGGAATAGACCAGGCCACGGTTGGAGCGGATTTCGCGCATCAGCCGTGAGTTGAAACCGCCCCCCCCGAAAATATAGTTGGCGACGCGCAGAGCCATAAAGTCCGGCGCGTCCTTACTGATTCCGCGATGGCCCATCAACACCGTGGTCTGGGGCAATTCTCGGTCAATGACAAAAACCTGAGCTCCCGGTTCCGGTGGCAGAGGCGGCATCTCGACGTCGGCGGTCGGAGATGTCTGCCAATCCCCGAAGAGCTCTTCCAGCCTGGCCTTCAGGTGCGACGCATCAACCGCTCCGGAAACACCCCACCAGATACGCGAAGGATGGAAAAAGCGCTGATGCAGCGCCAGCAGCTCATCACGGGTCAGGCCGGACACCGTGGCCACCGTCGCTTCACTGCCGAAGGGGTGCCCCGGATTGACGGCCCGGGCCAGATACCGTCCGGCAATGGATGACGGATTGTCGTTGCGGCGATGAATCCCCTCCAGCAAGCGGGCACGGGCGAGCTCCAGCCGTTCCGGATCGAATGCCGGCCGGCGCAATAGCGCTGCAAGGAGGTCAAGACCAAGGTCGAGATCCTGCTGATGCACGGACAGGTCAATCTGGTAAGCGTAGCTGCTGCTCGCCACCGACAGCTGCGCCGCCAGGCGATCCAGCGTTTCCTCCAGTTGCTGAGGGGACATATCCCCGGCTCCACCGGTTTCCAGGGTCTGCGCGAAGAGCTCCGCCAGACCGGTCTGCTGGGGAGGATCGTAAATACTCCCCCCTTCAATCATCAGGGTGATATTGATCAGCGGCAGTTCATCGTCTTCCCTGACATACAGACGCATGCCGTTATCCAGCTTTGTCCGGGCAATCTCGGGGAACTCTATCTCCAGGGGCGGAAACTCAAGCTGATCCGGACGGGGCAGGGTTTCAGCGACAACGCTTGTCACCATCAGGACCAGCAACAGCGGGCCCAACCATAATGTTTTCATTGTTCACCCTCCCGACTCAGCTGCGCGACCACGCGATTGTCCGCATGCAGATAGTCTGTCACCACCCGTGAGACATCCTCAGTCGTTACCCTGTTTAATTTCTCTTCATAGTCGACAAGGTAGCGCCAGTTACCGAGGATCTGATAGCTCGACAGCATCCGCGCCAGACCGCTGTTGCTCTGCATGCCCCGGAGTAGAGAGGTCAGTATCTGCCGCCGCGCCTGTTCCATCTCTTCTGTTGTGAGGGGGTTGCGCAACAGCTGCTGAAATTCCTCATCCAGGGCCTGTTCGAGCCGGGCAAAGGTCACGCCCCGTCGGGGCAGCAGGCTGACAATCAGCAGATTGTCGTAACGCGATCCCGGAGCAGTAAAAATACTGACATCGGTAACCAACTGTTTATCGACAACCAGCGATTGATACAGACGTGAGCTTCTGCCGCCCGTCAGGGCCTGGCCGAGAAGGTCAAAAACGTAATCATCGGCATGGGGCAGGGTCGGTTTGTGATAGGCCACCATCATCCTGGGTTCTGCGTCAAAAGTGACCTTGACCCGCCGTTCCCCCTTCTGTTGCGGTTCTCTGGCGGTGACCGGAGGCACCTTCTCTCCAGGGGGAAGGCTGCCGAAATAGCGTTCGACCAGCGTCAGGGCCTCATCGCTGTCAAAGGCACCGACCAGGGTTATGACCATATTCGCCGGGGCATAATAGCTGCCAAAAAAGGTACGGATCGTATCCGGTGTCATAAAAGCGATATCGGACTGCCAGCCGATGATCGGATGACGGTAAGGGTGCACCTGATAGGCCGTTGCCAGCAGATTTTCGTAAAGCTTGCGGGAGGGATTGACCTCAATGGCACGATAACGCTCTTCAAGAACAACATCGCGCTCCGTATAGAATTCGCGGAACACCGCGTTCTGTAACCGATCTGATTCAATAGCCGCCCACAACTCGAGCTTGTTGGCCGGCAGATTGATCAGATAACTTGTCTGGTCCTTGCTGGTAAAAGCATTGTAGCCAACCCCGCCATGCTCAGCATAAATTCTGGCAAACTCATCCTTGACCACAAATTGCCGATGCTCCTTCTGCAATTGCTCCAGTTCCTGACGCAGCTGCTCCAGCCGCTGCCTATGGGCAACAGGATCGATCTTCAGGGCGTCCAGCTGCCGACCGACCTCCTCAATCTGTCGCAGCAAGGGACGCTCAGCGGCAAAGTCCGTGGTACCCAGGGTCCTGGTTCCCTTGAACAACATATGTTCAAGCAGATGGGCAACACCCCGCTGCCGGCTTGTCTCATCAACGGAACCGACAGCAAAGGAGATATAGGCACTGACCGTTGGCGCGCTGTGACGCTCCAGCAGTAGAAGCGTCAAACCGTTGTCCAGCCTGTGCTCTGTCACCCGCTCGTCCAGAGACACCGCGGCAACGACCGCGGGGCTGAAAAAAAAGAGCAGAAGAATAAACGCATACCTCAATTGAAACATTATATATGCATCCTTAACCGGTTGATTTATTGACTATTATCACATGTAGTCTAGTTGCCATTTTGATGGTGAAAATTCCTGATGGCTTCTTCCGTCTCATTACGCCCGATGGCAATCAGCTCACGGGCGCGCTCAAATTCGTAGATGGTGCAGATGTTTTTCGGGATATCGATGGTGATGTCCGGCGTATAGGCGGCCAGTTTCAAACGCGAGATGGTTGACTGCATGGCATCCAGGCTTTTGGATATCACGTCGAAAAAACCTTCGTCCTGAACCTCGAGATAGCTTTTCCCCTTGCGCTGAACCGTCTCGATAAAATCCATGATTTTATGATGATAGCCGGCTCGTTTGACCTTGGCGTTACCGTTGATCTCCGGTTGCGGCAGCGGCCTGGATTTACCGCTCAGGTTCACCGCTATCGTCAGATCGGTATGATCGTGGAGGGTCGGGGCAATGGGAATAGGATTGAGCAGGCCACCGTCGACCAGGGTTCTGCCATTGTATTCAAAAGCGGAAAATACCGTCGGAAACGCAATAGAGGCGCGAATCGCATCAAACAAGGGGCCACTCGACAGCCACACTTCCTTGCTTTCATCCAGATCCGTGGCCACTGCCGTAAAGGAAATGGGCAGATCCTCAATATTGCAGTCACCGATCAGCTCACGCAGGGTCGAGATGATCCGCTCCCCCTTGAACAGGGCGGAGCCGCTGAAGGAAAAATCCAGCAGCTTGACCATGTCCAACCGGTCGAGGGCCGACACCCACTCGGTGTAGGTGGACAGGTGTCCCGTCGCGTAGATGCCTCCGATCAGGGCGCCCATGGACGATCCGGAAATAGATTTAATTTCGTATCCCTGCTGTTCCAGCACCTGAATGACGCCTATGTGCGCCAACCCCCTGGCGCCGCCGCTGCCCAGGACAAGGGAGACGGACTGACCATTTTTTGTGCTGTTATTATGGTTGCTTTTTGGTTTTTTGACATTCACTGCAAGCAAGCTCCCCTGACAATTCAGTTGAACAGACAACAAGGAGTGGACAGGGTCTGTCTTCGACCCGCTGATTCTCCTAAAGTGGTGATCATAGCACAACAAATCCCCTTTTTGTTGTGGCCGGCAAAAGAGGAAAGCGGTTGCGGGAGAAAACCGACGCGGCTATAGTGCCGCTTTACCATTGCCGCGACAAGGAGCATTCACACCATGATTACCGCAATTTCCCCTATTGATGGCCGCTATGCCGACAAAACCAAAGGCCTGATTGAAGCTTTTTCCGAATACGCCCTGCTGAAAAATCGCGTCCGCGTTGAAATACTGTGGCTGATCGCTCTGGGCAACGAACCGAACATTCCGCAGTGCCGGCAACTGACACCTGCCGAAGAGCAGCTCCTGCGCCGGCTGATAACCGATTTTACCCCGGACGAAGCTGAAAAAATCAAGACCATCGAAGCGGTCACCAATCACGATGTCAAGGCCGTCGAGTACTACCTCAAGGAGAAGATCGCCGGAACCTCGCTACAGGAGCTCTCCGAATTCATCCACTTTGCCTGCACCTCGGAAGACATCAATAACCTCGCCCACGCCCTGATGCTTAAAGAGGGGCTGCAGCTGATCCAGCCGCAACAACAGAAGATCATCGATACCATTGTCACCCTGGCCGACACCTGCAAGAGCGTCCCCATGCTGGCCCGCACCCACGGCCAGACCGCCTCGCCAACCACCATCGGCAAGGAGCTGGCGGTGTTCGCCAACCGCCTGCAACGGCAGAGCAGGCAGATAGGCAACATTGAACTGCTGGGCAAACTCAACGGCGCCGTTGGCAATTTCAACGCCCACCTGTCAGCCTACCCCGAGGTTGACTGGATCAGCCTGACCGGAAAACTCATCCGCGACGAACTGGGTCTGACGCAAAATCTGTTCACCACCCAGATCGAACCCCACGACTACATGGCGGAGCTGTTCGACGCTCTGTGCCGCTGGAATACCATCCTCATCGACTTCAACCGCGACATCTGGACCTACATCTCCATGGCCTATTTCGGCCAGAAAACCGTCGAGGGTGAAATCGGTTCCTCCACCATGCCGCACAAGGTCAACCCCATCGATTTTGAAAACTCGGAGGGCAATTGCGGTCTGGCCAATGCCGTTTTTCAGCATCTGGCAGCCAAGCTGCCCATCTCGCGCCTGCAGCGGGACCTGACGGATTCCACCGTCCTGCGCAATATGGGGGTCGGCTTCGGTTACAGCCTCATTGCCTATCAATCGACCTTGAAGGGTCTGGGCAAGCTCAAGCTGAATCAGGAGCGGCTGGCCAGGGACCTCGATCAGGCATGGGAGGTACTGGCCGAACCCATCCAGACGGTCATGCGCAAGGCGGGCATTGACAAGCCCTACGAAAAACTCAAGGAGCTGACCCGCGGCCAGACCATCGATGCCGCGACCATCCGCGCTTTCGTCGCTGAGCTTGAGCTGTCACCGGAAGACAAGGAGCGCCTGCTGGCGCTGACACCGGCCACCTATACCGGCATGGCCGAAAAACTGGTCGATCTGCTCTGACGCAGATATTTAATCGTAACTATTCACGACAATCTCAAGGGCAGGGTTCGGGTTCCCGTGACAAGGGCGTCTGTCGCCACGGACGGCGACAGTCGAACGGCCATGGACGGCGCAAAGTGTCCCTTGGAATGGGAATCCGAACCCTGTGCTGAACAGTTACATTTAAACGATCGTTTTCCGCCCCAACTGTTGTACACTTTGGGCCATCAGGCATGTCTCACCCA
>CALFFB010000171.1 GCA_937958075.1 uncultured Geobacteraceae bacterium | reverse complement strand
CAACGAACGAAGCAGTTGCCGCCGGAGTTGTTTCATCTTCGGTCGCGGCACTCTCCGCCGGCCCTTCCGGCGCGCCGGCGACATCCCCGGAAACCTCCGGCTCTGGTTCCTGCTCCGCGCCAAAGACTGGCGTTGCCTCAGCTCCCTGCTCCTTGTCAAAGGGACCTGCGGCCTCGTCTTCAGCCTCAACACCGAAGGAGAAGTCCGCCTCATCGTCCACTGCTGTCCCGGATGTATCGACAGCCTCATCAGCGGCGAAGGTAAAGTCCGGACCTGACTCATCCTCCTGGGTATCGGCGCCCTCAAAAACAAAATCGGCAGACGCCTCCGACTCGCTGTCCGACGCGAAAGACTGTTGGCTGTCAGCAGCTTCCCTTGCGCTGTAAGGCAGGGGCTCGCTGTCGTCTTCGACCTCCCCGTCAACGATGTCGCTTTCCGTCAATTCCAGGACATCCTCATCCTCTTCGGCCGAATCAGCCGTGAATCGGTCAGCCCGATCACCTTCATGGCCGATGAAGGTCTCTTCGTCTTCGACCAGATCCTCCTCAGCGGCCAGATCGTCCTCCATCAGCTCGATCAATTCGTCCGCGTCGGCCTCCGTATCAACCGTATCGGCCGTCAGCACCTGGTCGTGACCGGCGGCTGGACCTTCACTCTCCTCTGGCACCGTCCCCCCGTCGTCCGTCAGATCAAAATCGGCGAAAGGTTCCTGCTCCGGTTCGTCCTCATCAGTGGCCGCCAACAGATCCTGGGGTGTCAGGTCTTCATCGGCAAAGGAGACTTCCCCCCAGATTTCCTCATCATCGGTCATGCTCGATTCAGCACCGGACACTTCCCGTTCATCCGTCGCCGGCTCATCGCCGGTAAAAAAGTCCTCTTCTTCCGGCACGACAAAGGCTTCTGCCTCATCGGCTGCGGACAGACGTCGTGGTGAACTTGCCAGTAACTGCGTGACCTTGTCGAGGAGGACCTGCGATTCGAAGGGTTTGACCAGCCAGCCGTCGGCGGCGGCCGCCGCCGCATCAGCTTCATCAAAAGGCTCAAATGCTCCGGTCAGCAGCAGAACCGAGGTCGCGGCAAGGTCCTTATGGCTTTTGATGGCGCGGCACAGGTCAAAGCCGCTTTTCCCGGGCATGGACATGTCAGCGATGACCAGGTCCGGTTTTTCCGCCACGGCCATGTCGTAGGCGGAATCGCCGTCAGCGGTTGTCAGCAGCTGAAAATCTTCCGCCGCGAAGATGATGCCGACGACCTTTCTGATGGTGATGCTGTCATCGGCCAGTAGTATCTTTTTCATCATGGAGCCTCCTCACCTTTGCAACGCGGCCGGTATCGGCAGCTGGCACAACCCTCAAATACCTTTTCACTTCAACCAGAACCACTTGATTTTTCATTGAATTTCGCAAAAATTAGCACGCTGCCGGGTAACTGTCAAGAAACCTCGCAACGCAACTGAACCAGGGGCTCCCCGTCAGCTCTCGTGGATGACGGCCCGCCAGGGCCGGGGCAGAAACAGCTGCCGATGCAGGGTCAGGGCGAAACGATCCGTCATGCCGGCAATAAAGTCGATGACGGATGTCTCCAGCGAGTCGTCACCATAGCGCTGTCCACCATAGTGCAGGAACTGATCTTCATGCTCCATGAAATAGGAAAACAACTGCCTGAGCAGCCATGACGCCTTGTCAAACTCGGCCTGAACACAGGGCGCCTGATAAACGGACGCAAACAGCCAGCTTCTCAGGGTGCGGATGGCTTCGTCCATTTCCGCCGACAGCTGAATACGCACCCCGTCTCCGGCCGCAGACCGGCAGATCAGATCCTGCACCATGCGGTTGATGCGCACGGAATGACGATCACCGACAACGCTTCGGATTTCTCTGGGAATATCCTGCTCATTGATGACACCACCACGCACCGCGTCATCGAGATCATGACTGACATAGGCGATGATATCGGCAAGGCGCACAATCTGTCCTTCGAGGGTTTGTGCCAGCTGATCAGCAGGAACCGACAGCAAGCCGCCCTGCCCCTTTGAATGCTTGCTGATGCCGTCGCGCACCTCGAAAGTCAGGTTCAAACCCCGCCCCGCTTTTTCCAGTACCTCGACAACACGCACACTCTGGCGGACATGGTGAAAGCCGGCGGTTGACAACTCATGGAGCACCCGTTCCCCGGCATGACCAAACGGAGTATGACCCAGATCGTGAGCCAGGGCGATGGCCTCGGTCAGATCTTCATTGAGACGCAAGGCCCGGGCGACGGTGCGTGCGACCTGGGACACCTCAAGGGTGTGGGTGAGTCGGGTGCGGTAATGATCCCCTTCCGGCGCGAGAAAAACCTGGGTTTTGTATTTCAGCCGGCGAAACGCCTTGCAGTGAAGAATCCGGTCACGATCATGCTGAAAGGCTGTCCTGATGGAACAGGGAGCTGCCGGATACTGCCTGCCCGCACTGTTGACGCTGCAGCAGGCCTGCGGAGCAAGAACCTGAACCTCGTTGGCTTCCTGCTGTTCTCTGATGGATGGCTGAACCACGCGCGTCCTTTACGGCAACCCGGCCTGACCGGCAAGGGACATGCCCTCATCTCAAGAATGGACCATTATTCCAGAACAAAGCGCTGGTCGGCAAGTTCCTGCCCCTGGGCATCGAGCACCAGGACCCGCCACTCCCCTGTCCATTGCGGAAGGAAGCGTTTGGAGGAGTAGGTTCGCCAATCAACGGACCGGACCGGCAGGACAATCCGTGCCATCTCCTGTCCCTGATACTGCCACACATGGGTAACTTCCGTTGGCTCGTAAGCCCCGAGTATCCGGGTAAAATAATAGAGCTTGCCGTAATCAGCCGGATAGGTCTCCACCTGATCTACCGGCATCTGCTCTTCGACCGCCGTGGTCACCGTGTCGTCAGCAACCCTCAGTTCGGCAGCCCAGACACTCCAGCTGCTTGCGAAGAGAATAAACAATGTGACAATAATTTTCATCATATCCCTCACCCCTGTCCTTTGGTCTGTTGATCCACAGGCCCGGCAGCTGCATTACATAGGGCCCTGAGTTGTGGAAGGAAACTTTTTCCGGCCACATGGAGCATATCAAAATTTTCGGCGATGGTTGCCGCCAGATCGGAAAAACTTGAGCGCCGGCCAAGATCGACCGAGCCCTTCATCCCCGGCGAAAAAACCAGCAGCGGAACATACTCGCGCGTGTGGTCGGTTCCGTCCGTGGTCGGATCACATCCATGATCGGCGGTAATCATCAACAGATCATCCGGCTGCAGGCGATGAAGCAACAGCGGCAGCCAGGCATCAAAGTCCTGCAGGGCCGCAGCAAAACCGGAAGGATCACACCGATGACCATAGACCATGTCGAAATCCACCAGGTTGGTCATGATCAGCCCGGTTGCCATCTCCTCAAGGACCTTGAGGGTCTGCTCCATGCCGGCACCATTATCGGCGGTGGAAAGACTTCTGGTCAGCCCCTTGCCGGCAAACAGATCCCCGATTTTACCGATGCCGCAGGTTGTTATTCCCGCCTGCTGCAGACGCTCAAGCAGGGTCGGCTGCGGAGGCTGCTGTGAATAGTCGTGCCGGCCGGAGGTCCGGTAGAAGGTGCCGGCGTCGGCGCCGGCAAAAGGTCGGGCGATCACCCGGCAGATATTATAGGGCTTAAGCGCCTCGAAGGTTTTACGGCACAGATGATAGAGATCCTCGGCCTTCATGATGCGCTCATGGGCGGCTATCTGAAAGACAGAATCGGTACTGGTATAAACGATGGGCCGCCCGCTGCGCAGGTGCTCTTCGCCAAGATCACGGATGATCTGCGTGCCGCTGGCCGCCACATTTCCCAAAGGTGCTGTCCCGGCGACGGCGGTAAACGCCTGAATGATGTCCTCGGGGAACCCCTCGGGATAGGTGGCGAAGCCATGTTCCAGGACGACCCCGGCCAGTTCCCAGTGGCCGGTGACCGAGTCCTTGCCGGCACTTTTTTCCGCCATTTTTCCCCAGCAGGCGGCAGGCCGGGCCAGGGGCCGCACACCTTTGATCTGAACAATGCGTCCCAGCCCCAGCTGCTCAAGATGAGGCAGGTTCAAGCCACCGACGGCCTCAGCCACATGCGGCAGCGTCGCGGCATCGGCATCACCGAACGCCCCGGCATCGGGCAGAGCACCGATGCCCACACCATCGAGGACAATAACGAGAATCCGCTTAAACATTGTCACTGGCTTCACGGGCCTGTTGCCACTGCTGCACAATCGCGACGCCGGAGCTGGTCCCGATACGGGTCGCCCCCGCCGCGAGAAAATCCCGGCACTGCTCAAGGGTACGGATTCCGCCGGACGCCTTGACCCCGGCTCTGCCCTGAACGACTGCGGCCAGCAGCCGGACATCAGGGAGGGTGGCGCCGGCCCGGCTGAAACCCGTCGAGGTCTTGACGAACGCGGCACCCGCAGCGACCACGGCCTCAGCCGCCCGGCGTTTCTGTTCGTCCGACAACAGGCAGCACTCAAGAATCACCTTGACCGGAACCTTTGGTGCAGCGACAACCACCTGGGCAACCTCTTCGGCGACCAGGTCCAACCGCCCTTCACAAATCCGGCCGATGGAAGCGACCATGTCGAGCTCCTCCGCCCCGACATTGACCAGCTCGGCGGCCTCCTGCACCTTATGACGCAGGGTGTTGTAGCCGCAGGGAAAACCGACGACACCAGCAACCCGGACCGCGGAACCGTAAAGCCTCCCGGCCGCTGTCGCCACATGGCACGGGGGAACACACACCGCAGCAAAACCGAACTCCACGGCCTCTTCACACAGTTCCAGAATCTGCGCTGTCGTCGCGGCGGGGGTCAGCAGGGTATGGTCGATACAGGAGGCTGGATTGCCGATCATCGGTCAGCTGCGATAATCCGCATTGATCCGGACGTAGTCATGGTTCAGATCCGAGGTGTAATAGTCCGCCGTCCCCTGCCCCAGGTTCAGATCAACGGTCACCGTGAACTCGGCCTGTTTGAGCACCTCCGTCGCCCGAACTTCGTCGGCAGCGCTGGTGAACAGCCCCTGGCGAACCAGGGTGACCTCATCAAAACGGATGTCCACCCGTTCCGGGTCCACCTCGATACCGGCATAACCCACCGCCGCGATAATCCGGCCCCAGTTGGCGTCCTGACCGAAAAAGGCGGTTTTCACCAGGGACGATGTCGCCACGGAGCGTGCGGCGACTCTGGCGTCGGCATCAGAGGTCGCTCCCTTGACCTGAATCCGTACCAGCTTCGTCGCCCCCTCCCCATCGCGCACAATCATCCGCGCCAGCTCCAGCAGAATCTTGTTCAGGTGTTCCTCGAAGCGCTCCGCCGCCGCCGTTCCGGCGACAATTTCGTCCCCACCGGCGGCACCATTGGCCAGCAGGAGCACGGTATCGTTGGTCGAGGTATCGCCATCGACGGTGATGGCGTTAAAGCTCCGGGCCACGGCCCGGGTCAGCATCGGCTGCAGGGTATCCCGGGCAATCGCGGCATCGGTCATGACAAAACAGAGCATGGTCGCCATGTCGGGATGGATCATGCCGGCGCCCTTGGCCAGACCCAGCAGCCTGTACTCGGGCGCTGCCTGCTCATGAACGCCGGCTATTTTGACAAAGGCGTCCGTTGTCATCATCGCCGTCGCCACCGAGGAAAAATCGTCCCCCAGGGACGCGACCAGTTGTGGTACCCCGGCGACAAAGGGGGGCAGAGGCAAGGGAACACCGATAACACCGGTGGAGGAGACAGCGACGAGATCGACCGGGATACCCAGCTCCCCGGCCACCAGCTGCGCGGTCTGTTCGGCGGTCTTGCGCCCCTCTTCACCGGTACAGGCATTGGCATTCCCGCTGTTGACCAGAATCGCCTGACATTGTCCTCTAGCGACGCGGGGACGGGTGATCTGCAGGGGCGCCGCTATCACCTTGTTGCGGGTAAAAACAGCGGCGCACTGCGCCGGAACGTCGGAGACGATCAGACCCAGGTCAAGGCGTCCCGATTTCTTGAGTCCGCTCGCCATGGCTGCATAGCGGTAGCCGCCGGGGGCAGGATGGGTGCTCATAAATCCCTCTTCAGCTGATGAAAGGTTTCTTCCGTAGGCAGCAACAGAACGAAACAGGTTCCCTCGCCGGCTGCCTGTTCCAGGCAGATCTCCCCCTGCATCCGGTCGACTACCGCCTTGACCAGGGCCAGCCCGATCCCCACTCCCTGGGGCTTTTCCGTGTCGATATTCCCCAGCTGCGTGTAGGGATTAAAAATTCGGTCGACAGCGGTAACAGGAATAGCCGAGCCATCATTGTGGATCTGCAGACAGGCGTAATCAAGCCCCTGTTTCCGGTGCCGCGACGCCCTGATGAGCAAACGCCCGCCGGGGCGGTTGAATTTAACCGCGTTATCGATCAGGGCACTCATCGCCATACTGAACTTTTCCGGGTCCCCGTAGATCTCCGGCGCATCCTCCGGGATATCCACCTCAACGCGCAGCCCCAGCTCCTCAACCCTGCCTTTATAATACTGGAAGGTGTCGGCCCATGACCAGTGCAGCCCGAAACGTATCCAGCGCCAGGACTCCCGTTCCGATTCGATGGAAAACAGGCGCAACATGCCGTTGATCAGACGTTCCAGGCGCTGTCCTTCGTCACGGACGTGCGCCAGGTTTTCCTTCAGCTCTTCCGCACTGCGTTTGTCAAACCCGGCCAGACTCAGATCAACGTAACCCATGATCGAGGTCAGGGGGGTCTTCAGCTCATGGGAAAGGTTGCAGACCAGGCGCGTGCGGGCCTGGTGCATGCGCTTCAGATCCTCGTTGGTGCGCGCCAGCTCCCGGGCCTGGCGGCGCAAATGGTTGACCAGATCGAAGTTTTCCATGGCCAGGGCAACCTGGCTGGCGATGGTCAGCAGCAGGCTCTGGTCCTCAAGATCGAAGGGTTCGCCGGAAATCTTGTTGTTGACATTGATAACCCCGACCAGCTTGTCACGGATAAAAATCGGCACCGACAACAGCGACTGGTCCTTGTAGCGCCCACCTGCCGCCGCGCCAAAAGAAGAAAAGCGGGGATCGCGTTCGATATCCTCCACCAGAACCGGCTCACCCGAGGCGACAACATGTCCCGAAACCCCCTCGCCGGAGGCCACCCGCACCTGGTCCATGATGTCGCTGCTCAAGCCCGTGGCCGAAACAATGCGCAGCACCCCCTCATCGTTGAGCAGCATCAGGGATGCGACCTCAACTTCGGCTGACTCGACAATGGCGTCGAGAATCTGATCAAAGAGGGGCTGCAGCTCACCTCCGGTGCTGGTGGTCTCGCCTACCCTGCGCAGCAGAACCAGATCGGCCATGCGGCGCTGGGCCTCGCGGCGCGTCTGTTCCTGATGGCGGGCATGATAATAGGAGCTGATACCGAGGCGCGCCGTCTGGATGGCTTCTTCCGCGGTAAAGGGTTTGATCAGATAATCGAGGGCACGGGCGCGCAGGACCTGCCGGGCAATATCGAAATCCTGCCTGCCGGAAATCATCACCACCTGGATTTCCGGCGTGTGCTGCTTGATCATGCGCAGGATGTCAATGCCGTTGACATCGGGCAGGGTGACATCACAAAAAACAACAGCCACCGGATGGGTATCGATAAACTCGATAATCTTCGTCCCCGACTGCAGACAGACGATGGGATGCCCGACCTCCTCCAGCATCCCGGCAAGAAGATCGAGGACCATAGGCACGTCGTCAATCAGCACGATGGCCGGCAGCTGCTCCTTGTATTGATCAGGGATGTCACGCACCATGAGCGTTTCTCACCGCAGTCGGGGGTTATCTGCCACAGCACTTTTTGTATTTTTGGCCGCTACCGCAGGGGCAGGGGTCATTACGGCCGACCTTGTCCTCATCACGGGTCACCGGGGTGCGGTTCTGCTCCTCATCCTGGCGATTGATCATGATCTTACGCTGTTTCTGCTGCGCCTCAAGACGTTCAACATCTTCCTGACGGGCCAGCTGAATCCGGAAAATTTTCTGGACGACCTCCTGCCGCACGCGCCCCATCATCTCCATAAACAGGCCGTAGGCCTCGCGCTTGTATTCCTGCTTCGGATTTTTCTGCCCGTAACCGCGCAGCCCGATCCCCTGCTTGAGATGATCGATGGACAGCAGGTGATCCTTCCACTGGGAATCTATGGCCTGGAGCAGGAGCACCCGCATCAGCTGCTGCATGACATCGGGGGTGAATTCCTCGGTCTTTTCCTGCAGCCGCCCGTGCGCCTGCTGCTTTAAAACCGCTACCAGCTCATCACGCTTGACGGTTTTCCGGTCGACGGCATCGGCAGCATAGGCAAAATTGAACTGATTGAAAAAATCCTCCGCCAGCCGTTCCCAGTCCCAGTCGGCGTTCTCGGTTTTTTCCGGGCAGAAAGAGGCGACCATGTCCTCGACCGTTTCGTCGATAATCCCGAGGTAGGTCTCCTTCAGCTGCTGCCCGGCGAGCACCTCGCGGCGCTGGGTATAGATCACCTCGCGCTGACGGTTCATGACATCGTCATATTCGATGAGGTGCTTGCGGATATCGAAGTTATGGGCTTCGACCTTGCGCTGGGCATTCTCAATGGCCTTGCTGATCATGCCGTGCTCAATGGGCTCGCCTTCCGGCAGTTTGAGCTTGTCCATGACAAAGGCCACCCGCTGGGAGCCGAAGATCCGCAACAGGTCATCCTCCAGGCTCAGATAAAAGCGACTTTTCCCCGGATCGCCCTGACGTCCGGAACGGCCACGCAGCTGGTTGTCGATGCGCCGCGACTCATGGCGCTCCGTCCCCAGAATATAGAGACCGCCGGCTGCAAGGACCTCCTGCCGTTCGGCCTTGCAGCGCTCGATATAACCCGGCAACAGCTCCGCAAACCGCCCTTCCGGGTCCTCGGCTGTGGCCGCTTCACTGCGCGCCATCATCTCCGGATTCCCGCCGAGGACGATATCCGTACCCCGCCCCGCCATGTTGGTGGCGATAGTTACCGCCCCCTTGCGTCCCGCCTGAGCCACAATATAGGCCTCGCGCTCGTGCTTTTTGGCGTTCAGGACATGATGGGGGACGCCGCGCTTTTTAAGGTGCTCGGCCAGCAGTTCCGACTTTTCAATGGAGATGGTGCCGACCAGAACCGGCTGCCCATTTTTGTGGCTCTCGACAATATCCTCAACCACGGCGGCGTACTTTTCCCTGGCCGTCTTGAAGATCATGTCCCCCTTGTCTTCACGCTGCATGGGGCGGTTGGTCGGAATCACCATCACTTCCAGTTTGTAGATCTCCTGAAATTCCGCCGCTTCCGTATCGGCGGTACCGGTCATCCCCGAGAGCTTGCTGTACATGCGGAAGTAATTCTGGAAGGTGATGGTCGCCAGGGTCTGGTTTTCATTGGCAATCCGTACCCCCTCCTTGGCCTCTACGGCCTGATGCAATCCGTCACTCCAGCGCCGTCCGGGCATCAACCGACCGGTAAACTCATCGACAATCTGCACCTCACCCTCGTTGACCACGTAATCGACATCGCGGGTGAACAGGGCATGAGCCTTCAGGGCCTGGTTGACATGATGAACGACCTCGATATTCCCCGGCTCGTAGAGATTTTCAATATTCAGCAGCTTCTCGACCTTGGCCACTCCCTGCTCCGTCAGGGCGGCGGATTTGGCTTTTTCGTCGATGGTGTAATCACCGGTGTGGTGTTTAACCGCCTGACCGATCTTGCCGTCACGCTCTTCGGTAACCTCGCCCTTGGTCAACAGGGGAATAATCCGGTTGACCCTGTAGTACATCTCGCTGGAGGCCTCGCTGGGACCGGAGATAATCAGGGGCGTTCTCGCCTCGTCAATGAGGATGGAATCCACCTCATCGACGATGGCATAGTGCAGTTCGCGCTGCACATACTGCTCCAGATCGAACTTCATATTGTCGCGCAGGTAGTCGAAACCGAACTCATTGTTGGTGCCGTAGGTGATATCCGCGCCATAAGCCGCCTTGCGCTGCGTATCACTCAGACCATGGACAATACAGCCGACACTCAGCCCCAGAAAGCGGTAGATTTCTCCCATCCACTCGGCATCACGCCGGGCCAGATAATCATTGACGGTGACGACATGCACCCCTTTTCCCGTCAGGGCATTGAGATAGATAGGCAGGGTCGCCATCAGGGTCTTGCCCTCGCCGGTCTTCATCTCGGCGATTTTCCCCGCATGCAGCACCATGCCACCGATAAGCTGAACATCGAAGTGCCGCAGGCCCAAAGTCCGCCTGCTGGCTTCGCGCACCACGGCAAAGGCTTCGGGCAGCAAGGTGTCCAGAACTTCTCCATCCTTCAGACGCTGTCTGAATTCTGCTGTTTTTCCTGACAGCTGGGCGTCGCTCAGACCCTCCAGCTCAGGTTCAAGGGCATTGATTTTCGCAACCAGCGGCTGCAGTTTTTTCAGTTCCCGATCATTCTTGCTGCCAACGACTTTAACTAACAGATTACGGATCATAATATTATCGCAACTCCAGTGGCATGGCCGTAAACAACAGACCAGGCCGAAAATAGCTGATATCAGACCATGAGCAATGATAAACGCCTGCTCAGACACCTACCGCCGGGGGACGAATAGTACCACAGCAGAAGTTTTACCCACAAGCACTAATAGGAAAACAAAACCAGTGGAATTTTAAGCTGTTGCAGAAGACAGAGACGACTGAGCGAGGGGCGGAAGAGCAGGATTACAGCAGCGGTCGCGGGTCAATGGGTACCCCGTTTAAATGAACTTCATAATGCAGGTGCGAGCCCGTTGACTGACCGGTGTTGCCAACCTGGGCGATCTTGTCGCCACGCTTGACCCGCTGGCCCTGTTTCACCAGAACCCTGGAGTTGTGGGCATAGAAGGTCTGATAACCATATCCATGGTCCACCATGACCGAACGGCCGTAGGTAGGGGAATACTCTACGCGCGACACGATCCCGTCGGCCGTAACCTTCACCGGTGTCCCGATATTGGCGGCAAAATCGATCCCCTCATGCATCACCCGATGACCGGTAAAAGGGGATTGGCGCTTGCCGAAATAGGACGACAGCCAGCCGCGGGTCGGCCAGCCACTGGGAGTCGCCCGACTGAGGAGGATCTGGTCATTGAGGTGGCTGTGCAGGGTCTGCTGCCCCTGCCGCCGCAATTCAATATCCAGCTGCAGGGCATTGATCCGCCGCTGGATCGCGTCGACATCCGCCAGGTCAGGTTCCGGCTGACCGCCGATGGCCACGGGGATATCAGCCATATCATCATCCAGGCTGGCCAGCGTCCGCAACCGCGCTTCCGCGGCGGCCAGGTGACTGACTTCCTGATGCAAGCGGTCGACATCTCCCACCAGACGCTGCAGTTCCTGGCGCTGGTCACTGGTCAGCAGCCGCAGCCGCTGCAATTCATCGTGATCAAGCTTTAAGGTAAAGTATTCCGTAGTGTAATAGGTCAGCACCCCGACAAGCGTCAGCAGGCTCAACAACGCGGCAGCGACCAGTCGCTTGTTGATCCGCAACCGGCACACCTTGCCCGAGGGCTCAGGAATCACAATCAATTTGAAATAACGAACCATAGGCTCCCGGTGCTTCAGTAACAGGATGACCGGCTGCGTCGCCTGCTACCGGTCAAGATGAATGGCCAGGGCAAACTCGTCACAATCGGGGAACTTAACACAATTGATACAATCGCCCCAAACTTTTTGCGGCAACTCAGCCTTGTCGATATCCACAAAACCCAGTTTTTTAAAAAATTCAGGCTCATAGGTCAGGGCAAAAACGCGCTTCAAGCCAAGGTCACGGGCCTCGATCAGACATTTTTCAACAATGCCCCGACCTATACCCTTCCCCTGCTGTCCGGGCGCTACCGCCAGTGACCGGACTTCCGCCAGGTCCTCCCAGCAGATGGCCAACGCACCGACACCAAGGATCTCCCCCTGCTCCTCATAGACATAAAAATCACGAATCGCCGCATAGATATCCACCAGGGAGCGCCCCAGCAGCAGCCCTTCCCGGGCATAGGTCAGCAACAGGCGGTGAATGGCCTTGGCATCGGGAATTCTTGCCCGTCGAATCATCGTCGTTCCTCCCGGTCACGACCAGGCGCAGGCTCATCGTCAAGGTGGCGAGCAGAGACCTCGATTAATTCGCGGGCATGCTTCCGTGTCTGCTCACTGACTTTGGAGCCGCCCAGCATCCGTGCCATTTCTTCGACCCGCGCCTCCGCATCCAGGGGTTCAACCCGGGTTGCCGTGCGGCCACCAAGGGTGCTCTTGGTCACGCGATAGTGCTCATCGGCAAAGGCCGCCACCTGCGGCAGGTGGGTGACACACAACACCTGCACCTGACGGGCGGTACGGCCGATCTTCTCACCGACTGCTGTCGCCGCCTCGCCGCCGATACCGGCATCGACCTCATCAAAAACCAGGCAGGACAGTGCCCCGTCCACAGGTGCGCAGCGGCGCAGGGCCAGCATGATCCGTGAGAGTTCTCCACCGGAGGCGATTTTTGCCAGAGGCTGGGCGGCTTCACCGGGATTGGCGGCGAGATAGAATTCCCCTCCCTCCCTGCCCCTTTCCCCCGGCTCGTCCAAGGGGGAGAGAACAAAGGTGAATTGTGCCTGCGGCATGGCCAACTGGGCCAGTTCCGCCGTCACCGCCCGGCTCAGCCCCTCGGCCGCTTCTTCTCTTTTTCTGGTCAGATGACAAGCCGCCTCATCCAATGCGGCCCTGGCCTGCGCCAGCTGCTGCTGCAACTCTTCGCGATGACTGTCACCCGCCTGCAGGCGCGCCAATTCCTCTTCGGTTGCCGCCAGATGCTCAAGCAGGCCGGCGACTGTTGGCGCGTACTTGCGTTTCAGGCGTTCGATCAGGGCCAGACGCTCCTCCACCTGCTGCTGGCGTTGCGGCTCAAAGTCCAGCCTGGCGGCGTAATCGCGAAGCTGCAAAGCTGCGTCTTCAAGCAGATAGTGGGCTTCCTGCAGGGTATCGGCGAGGGTGCCGAGCTGGGGATCGATATCACGCAGATCGCCGAGCTGCCGCGTCAACTCGGCCACAACCTCACAGGTCGCCCCCTCGCCGGCATAGAGGCTCTCATAGCCCCCCTGGGTGGCGACAATCAATTTCTCAGCATGCAGCAGCAGACTGCGTTCCTGTTCCAGAGCCTGATCTTCATCCGGCTGCAGCTGCGCCGCTGCAAGTTCCTGCTGAACAAAGGACAGCATGTCCAGCTGCTGCCGGCGTTGACGCAGGCTCCTGTCAAAGTCATCAAGGGCCAGCCTTGCCTTGCGGTAATCCGCGTAAACCGTACGATACGCAGCCAGACACGGAGCATTCCCCGCGAACTCATCCAGCAGCTCCAGATGCTGATCGGCCCGCTGCAGGGTCTGATGCTCATGCTGTCCGTAAATATTGATCAGGCTCCCCACCAGCTCGCGCAACTGTGCCACCGGGACAACTGAACCGTTGATAAAAGCACGATTTTTTCCGGAACGCGAGAGAATCCGACGCACCACCAGCTCGTCATCAACGGCCAGTTCGGCATCTTCCAGCAGGCGACGCAGAGGGGCCTCCGCGGCCAGCTGAAACACGGCCTCGACCGTCGCGCTGTCGGCACCGGTACGGATCACTTCGGCCCGCGCCCGGCCACCGAGCAGCAGCTCCACCGCGTCGATAATAATCGACTTGCCGGCACCGGTCTCACCGGTGAGCACGGTAAAGCCACGGCCGAAAGCGACATGCAGCTGTTCGATGATGGCGAAATTTTTAATGATCAGATCAGTCAACATAGACTGCAGAACTCCTGAACCATCGTGCAGATCAGCGCTCGCCCCAGCTCAACTTCGTCCGCAGAATCTGGAAATACTCCTTGGTCGGGCTGCAGACCAGGCGGGTGCGCAATTCAGAACGCCTTACCTCGACCCTGTCCCCCGGCAGCAGCTTGTGACCGACCTGACCGTCGGCGGTAAAAAACACAACATCATCCTGAAACTTGACCTCGATTTCGATAACCGACCGGCTCCAGACGACGATGGGTCGATTGGTCAGCATATGGGGGCAGATGGGAGCAATGAGCAAACTGTTGATTTCCGGAAAGATAATCGGACCACCGGCGGCAAGGCTGTACCCTGTTGATCCGGTAGGGGTTGAAACGATGAGACCGTCAGCCTTGTAGGTGCTCAGGTGCCGGCCATCGACATAGGTTTCCATATCGATAATCCGGGCCAGTGCCCCCTTGTTGATCACTGCATCGTTGAGGACGGTATATTTGCCCACCACCCGGCCCTCGCGATGGATGAAAGCATCGATCATCATCCGGTCGGAGATGCGATAATCTCCGGAGATCAGACGATCGAGCATGTCCGGCAGTTCCTCGCGGGTTATCTCCGTCAGGAAACCGAGCTGCCCCAGGTTGACTCCGGCGATGGGCACCTGGTGGGCACCGATGAGCCTGGCAACGGAAATCAGGGTTCCATCCCCCCCCAGGACCATGACCAGATCAACCAGCGGCGGAATATCCTCACCGGCATAGCCCTTGATCTGGCCGATCTGCTCGGCAAGTCCGTCTTCCAGCAGCACCTCAATGCCGGCAGCGGTTAAACGCTGCTGTACAAAAAGTGCGATCTGCTCGACATCCGGATGATTTTTTTTGGCGAAGACCCCGATTTTTCTCAACATTCCCTAACCCTTCCGATTTTCCCGGCAACCGCCCGGCAACGCATCGACCGACCGCGACAACTACCACAGAAAAGATAAAAAAGTCTATCCCCAAGCGTGGCCGCGGATTGAGTGAAAAGGCCGCTCATGCTAGATTGTGTTTTCCGCCCCCCCCCCCGGAGGAGTCATGGACCTTTTTGAACACAGCGCCAACAGCGCCCTGGGCGCGCCCCTGGCGGAACGGATGCGGCCAGGCACCCTCGATGAATTCGTCGGCCAGGCCCACCTGCTCGGCGAAGACAAGCTGCTGCGGCGTCTCATCAGCAACGACCAGCTGACGTCGGTCATTTTCTGGGGACCGCCCGGCACCGGCAAAACCACCCTCGGCCATATCATTGCCAGACGCACGGCAAGCCGCTTCGTCTTTTTCTCGGCGGTTATGGGCAATCTCAAGCAGGTCCGGGAGATCCTCGCGGAAGCGCGCAGCGAACGCGCCTACCGTCAGCGCAAAACCCTGCTTTTTGTCGATGAGATACATCGCTTCAACAAAGCCCAGCAGGACGCTTTTCTGCCGGCCGTCGAAACCGGCGATATCATCCTGATCGGCGCGACCACGGAAAATCCCAGCTTTGAAATCAATTCCGCGCTCTTGTCCCGGTCGCGGGTATTTGTTCTCGAACCGCTGCAGGCAACGGACATCAGACAGCTGCTTGACCACGCTCTGCACAGCGATAAGGAACTTGTCGGCCGCAAACTGCAGGTGGACGACGCTGCCCTTGACTTTCTGGCAGAGCGCGCCGGTGGTGATGCCCGCATCGCCCTGGGCGGACTGGAACACGCCGCCCTGGCAGCCGCCGATGGCGTCATCACCAGGGAGCTGATGGCCGAGGCCCTGCAAAGCAATATCCTCGTCTATGACAAGGACGGCGAGGAACACTACAACGTCATTTCCGCCTTTATCAAAAGCCTGCGCGGCTCAGACCCCGACGCCGCCAGCTACTGGCTGGCGCGTATGCTCAACGCCGGGGAAGACCCCTTGTTCATCGTCAGACGCATGGTCATTTTTGCTTCGGAGGATGTCGGCAACGCTGATCCCAGAGCCCTGCAGATCGCCCTTGCCGTACAGCAGGCCGTGCACTTTGTCGGCATGCCGGAAGCCAGGATCTGCCTGGCCCAGGGGGTCACCTACCTGGCAACCGCGCCCAAAAGTAATGCCAGCTACCTTGCCATCGACCGCGCCCTGGCCGAAGTTCGTCAGTCAGGTGCCCTGCCGGTGCCCAAACATCTGCGCAATGCTCCGACCCGGCTGATGAAAGACCTGGAATACGGCAAGAACTACCAGTACGCCCACGACTATCCGGACGCCGCCAGCGACCAGCAACACCTCCCTGACGCCCTTGTCGGCCGGCGCTACTACCAGCCAACGGAAAGGGGCTACGAAAAAATCATCGGCGAACGCCTGGAGCGGCTCAGAACCCTGCGCCAGGCTGACGAACAAGCCATCAGAACATAAAGCGCCGCATACTCACGTTCAGCAAGAGCCCGACGCCGACCATCATGGTGACCAGATTGGTACCGCCGTAGGAAAAGAACGGCAGCGGCACCCCGACAACAGGCATCAGGCCGATGACCATCGCCAGATTCACCACAATATGCCAGAAGAACATGGCGGTCACTCCCAGGGCGAGGAACAGGCCGAACTGATCACCGGCACGGCGGGCAATATACAGCCCCCAGGCGATGAGGAAAAAATACAGGAGCAGCAAGATCACGCAGCCGGTAAAACCCCACTCCTCGGCAAAAACGGAAAACGCGAAGTCGGTATGGCGTTCCGGCAGAAAGGAGAGCTGCGACTGGGTCCCCTGAATAAAGCCCTTGCCGAAAAAACCGCCGCTACCAACGGCGATTTTTGACTGGAGGATATGATAGCCGCTCCCCAGGGGATCGTTGTCCGGTGACAGAAAGGTTTTGATCCGGGCCCGCTGGTAATCGTGGAGATTGAACCACCCGAGCACCATGACCACTGCTGACAGGATGCCGAGGCAGACCAGGGTTGCGCGCTGCAGGCCGGCAAAGAGCACCATCGACGCAACGATCAGGACAACCATGATCGATGTCCCCAGATCGGGCTGTTTGATAATCAGCGCCACCGGCACCAGCAGCCACAGGGCCGGGCGCCAGAGTTCCTTCAGGGCGTATCCCTGGGCTGACGCGGTTTTCGACAGGAGTCTGGCAAACAGAAGAATCATCATGATCTTGATGACTTCACTCGGCTGCAGATTGAAAAACCCCAGATCAATCCAGCGGGCGGCGCCCATGGTCACCCGCCCTGACACCATCACCACCAGCAGCAGACCGACACCGATGACATAGCCGTGCACCGCCAGATACTGCAACCGGCGATAGTCAAACAGGCACAATCCCAGTGCGACAGCCAGACCCAGGGCAAACCAGATCAGCTGCTTGAGGTAAAAGGGCGTGGCCGCACCGTTCCAGCCGGCGGTCGTACTGTAGAGATTGACGAGCCCGGCCGTCACCAGTAACACCACGGTCACCAGCAACACCCAGTCGAAATTGTAGATCAAGCGCCGATCAAACATTCTGGACCAGACCTTTTCGCCTGCGACCTGACTTAATCCTGTCGCTGCAGATAGTTTTCCATCATCGCGCCGGCAATGGGAGCGGCGGCCCGCCCTCCCGACTGCCCGTGCTCCACCACAACGGCAACCGCAATCTGCGGATCATCAACGGGCGCGTAGCCGACAAACAGGGCGTGGGAGCGATTGCGATAGGGGATCACCTCATCCCCCGTCAGTTGCTCCTCCTCTTCATCGGACAGGCGCCTGATCACCTGCGCGGTTCCGGTCTTGCCGGCGATAACGCTGCCCTCAACCCCGGCGGATCGGCCGGTACCGCGCACTTCTCCGACAACGGCCTCCATGCCGGAGCGAATCGCCTGCCAGTGTTCCGGAGCGTACGCCAGTTCGCGTCTGACGTCCGGATGCACGACAGCGGCCATCTCCCCGCCGTCCCCTTCGATGCCGGCGATAATCCGGGGACGCAGCACCTGCCCGCCATTGGCGAGGGCCGCCGTCATCACCGCCAGCTGAATCGGTGTTGACAGAATGTATCCCTGGCCGATTGCGGCAATGACCGTCTCCCCGGCGTACCAGGGTTGATTCAGTGTTGTCCTTTTCCATTGTCGCGTCGGCATGATACCGGGCCGTTCCCCGGGCAGCTCAAAACCGGTTTCGCTGCCGAAACCGAACTCCCTGGCCGCCGCCGAGAGCTTGTCGATCCCCAACTCCAGCCCGACCTGATAGAACCAGACGTCACAACTTTCCCGCAGGGCCTTGTGCAGATCCGTGTCGCCGTGGCCGCGCCGCTGCCAGCAGCGATAGCGCGAGTCACCAAGCTCCATATCACCGGCACAGTGAATGTTTCGGCCGGCCGTGGCCACCCCTTCGCGCAGGGCCGCCAGAGCGACCACCATCTTGAAGGTCGATGCCGGTGGATACTGACCGCTGACCGCCTTGTTCTGCAGGGGATTACGAGCATCATTGAGCAGAGCGCGCCATTCTTCGGAGGTAATACCCCGGGCGAACTGACCCGGATCATAGGTCGGCAAACTGACCATGGCCAGCAGTTCACCGGTTTTCACATCCAGGGCGACAGCGGCACCGGCATGCTCCCCGAAAGCCTCAAGAGCCGCCTGCTGAAGCTCCCGATCCAGGGTCAGGCGAATTTTACGGCCGGGCCGGGGAGCCTCCATCTGCAGCTTGCGCAACAGTCGCCCCTGAACATCGACCTCAACCAGTTGCTGCCCCTTGATGCCCCTGAGCTGCTCATCATAGCTGCGCTCCAGAGCCACCTTGCCCACCAGATCCCCTCCCCGGTAACCGGAAAACCGATCGCCTTTCAGCTCTTCTTCCGTAATCTCGCCAAGGTAGCCAATCACATGGGCCATGGCACCGCCGGCGACATAATCCCGCACCGGCCTGGTTTCGATAAATATCCCGGGCAGCTCGATGCTGTGCTCCTGCACCCTCTCCATCGTTTCGCGGCTGACATCGTGGGCCAGGGGAACCGGTCGATAGGCCGGCAGACGCAGCCCTTCGCGCCAGCGCGCTTCAAGGACATCAGGATCAATATCAAGAAGCCGCGACAAGCGCGCGAACAGTTCCTCCCGTTCCGCAACATCCTGCCGCAGCACGGAGATCTGAAACGACGGGCGATTATCAACGAGCAAATCGCCGTTGCGATCATAGATGGCGCCCCGCGGCGCATCGAGAACCAGCAACCGGGTACGGTTTTTGACCGAACGCTCGTACAGTTCCTCGTAGCTGATAACCTGCAGGTACCAGAGGCGCAGGGTCAGCAGCAGGAACACGGCGGCGGCAAACAGGGTGTAGCGCACAAAACGCCGGCGCACGACCGGTAGCGAGGTCCATTTGACAGCAAGATTCATACCTGGGCCCCGCTGCGAAATGACGGCACTTCACGAGGAACAGGCCATGGCAGTAACAGCAGGACAAAGGCCGCCAGCAGATTGCTCAGCAGCTGTTGCGGCAACGCCGCCAGCAGCAGCCACAGGACCCCGGAACCGTCAGCGAGAAAAGCCAGCATAAAACCGGTCACGACACTCTGCAGCACCGTCCCGCCGAGGATAATCAGGATCAGCAGGGAGGGATTTTCAACATTGAGTTTCTCGGCCAAAAGCCTGATCAGAATCAGAACAATGAGGTAAATGCTGATATGCAACCCGACGGTGGTCCCACTCAGGCTGTCCTGGGCAGCACCCACGATCAGAGCAACAACCAGGGTTTGCGCCGAGCGCTCCCGCGCTCCCAGCAGAACAAAGAGGACCAGCACCAGATCCGGCCGCCAGACGACAGGCAACAGGCGTGGGAATAAACTCGATTGCAGCAGCAGAAATACAAAAGCGAGGAGATAAATCCAGAGAAAACGCCTCACCGGTCAGCCTCCAGAACCACCAGCACCTCTTCCAGCTGCGGAAAATCCACCATCGGCCGCGCCGAGACCCGTTGAAACATGGCGTAGGGTTCCCTGGTGACGGAGGTCACCCGGCCCAGGGGCAAGCCCTTGGGAAAAACACCCCCGGTTCCCGAAGTCACCAGCACGTCACCGGTGGTGATATCCTCACCGCGTAACGCATATTCAATAGTGAGGCTGTCGCCAAAACCCCTGGCGATACCGCGGGCACGGGTGCGCTGCACCAGGGTCGCTACCGCGGAGGAGGAATCAGTAATCAGCAGCACCCGGGAACTGTAGGGTGACACCTTGACCACCCTGCCGACGACACCCTCCGAAGCGACAACGGGCAGCCCCTCACGCAGCCCGGAACGGGTTCCCTTGTCGATGACGAGAGTCCGCGACCAGTGGCTGACATCCTCTCCGACAACCTGGGCCGGGAGGGCGGCCAGATCGAGGTCATCGACAAAGGCCAGTAATTTGCGCAACCGCTCGTTCTGAAGGGCGAACTCCTCCATCTGCGACAGCCGACCGCGCAGCTCGCGGTTTTCCGCCTGCAGACGCTGATTTTCCTGGCGCGCGTCGACCAGCCACAGATAATTGAACCACAGGGATTGAACACCGTCGACACCACTGTCAATGGCCACCTGAAAAGGGGCGGCAACGGAAAGCAGCGCCCTTTCGAAAAAGGTCGTGACGGACTTCTGACGGAGATTGTAGGAATAGAGCACGACAGTTGCCAGCAACAGAACAATCGCCAGCAGGAAGAAACGAAATCGCCTTAACAGATCACCCATGAACATCGACCTGACATTTCAGGCAGTTGAAATTTTTATGCAGGGCGCAACGAGTGTGAAGCCCCCTCAGGAGGATACCGACACCTGACGCAGCAGGTCCAGCTGGTCGAGGACAGCTCCGGAACCGAGGACAACGCAGGACAAAGCATCTTCGGCAATGACCACCGGCAGCCCGGTTTCCTCACTCAGGAGCAGATCGAGATTTTTCAGATAAGCTCCGCCGCCGGCCAGGACAATCCCCTTGTCAACAATATCAGCAGCCAGTTCCGGGGGGGTGCGCTCCAGGGAAATACGCACCGCTTCAACAATGGTACTGACCGGTTCGGACATGGCCTCACGGATCTCGTCAGAGTTGATCTCCAGGGTCTTGGGAATCCCGCTGACCAGATCACGCCCCTTGACTTCCATGGTTTCAGTGTCGTTACCCTTTGAATAGACGTTGCCGATCCCGATCTTGACCATCTCCGCCGTGCGCTCGCCGATCAGCAGATTGTATTTGCGTTTGACATACTGGACAATGGCCTCATCGAGCTTGTCACCACCAACCCGGACACTCTGGGCGTAAACAATCCCGGCCAGGGAGATAACCGCCACCTCCGTTGTTCCCCCACCGATGTCGACAATGAGATTGCCCGAGGCTTCAGTAATCGGCAGTCCCGCGCCGATAGCGGCCGCCATCGGCTCCTCGATGAGATAGACTTCACGCGCCCCGGCCGATTCGGCCGATTCCCGAACAGCCCGTTTCTCGACCTGGGTGATGCCGGAAGGCACGCAGATAACGATACGCGGCCGCACCAGATTTTTCCGGTTATGCACCTTTTGAATAAAATAACGGAGCATTTCTTCGGCATAATCGAAATCGGCGATCACCCCGTCCTTCATGGGACGAATGGCAACAATACTGCCCGGCGTCCGACCGAGCATCTCCTTGGCGTCCTTGCCGACCGCCAGAACCCGCCGCTGACCGGCCGCACCCGTTTGTACGGCAACCACCGAGGGCTCGCTGACAACGACCCCCTTCCCCTTCATGTAAACCAGCGTATTGGCCGTACCCAGGTCGATCGCGAGGTCGTTGGAAAAAAAACCGAGAAATGAATCAAAGATATTGAACATGAAGCCCACCTTAGCAGATGCCGGAAGCAGCGACAGGAATTTTGAAAAAAATGACTGGTAAACCGCGCTACTCTAGCAAATGGGTCGCCAATAGGCAAGAAATATGACGCTAAAATTTTCGTTGCAATCGAGTATTTTTCTGGTCTAGAGTTGCCGTTTATTTCCCCCGGGTCACCTGCCAAAGGAGTCACAACAACAATGCTCGACATTGTCCGATCAAAACAGAAATCCGTTCTTATCAAAATAGCCTTTGTTATTATCATTCTGAGTTTTGTCATCGGCTATACCATGCTGACCGCGCCCACCGACCAGACCTCGGATCGCAGCCAGAATGTCGCCGTCCGCGTCAACGGCCAGCCCATCAGCTACAGCGCCTACCAGAATGTTTACAGTGCCCTCTACAGCCTGTACCAGAACATCTATCAGGGATCTTTCAACGCCGCCCTGGAGCGCCAGCTGAATCTGCCCCGCCAGGCCATGCAGCAGCTCCTCGAAGAACAGCTGCTGGTGCAACTCGCCTCCGACCTCGATCTGACCGTCAGCAAGCAGGAGCTGGTCAACAGCATTGCCGCCTACGATGCCTTCCAGGTCAACGGTCAGTTCAATCGCGATCGCTATGTCGAGGTCCTCAATTACCAGCGCATGTCTCCGGAACAGTTCGAAAACGCCCAGCGCCGGGAACTGCTGGCGCAAAAAGTACGCACCACCCTGCAGCAGGGGGTCACCATCGACCAGGACGAGGTGATCAGTGCCTTTCATCGCGAGAACGATCAGATCAACCTCGATTTCGTGTGGCTGACTCCGGCTCTGGTCGAGTCCAAGGTTGACATCAGCGACGACGCCCTGCAGCAGCATTTTACCGACAATATCGAACAGTTCCGGATTCCCGAGCGCATCTCCCTGCGCTATCTGCAATTCGATCCGCAACGTTACGAAGGGCAGGTCACCACCTTCTCCGATGAGGAGCTGGAACGCTTTTATCGCCGCAACCTCGAACTCTTTGAGATCGATGAGCAGATGCAGGCCTCTCACATCCTGCTCAGGGTCGCCGAAGACGCCGACGAGAAAACCGTCGAGCAACGCCGCGCCCTGGCCACCGACATCCTGAAACAACTGCGTGACGGCGCCGATTTCGCACAACTGGCAAAACTGCATTCCGACGACCAGAGCAACGCCAGGGATGGCGGCGATCTCGGCCACTTCGGTCGCGGCGAAATGGCACCGGAATTCGAAACGGCGGCCTTTGCCCTGCGCCCCGGCCAGCTCAGCGAACCGGTTCGCACCCCCTTCGGCTTTCACATCATCAGGGTTGACGACTATACCCCCCAGGGATTCAAGCCCCTGGTCGATGTGATCGACACGGTCAAGGCCGGATTGACCGTTGAGAAATCCAGACAGCTCGCCTACGAAAAGGCCATGGACGCCTACAACATCAACCGTCGCTCCGGTGATCTGGCGGCCGCGGCCGAGGCCAACGATCTGGGCATCAAGGAAACGGGGCTCTTTGCCCGCGGGGAACCGATCAACGGCTTCGGCCGGGCACCGGAAATCGAAGCGGCCGCCTTTTCTCTCGACAAGGGTGAACTGGCACGCCCCATCCAGACGACCCAGGGGGTTCTGCTCATCGCCCTCAAGGAGCAGCAGCCCAGTCGCCTGCCCGAACTGGCAGAGGTCAAAAACGCTGTTGAAAGCAGCTATCGCGCTGAGCGCGCCCAGGCCCTGGCCGAAGATCTGGCAGCACAGCTGCTGGCCCTGGCCCGGGAGAAGAGCAACCTGGCTGAAGCAGCCCGCGAACTGGACCTCAAGGTTGAAGAAACAGGCGACTTCAGCCGGACGTTCGGCTATTTCATCCCCCGGATCGGCTCATCCCAGGCCCTTTCTGATGCCGCTTTTGAGCTGACCGCGGAAGCCCCCGTAGCTCCTGAGGTCTATACCATTGACGGAAAATTTCTGGTGGCCGCCCTGGACAAGGCCACACCGGCTGACTTTTCCAGTCTTGACGACAGCCAGCTGAGCCGCCTGCGTGAGCGTCTGCTGGAAGAAAAAAAGGAAAAGGTCGTTGCCGACAAGCTCGACGAACTCTTCGATAAGGCGCAGATTGAAATTATTGCTCCGGAACTGATAACCGCTTTTAACGACTGAAGGATACAACGCCATGACACCGGTCATCACCAGCACAGACTGCCCTGATTTAAAACTGCTCAATCGTGGCAAGGTTCGGGACATCTACGATCTGGGAGATCAGCTCCTCATCGTCACGACCGATCGCATCTCCGCTTTTGATGTGGTCATGGATGAAGGCATCCCGCAAAAAGGTTATGTTCTGACACAAATCTCCAAATACTGGTTTGAGCAGATGAAGGACGTGATTCCCCATCACCTGATCTCGACCGATATCGATGACTTCCCCGCCATCACCCATCAGTACCGCGATCAACTGGAAGGGCGCAGCATGTTGACGGTCAAGGCCCAGCCCCTGCCCGTCGAATGCATCGTCCGCGGCTACCTCTCCGGCAGCGGCTGGAAAGAATACCAGCAATCCGGATCCGTCTGCAGCATCCCCCTGCCGGCAGGACTCAAACAGAGCGACAAACTGCCCGAGACCCTGTTCACGCCGTCAACCAAGGCGGACCAGGGGGAGCACGACGAAAATATTTCCTTTGAGCAGGCAGCCCGGCTCTGCGGCCGGAAAACCGCCGAGCAGGTGCGCGACATCAGCATCGCCATATACGAGCGGGCCCGGGCCATCGCCGACGACAAGGGCATCATTATTGCCGACACCAAATTTGAGTTCGGCCTGCGCGACGGCAGCCTGATCTGGATCGATGAAGCCCTGACCCCGGACTCATCGCGCTTCTGGCCCAAAGACCTGTACGCCCCCGGCAGTGCGCAGCCCAGCTTCGACAAGCAGTTTTTACGGGACTACCTGGAAACCCTTGACTGGAACAAGCAGGCCCCCCCGCCGAAGCTCCCGGCCGAGATCGTCCGCAAGACCGCCGACAAATACCTCGAAGCCCTGCATCGCCTGACCGGATAAGCACAAAAGATAACAATGTTTTTCTGACACAAAGCCGCGTTCTGCCTGACAGGACGCGGCTTTGTGCTGCCCGGAGCCATCGACCCTCTTTCTTTTGTTTTTTCCTCTACAACAATGTTTGCCATATCGTTGAATTTGTCTTATATTTCACATGCTAAAAAGTTTGCCATCTTCGGCATGAGTTCAGCATAACTGTCGTCAGGTTGTTTTTGCGCTGCGGACACCCCCCTCCACAGACACGGGTCCGTCGCTGCACAACCATCTCAACAAGGTTTTGATCGCATGAAACCGAGCTTCAAGTACTGGATTTTCTTGAGCGCTATCTATTTTGCTATTGTCAGCATCATGGTAGCCAGCGTGATCGGGGCCTGGTCCAGTCTTAACGAGAATCAGCAGCAGGCCCTGCTCGATATGCTGAACAAGCTGATCCCCTTTCCCCTGCTCGGCACTATCACCATTCTCTTTATCATCGGCGCCCTGATCAATCTGTTGTTCAACGACTACATCATCCCCATCCTGAAGATGGGCGAGAGCGCACGCATTATTACCTCCGTCAACCCGGAACACCGTATCGAACTGAAAACCGCCTCGCGCGAGGTCGAATACCTGTGCACCATCATCAACCAGTCGGCCGATGCCTATGCCGCCCTGCAGCAGGATGTCGCCGGCAAAATCGCCGCGGCCCAGGCCTCCATCAACGAGGAGCGCACCCGTTTGGCGGCACTGATGTCGGAGCTGCCACACGGAGTTATTGTCTGCAACAGTGACGGCCAGGTCCTGCTCTACAACCAGCAGGCGCAGGATCTGATCAAGAGCAGCCACAGCAACGCGGAAACAGGTCGACCATCCCAGGGGTTACTGGGGCTTGGTCGCTCCATTTTCAGCATTCTCGACCGCGATCAGATCGTCCACGGCATGGAAATGCTCAATCGCTGCCATACCACCGGCCACTCCAAGCTGGTGAGCAATTCCATGATGACCCTGCGCAACGGCTTATGCCTGCGCGTGAACATGGCGCCCTTCTTTCTCGAACAGGATCAACAGCAGAAAATCATGTCGGGGGTGGTGCTGACCCTTGAGGACATGACCCGGCAGATCGAAGCGGACAGTCGTCGCGACCGGTTGATCAGAGCCCTGATCGACGAACAGCAACAGGACCTGGAAGACATCCGCAACGCCATATCCACCATTCTTTCGCGACCGACCCTGGACACCCAGGAACTGCACCGCTACCGCAAGACCATTGACAACGCCTCCATCTCCCTCCAGAAAACCATCCGCGAAGCGCGCGTCAACTATGCCATCCATCTGCATGCCCTGAGCAAAACCGAGAGCGTTCTGGCTGACAATCTCCTTGAGGTCATCAATAACAATATCGCCGCCCGTTTTGATGTGCAGATCATCAACCTCGCTCCCAGAGGGATCTGGCTTGAGATCGACAGCTATTCCATGGTACAGGCGGTGTCTCATCTGGTTGGCCACCTGGACACCCACGCCCGCATCCGCGACATCCTCATGACCCTGACCATCAACGAACACCAGGAAGTCGAGTTTGCCATCACCTGGCCTGATGCCAGCGCCCCGGCGCAGGTTCTCGAAACCTGGCAGGGCACGCCGCTGATTGCCGACGCCAAAGGGAACCTCCTCAGTTTCAGGGACACCATCGAAAACGCCTCGGGGAGAATCGTCCCCCTCGCCGATGACAAAGGGCAGAACCGCGGCATTCTCATTGTTCTGCCCCCCGTGGATCAGGAATGCCGACTGGCATTGACCCCCCAGGTCGAACATCGCCCGATATCGTACGAATTTGATCTGTTCAGTCGTGACCATCGCCAGTGGGAGGAACTCAGCCAGATTCCCCTGAGCAAGCTGACCTACGTTGTCTTCGATACCGAGACCACCGGCCTGAATCCTTCACAAGGCGATGAAATCATTCAGATCGGCGCCATCCGCATCGTCAACGGCCACATCCTCTATCATGAGGTCATTGACCAGCTCGTCGACCCGCGCCGTATCGTCCCGCCGGAATCGGTCGCTATCCACGGTATCCAGCCGGAACTGCTCAAGGGTCAGCCCACCATCGACAAGGTTCTGCCCCACTTCTACCAGTTTGCCGAAAACTCGGTCCTGGTGGCCCACAATGCGGCCTTTGACATGCGCTTTCTGCAGATTCAGGAAGAAAAAACCGGACTGGTTTTCACCAATCCGGTTCTCGATACCCTGCTCCTCTCCTCCATCGTCCACCCCAATCAGGAGAACCACTCCCTAGAGGATCTGGCCAAGCGGTTGAACGTCACCATTGTCGGTCGCCATACCGCCCTGGGCGATTCCATCGTCACCGCAGAGGTCCTGCTGAAACTCATCCCCCTGCTTGAAGCTCACGAAGTTCACACCCTGGGCGATGCCCTCGCCGCCTCGTCCCAGTCCCGCTACGCCAAGGTCGCCTACTGATTTATTTCAGCAGAAAACGCAGGGGATGACGCATCACCTCCTTGCAGCGCTGCAAGATCCCCTGGGCCCTGACCAGGTTCTGCGCCGTCTGCCGCACCCTGCGCACTCCGAACAGGGCGCAGAACAGCACCCCGAGAACCACCAGTTCAAAAATACCGAAACCGAAAAACATCTTACGCCTCCAGAATCAGGCGACCCGGCTGATCCGCCGTCACCGCTCCGATATGCCAGGCCACAAGACCCCGGCGGCGCAGGCCCTCGACCAGAGGATCAACCCGATCCACCGGCAGGGCGATGAGTAATCCGCCGGAGGTCTGCGGGTCGCATAGCAGGTCCATCAGCACCGGATCGATGGCCGCGCCGACAGCAATACGCTCCTGGTAGAAAGCGCGGTTGCGGTGACTGCCCACGGGCACCAGCCCCATCTCCGCCATTTCCAGAGCCCGGGGATACACCGGCAGACGGGACATGAACAGCCGCAAGCCGACCTTGCTGGCACAAGCGAGCTCGGCCGCATGGCCGATCAGCCCGAAGCCGGTAATGTCGGTGCAGGCGGAGACCCCGATGGCACACATCAGCTCGGAGGCTTCACGGTTCAGCGCGATCATGCCGCTGATCGCCGCCTCGATCTCAGCCTCGGCAAGGACATCGCCCTTCAGGGCCGTTGTCAACAATCCCGTGCCGAGGGGCTTGGTCAATAACAGCTGATCACCAGGTCCGGCACCGCAGGTGGTTATCATGCGGGCCGGATCGACGCGTCCGGTGACACTCAGCCCGAATTTCGGTTCCTGATCTTCAACGGAATGCCCACCGGCCACCACGGCTCCAGCCGCCAGTACCCGCTCGGCGCCGCCACGCAGAATCTCCGTCAGGATCGAGGTATCCAGACAGTCAATGGGAAAACTGACCAGATTCAGAGCGGTCAGGGGCGTCGCGCCCATGGCATAGAGGTCGGACAGAGCATTGGCCGCGGCGATCTGGCCGAAACGGTAGGGATCGTCGACCACCGGCGTAAAAAAGTCGACGGACTGCACCAGCGCCAGATCTTCGCTGAGGCGATAGATGGCCGCGTCGGCATAGGGGATGTCCCGCGACAACAGGGCGGGATCTTCACTTGCGGGGAGCTGACTCAGCACCTGAGACAGCGGCAAAGGGCCGATTTTGGCCGCTCAACCAGAGCTGCGTGACAAAGAGGTCAGTCGGACACTCATAAGTTCTCCCTTCAGGATCGAGATGGGTTGTCTTGCGGCAGCTGCCAGGGCACCCGATGATCGGCCACCCGGCGCGTCAACTTGCAGGCATCAAAAAATTCCAGCAGGGCCTGGGTCAACTTGCGGCCGCAACCGAGTCGATCCCGGAATTCAGCCAGGGTCAGGCTGTCCCGCTGCTGAAAGTGCTCAATCAGCGCCGCCTGCGCCCGCTGGTAATCGCCTGCGGCGAGGGAGCTTTCCTGGTTCAAGCGGATCAGCTCTCCCTCTTCATACAGCCAGGCAAAACAGGCATCAGCGTCCACATCGGACAGTTGCAGCTGGAGCAGCACGTCAGCGTTGTTTTTTACCTGCAGGCCGGCACCGATGTAGTGCTGCCGCAGCCGATCGAGAATGGCCTGTTCCTCGGCAGACGGCTTTGGTGCCCAGTCCGGCAGGGCAATCAGATCATTATGCTGCCGGACCTGCCCTGCCTCAACCAGATCCTGCAGCAGCTGCTCAAATCCTTTGCTCGTCAGCCGGGCACACAGCTGTTCCCGCAGGGTCGCCCGCGGCATACCGTGACGCAGGGGATGCTGCTGATGATAGTGCTCCACCAGCCGTGGCAGTAGCTGCTGCCAGCTGCGCCGGCGATCCACCGTCAGCCACTGTTCACCCAGCTGGGTCACGCGCCCCTGCGCGCGCAGTTGTTCCAGACCCTGCACCAGTTGCCCGCGACCGGTACCTGTATACTGTTCAAGCTCCTTGAGTCGGGCAATCTGGACATGATCCAGTTTTTGCAGCCAGAACCCGAGATCACCGGTAGCCAGCTCCCGCAGGTTGCGGATCACCTCCGGTCGAAAGCGTTTATGTTTCGGCGGCGCGACGTCGACAACGACCCCTCCGCCGATGGTGATCATCGGTGAGTACGAACGGATAATAAAACGATCCCCCCGGTGCACCAGCAGCGGCTGGTCGAGGACCAGTTGCGCCAGGGTCGCGGCGCCGGCGGCCAACTCGTCCTGGTCGAGGAGCACCACGCGGGCGACAGTGCGTCCGGTACCGATATGAAAATGAACCGGCTCACGGAACTTCAAGGGACGGGCCAGCGTCGCCAGCAGCTGCAGCTGAACATCGATGCGCCTGCTCGCCCTGAACAGCCCCGGCGTACCGACCACCGAGCCTTGCGTTATCTGTTCGCGCCGCACGCCGGCCAGATTCAGCGCCACCCGCTGTCCGGCAAACACCTGCTCGGCCGGCCGGTCATGTACCTGCGCCTCGCGCACCCGCGCCATCACCCCTGCCGGCAATATCTCCAGGCTCTCTCCCGGTTTGATCGAGCCGCTGGCGAGGGTTCCGGTCACCACCGTACCGAAACCACTGACGCTGAAACAGCGGTCCACGGGCAGGCGTGCCGCGCCGGTCGCATCGCGCGCCGCAACCTGCTCCAGTTGTGTCCGTACAGTCGCCAGCAGCCCTTCCAGCCCTTCGCCAGTGTGGGCGGAAACCCGGCAGCAGGGAGCATGCTGCAGAAAGGTGTCCTGCACCTGTTCACGAATCTCTTCCTCAACGATATCCAGCCACTCCGGCTCGACCAGATCGGCCTTGGTCACAACAATAATGCCTTTTTTTACCTGCAGCAGCTGCATGATCTGCAGATGTTCAAGGGTCTGCGGCATCACCCCTTCATTAGCATCGACGACCAGCAGCACCAGATCAATACCGCTGATTCCTTTGAGCATCTGGGGAACAAATTTTTCGTGGCCGGGCACATCAACAACCCCGGCAACCTGGCCATCGCCAAGATCAAGCCTGGCAAAGCCCAGCTCAATGGAGATGCCCCGCTGCCGTTCCTCCTTGAGGCGATCCGTTTCCGTACCGGTCAGCGCTCTGATCAGGGTTGTTTTGCCATGATCCACATGCCCGGCCGTACCGACGATGTAATGGGCGTCCGGCTTCAATCCTGATCCTCACTGGCCAGAACCGAGAGCAGCAGGTGCGCCAGCAGTTCATCCTGGTCGGGGAAAACCGCGCGCAGGTTGATCAACAGACGATCCTGCTGAACACGGGCGACAACCGCCGGCGTCAGGGCGCGCAGTCGCCGGGTCAACTGATCGACCCCCGGTTGCGCGGAAGTGAGGGACAAGGCGACATTGGGCAACGCGGTCAGGGGCATGGAGCCGCCACCGACCCGTGACACATCGTCGATCATCTCAGCGCCGAGGTTCGGTTGTTCCTGCAGCAGCCGCTGACGCAACCGCTCTGTCCTTTGTCCCAGCACCTGCTCGTCTGCCGTGAGCATCTGCAAAACCGGAATCTGCTGACGGGCCTGATCCGGCTGCAGATAAAGGCGCAGGGTCGCTTCCAGAGCGGCCAGGGTCAGTTTGTCGATACGCAGGGCCCGTGCCAGCGGGTGCTTACGGAGCCGCGCCAGCACCTCGGCACGACCGACAATCAAACCGGCCTGGGGTCCGCCCAGCAACTTGTCACCGCTGAAGGTCACCACATCGACCCCGTCAGCGACAACGGCGCTGACCACCGGCTCCGGAGCCAGGCCATAAGGGTGCAGATCAAGGAGCAGGCCGCTGCCCAGATCCTCCATGGCAATGAGCCCATGGCGCCGCGCCAGACTCACCAGCTCGGCGGAAGAGACTTCCTGCGAAAAACCGACAATCCGGTAGTTGCTGGTATGCACCTTGAGCAGAATCGCGGTGTCCGGGCTAATGGCCCGTTCATAATCATACAGATGCGTACGGTTGGTGCTGCCGACCTCACACAGACGCACGCCCCCGGCCTCCATCACCTCGGGGATGCGGAAGGCGCCACCAATCTCCACCAGCTCGCCGCGCGACACGACCGCCTCGCGCCCCCGGCCCAACGCGGTAAGGGCCAGCAATACCGCACCGGCGTTGTTGTTGACGACCAGAGCCGCCTCGGCCCCTGTCAACCGGGTCAACAGCTGTTCGACATGGCTGGAACGCTCGCCACGGCTGCCGCTGTCCATCTCCATTTCCAGGTTGGCGTACCCCGAGGCGGTATCCCCTATCGCCCGCAGAGCCGCAGGAGCCAGCGGCGCCCGGCCCAGATTGGTATGCAGCACCGTCCCCGTGGCATTGATGACCCGCCGCAACGACGGGCGCAGCATCAGCCGGCAGGCAGCGGCGGCGCGTTCAGCGAGAACCGCCGGCGTGAGGCGCTCACCGGAAGGCTGATGCTGATGCTCCAGAATCTGTCGGCGCAGCTGTCCTATTTCCGTCTGCACCGCATGGGACAAAACCGCCTGGGGCAAACGGTCAGACAACCCGGACAGCGCCTCTTCACGCAGCACCCGATCAACGGACGGCAGGCTGCGCAACAGCTTTTGGCAGTCATTCATAAGGCTCCTCCGGCACAAATGAGGAGGGAAGAGAAAATACGCGGCAGGAGTGTAACACGATGAAAAAACAATGCAACAGATTCGATGGCCGGCCCGCTGTCACCCTCAGACATCCGCAGCTGATACGGCCTGAACCGGAAACTCCAGGCGAAACACACTGCCCTCATCCGGACGGGACGACAGGACAATACCGCCCCCTGCCTCTTCGACAATCCGATGGCTGATACTCAGGCCCAGTCCGGTGCCGTGGCCCGGATCCTTGGTTGTATAGAAGGGATCGAAAACCTGGCGCTGCTGCTCCTGGGTCATGCCGCAACCGTCGTCGGCAACGGCAATCCATACCTTGTCCCCGTCGGCGCCGCCGGACAGGGTGATGTTTCCCGACCCGGCGCAGGCATGCACCGCGTTGACCAGCAGATTGATCAGCACCTGCTGGATTTTCTGGCGATTGACCGCTACCGCGGGCAATGCCTCCGGCAGCTCATCAATAACAGCCGTCTGCTCAAGGTTGCCCTGACGGCGCAACAGGTCGCGGCAGCAGCGCAGCTCCGTCGCCAGATCAACCGCCTCAAGGGTCGCCAACGACTGGGGCCTGGCAAAATCAAGAAGTTCCCTGACGAGAAAATCTATGCGGTTGGTCTCAGCCAGCGCCCGCTCAAGCAGATCGGCGTTTGAGGCGGCCTCCACCTTTTTCTTCAGCAGTTCCAGATAACCGATCAGGGCGGCCAGGGGATTCCCCAGCTCATGGGCCAGGCCCGCCGCCAGGTGACCGACGGACGCCATCTTCTCACTGCGGATGAGCTGGTCCCGGGTCTGTTGCAGCTGCCGGTTGCTGTCCTTGAGCCTGTCAATGTGCTCCCGGGTTTCGCCCCGGCTGTGCTGCAGGGCGTCGACCATCTGATTATAGGCAGCAGCAAGCTGCGCGATCTCCAGTGGGCCGGCAACGGGCAGACGGGTCCGCAGATTGCCCCGGCCGACGGCTTCCGTCGCCTTGAGAAGAACCCTGGCCGGTCTGATCACGTTGCGCTGCAGCAGATAGTACCCCGCACCAACCAGAACCAGGCCGTACAGTGCGACGTATATCAGCAGGGCCTGCAGGGAGGCAACAAGTTGCGGTCTGATGTCGTTCAGATCGAAGTTCAGCTCCAGCAATCCTCCCGGCCGGCCGTTTTCCCTCAGGGGGAGCACGAACCGGGCGGTCGCCTTCCGATCCTGCTGGAACGTCAGCAAAGGAGGAAAGACAATCCGCTTCTGTACCTCACCGGTCAACCGGGCCTGCCGCAACCGCGCCGGGCCCGATGGCTCCACCCCGGCGCCGGCATGCGACGCCAGCAGCTTCTGCTGCCGGTCATACAGCCACCAGCCATCACACCGCCCGCTCCCCGTCAACGGCTCCAGCAACCGTGGCAGAGGCGTGACGCCTTCGCCGGCAACGGACGAAACCAGAACCGAAGTCAGCTCATCCAGATACCGCAGCCGCTCGTCAAGAAGGCGCTTCTCCGTCAGCCGCAACATCAGCAGACCGCCGAGCAGCAAGGCCGCAATCAGCAGAAAAATCAAAGTCACCAGGATTTCGGTTCGTAAGCCAACCTGTTTTGTCATAGGATTTTCTGCGTTTTTCAAATACAACGCATCCGGTTTCATGCAGAGTCAAAAGCTGCTTAAAAAAACAGAATAAATACTGTAGGCTATTTACTGTTCAGACGACAATCCCTTTCATAGAGGAGAACCTCATGGCCAGAACGCTCTATCTCGACGAAGATGCCTGTATCGGCTG
>CALFFB010000170.1 GCA_937958075.1 uncultured Geobacteraceae bacterium | reverse complement strand
CTTGTTTACAGCGACAGGACACTGTACTAACATTATTTTTTATGTCAAGTCTTCGTATTCACCGTTATCTCGTCAGTGAAATCAGCGTGCCGACCCTGCTCAGCCTGGTGATTTTCTCTTTTGTGCTGCTGCTGAGCAGGATTCCGCGGTTGATGGAGATGATCATCAATCAAGGCGTGCCGGCGGGTGACATGCTGGCGCTGTTCGGTTTTCTGCTGCCGACCTTTTTAAGCGTCACCCTGCCCATGTCGTTTCTGCTGGGCATTCTCATTGCTTTCGGGCGTATCTCGGCAGACAGTGAGTATATCGCGCTGAAGGCGTCCGGGGTGAGCCTCTGGTCGCTGATGCAGCCGGTTGTGGTGCTGGCCCTGCTTTTCACCCTGGCGACGGCGGCCATCACCCTGGCCATCGAACCCATGAGCAAGGCGGCCTTTCGCGGCAAGCTCTACGAGGTGGCCACCACCAGCCTCAGCGTCAGCCTCAAGCCGGGGGTGTTCAATACCGATTTTCCGGATCTTGTGCTCTACGCCCAGGGGGTCGATGAGCGCCGGGGGATCATGGAAAATGTGTTCATCTCCGACGAACGCCATGCATCCGCCCCGACGACCATCACCGCCCGCAGTGGCCGTCTTGTCGGCGATCCCCAGTCACAGCGGCTGACCCTGCGTCTGGAGCAGGGGGACATTCATCGCCAGGGGACGGACGGTGCCGAGGACAACTACCAGACGGTCCGCTTTGGCACCTATGACATCAACCTGAATCTGGGCGAGCAGCTGAACAGCTCCGAGCGGCGGCGCTCCCGCAGTGAACTCTCCTGGCAGCAGCTGCGTCGGGAGATTCAGAGTCTGCCGGCGGGCAACGCGAAAAACCGTCTGCTGGTGGAATGGCATGAGCGGATCGTCATCGCCTGCGCCCCCCTGGTGCTGATCCTGGTCGGTGTCCCCCTGGGCCTGCAGTCGCAACGGTCGGGCAAAGGTGCCGGGTTTGCCCTGGCCCTGATGATCTTCCTCGTCTACTATGTGCTGCTCAGCTTTGCCGGCACCCTGGCGGAAGAAAACATTCTGCCGGCGGCGGTGATCCTGTGGCTGCCGAATCTGGTGTTCCTGACGGCCGGCAGCTTCTTTCTCTATCGCAGTGCCTGCGAACGGCCGGTGCGGGCCCACCTCGACCTCTGGCAGTTCCTCGTCGCCAGGTGGCGCAACCTGACCCGGAAACAATAATGTTGAGTCTTGTCAGTCGCTATGTCCTGATCTATTTCATCCGGCTGCTGGGTTTGTCCTGCGCCGCTTTTGTCGGCATCTATCTGCTGGTCGATTTTTTCGAGAAGGTGGACGACTTCATCGCATACGGCGCGACCCTGTCCGACTACGCCAGCTTTGTCGGCCACAGCATCCCCTTTATCCTCGTCCAGATTCTGCCCCTGGCTATTCTCACCAGCATGGTGCTGACCCTGGGGGGGCTCGGGCGCACCAATGAAATGACGGCTCTTCGTGCCTGCGGCATCAGCCTGTGGCGGGTTGTCCGCCCGCTGCTCGTGCTCATTACCCTGCTCTGCGCCCTGCAGTTGGCCCTTAGTGAATATCTGGTTCCCTGGAATACCCGCGAACTCAATACCCTGACTGAGTACAAACTCAAGGGGCGCGACCAGCAGACGCGGCTGACCCGCGACCGGATCTGGTATCGCACGGATGACCGGATCATCAATATCCGCAGTGTCCGGGCCGGCGAACAACGTCTTGACGGGGTGACGATCTACCGCTTCGATCCGTCCGCCCGCATCGACAAACGACTGGATATTCCCCATGCCAACGACCGGGGCGAGGACTGGTTTGCCCCCCGCCTGACGGAACGGCTCTTCGAACCGGAAAGTGGCCGGCTGATATCGACCCGGCAGCTCGAACAGCAGCACCTTGATCTGGGGCGACGCTGGAGTGATTTTCAGGAAGTGGATGAGGCCAGCGATGAGCTGAATATCGCCAAGCTGGCGCGCCTGACCAGCCGGCTGGAACAGGAGGGATACGACACCACCCGGCAACGGGTCGATCTCCAGGCGAGGCTGGCCGCACCGGCAACCAGCCTGGTCATGGGTCTGCTTGGCATCCCCTTCGCCCTGCAACGCGGCCGGCAGAGCAACATCGCCCTGGGCATCGGCCTGAGTCTGGCTGTTGGCGCCGCCTATTTCCTCATCCAGTCGATGGTTGTCTCCTTCGGTTACGCCGGAGCCCTACCCCCCGCAGCCGCCGCCTGGGCCGGCAATATCATCTTTCTGCTGCTGGGGGTCTGGCTGTTTCTCGGCGTCAGGGAATAGCCTCGCCACCAGGCGCGGAGACTGGCTCGGCGCCCGGCATTTTTTCCATCAATAACGGTAGGTGTCCGCCTTGTACGGCCCGGCGACGGGAATGCCCAGATAGCGGGACTGATCGTCGGAGAGGACCGTGAGCTTGGCGCCGAGTTTGTCCAGGTGCAGTCTTGCCACCTTTTCATCAAGGAGCTTCGGCAAAACATAGACCTTGTTGGCGTAGGCGCCATTGTTGTTGAACAGCTCGATCTGGGCCATCACCTGATTGGTGAAGGAGCAGGACATGACAAAGCTCGGGTGGCCGGTGGCACAGCCCAGGTTCAGCAGGCGCCCTTCCGCCAGGACGATGACGCCGTGGCCATCCTCGAAAACCCAGCGGTCTACCTGGGGCTTGATCTGCTCGCGGGTGACTCCCGATTCATTCTCCAGGGCGTGCATTTCGATCTCGTTGTCGAAATGACCGATGTTGCCGACAATGGCATTGTTCTTCATCTGCCGCATGTGCTCCAGGGTGATGACATCCCGGTTGCCGGTGGTGGTGATATAGAGATCGGCAAAATCCAGCACATCCTCGACCCGGCGGACCTCGTACCCTTCCATCAGGGCCTGCAGGGCGCAGATGGGGTCGATCTCGGTGACAATAACCCGGGCGCCCTGGCCGCGCAGGGACTGACAGCACCCTTTGCCGACATCACCATAGCCGCAGACCACGGCCACCTTGCCCGAGAGCATGACATCGGTGGCACGCATAATGCCGTCGACCAGGGAGTGGCGACAGCCGTAAACGTTGTCGAATTTTGACTTGGTCACCGAGTCGTTGACGTTCATGGCCGGAAACTGCAGGGTCCCCTCCTTCTCCATCTGATACAGGCGATGCACGCCGGTGGTGGTTTCTTCGGTGACCCCCTTGACAGCGGCGGCGGTGCGGCTCCACTTGTCGCCGGAGGCAGCGATGGACTCCTTCAGGGCCGCTACCATCTCCCGCCAGTCTTCGGGATCACTGTCACCAACATCCGGACAGCCGGAACGCTCCCACTCACTCCCCTTGAGCACGTACAGGGTCGCGTCGCCGCCGTCATCGAGAATCATGTTGGCGCATTGACCATCGGGCCAGGTCAGGGCTTGTTCGGTACACCACCAGTATTCCTTGAGGGTTTCCCCCTTCCAGGCAAAAACCGGCACCCCTTTGGGTTCCGCCGCCGTCCCTGTGCGCCCGACGGCAACGGCGGCAGCGGCGTGGTCCTGGGTTGAAAAGATGTTGCACGAACACCAGCGCACTTCAGCTCCCAGATCGATGAGGGTTTCAATGAGAACAGCGGTCTGGATGGTCATGTGCAGCGAACCGGTAATGCGCGCCCCCTTCAAAGGGGTCTGACCCTGATATTCCGTGCGCAGGGCCATCAGCCCCGGCATTTCGACTTGTGCCAGCTCGATCTCCTTGCGCCCCCAATCGGCCAGGCTCAAATCTTTGACTTTAAAATCTGCTATTTGCGACATTCTCATGTCTCCTTTTCAGGCATCTGAGTTGGTGCCCGGAACGACACCGGACGGAGTTTGAACAGAGGTCTGTTTAACACAGCTTGGCATAAGGGAACAAGTCACTGCAGACGTGGGGCACATTGCCCCTGACGATATGACAATCCACGGCAAAAACCACCCCATCACCGGGCCGCATTATGGTATAACCAGCCCAGACTGTTGCGCTTTGGTCCGACACTTCATTATCACAGTTATGACAAGGGGTAAAACATGAGCGAAATCATTGATGTCTACGCACGAGAAATTCTCGATTCCCGGGGCAATCCGACGGTTGAGGTGGAGGTTGCCCTTGAGTCCGGCGTCATCGCCAGGGCCGCGGTACCCAGCGGCGCCTCCACCGGGGAGCGTGAAGCCCTGGAACTGCGCGACGGTGATCCGTCCCGCTACCTCGGCAAGGGAGTCCTCAAAGCGGTCGAGCATGTCAACGATGTGATCGCCCCGGAGCTGCACGGCTGGGACGCCGGTGACCAGATCGGTATCGATCGCCGTCTGCTGGAACTCGACGGCACGGATTTCAAAAGCAAGCTGGGCGCCAACGCCCTGCTGGGTGTTTCCATGGCCTGCGCCAAGGCGGCGGCGGAAGACGCCGGCCTGCCCCTGTATCAGTATATCGGCGGCGCCAACGCCAAGGAGCTGCCCCTGCCGATGATGAACATCATCAACGGCGGCGAGCATGCCGACAACAATGTCGACATCCAGGAGTTCATGATCATGCCCGCCGGCGCCGTCTCCTTCAAGGAAGCCCTGCGCATGGGCGCGGAGATCTTCCATGCCCTGAAAAAAGTTCTGAAAAACAAGGGCTACAATACCGCCGTCGGCGATGAAGGCGGTTTCGCCCCGGACCTGAAAAGCAACGAGGAAGCGCTGCAGGTCATTGTTGAGGCGATTACCGCCGCCGGCTATACCGCTGGTGAGGATGTGCTCCTGGCTCTTGATGTGGCGGCCTCCGAATTGTATCAGAATGGCACCTATGTCCTGGCCAACGAGCCCCAACCGAAAAAAACAGCGGCGGAGCTGGTCGCTTTCTACGAAGACCTGGTGGCACGGTATCCCATCATTTCCATTGAGGACGGCATGGCGGAGAACGACTGGGACGGCTGGAAGCTGCTGACGGACAAGCTGGGATCAAAAATCCAGATTGTCGGGGACGATCTGTTCGTCACCAACACCAGAATTCTCAAGGAAGGGATCGACAAGGGGATTGCCAACTCCATCCTCATCAAGGTCAACCAGATCGGCACCCTGACGGAAACCCTGGACGCCATTGAAATGGCCAAACGCGCCGGTTACACCGCCGTGGTCTCCCACCGCAGTGGTGAAACCGAGGACACCACCATCGCCGACCTGGCCGTGGCCACCAATGCCGGGCAGATCAAGACCGGCTCCCTGTGCCGGACCGACCGGGTCTGTAAATACAACCAGCTGCTGCGCATCGAAGACGAACTGGAAGATACGGCGGTCTTTCGGGGCCGGGAGGTTTTTTACAACCTGAAATGATGTTGCTGAAGCTGACCTGTTTTCGGTAGCTGTTTTGCCGGCGGGTGGTGGTCTTTTGGATCACCACCCGCTTTTTTGCGGATTCATGCCGGATACAAACGGTAGGAGCTGCGGTGGGACACGCGCTTGATATGGCCGGCATCGGCCATCTGCTTGATCTGCTGTTGCAGTTGTTTTTTGCCGGCGGCCGGAAACTGCGCGTACAGGTCGGACTGGACAATACCGGGCTGACTCTGAACCGCCCGTAAAACAGCCGATTCGCCGGCAGCTTCTGAAGATGGTTCCGGGGAAACCGCCCCGGCGTCCTTGCCGCCTATCTCCTGCCTGGTCGCGGCCCCTTTCTGGTCTTTGGGGGTGGCAGACCCCTCACCGGTTTCTCGTTTTTGTGCCCGTTGCGCCTGTTCTTTTTCCCGCGCCTGCTCGGCACGAATCTGCCCCTCAATCTCCCGAAGCTTGTAATATCCGTAAAATCCGCCGCCAAGCACGATTAACAGCAGGATAAACCACAACATAGAAGCACCTCCGTTCGTTGACCGTCTGCCACCCCCCAAGTGTAGCTGAAAACAGCGGTCTTTTGCTATATTTTCCGCTGAAAGCTGAAGGACGTTTCCCTGCCTTCCTGTTTCTACCCCGGCCGCAGGCGATAGCAACCGCATCCAAAACCGGCACTTTTGCCGATGTGCAGCAGACTCCCCAGCTGCAACAGCCACAGAAGCTCGTCCAGAGCGGCACCGGTCAGACACAGATGCCCCGTCAGTCCGCCGATGGAACGCTGACGATACTCCTGGTCCAGGGTGCGCCAGTCCTGCCAGCGCAGGCCGTTCTGCCGGACCTCGACCCTGGCGGCAGCAGCGTCGAGCTGCTGCTGATCAAACAGGCTGCGGTGATGAAGGGGCATTTCCACCAGACCGTGGCTGAGGAGCATCTGGCTGACGCGTCGATGAATAAAGGGGAACACCTCCCCAAAGCCCGCCTTGAACAGGGGTTTTCCCCGGGAGACAAGGCGCATGGGGCTGACGATCTCCAGGCGCAGGGGCGCAGACAAGGGGGGTTGCTGCTCCAGCCACCAGCTTACGGGCGTCACCACGGGGGTCAGGGGGCCATCCCCGTCGAGGGGCGTCTTTTCACCATTCACATTGATACTGGCCAGCGCCCTGAGGCGAAACCGCCCCTGCCCTTTAAACAGACCCCTGTTGCCGACGGCGGCCAGCAGACGCGCGAAATCCGCGAGGGCGGCAATGCCCTGCCCCAGAAACAGGACATCGAGGACCAGGGCCTCCCTCTGGGCAAAGCTTGTCCGCGGTGAATGGTCTGGCGAAATCACCAGGGCGGGCGCCGGTTTCTGTACCAGTCGCCGCACCACCGGATCGGGAGAAAGTTCCGGCAGCAGCAGCGCTTTCAGCTCGGTGACATCCTCACCGGCACGAGCCATCCCCTTCAAGGTCAACAGCAGTTCGCGCCGCAGCTGCAACAAGGCCAGTGGCGGCAACCGGCAATCTTCCATAAACTCCAGAGAAAAAAGGACCCTGGCGAAATCGATCTGCTCAAGCCACGGTGGAAACGACCCGCTGTATGCCATGCCTGTTCTCCGTTAGCGTTGCGTGGCAACAAGGAATTTGCTATAGGTCCCTGTGATTGAAATGATCCCGCTGCGTTTCGAGGATCGCTGCCGACGGGCGACCTTCGACCCTGAAGCATACCCCATAATGGAGAAAAGCTGAAATGTTTCACTTTACGCTGATTGCGGAAGACCTCACCACCCGTGCCCGTCGCGGCCGCCTGGTGACACCCCACGGTACCATTGAAACTCCGATTTTCATGCCGGTGGGCACCCACGGCGCCCTCAAAGCCATGACTCCGGCCCAGGTCGAGGAGACAGAGGCCCAGATCATCCTCTCCAACACCTATCATCTGCACCTGAAGCCGGGTGAAGGGCTGGTGAAAAAAGCGGGCGGGCTGCACCGGTTCATGAACTGGAAACGCCCCATTCTCACCGACAGCGGCGGGTTCCAGGTCTTCTCCCTGCCGAATAAACGCATCGGTGAAGAGGGGGTGCATTTCCGCCACGAACACACCGGCGAGGAGATTTTTCTGGGCCCCAAAGAAGCGATGCAGATCCAGAACGATCTGGGTTCGGATATCATCATGGCCTTTGATGAGTGCATCCCCTACCCGGCCACCCACGACTATTCCGCCAGATCCATCAAGAAAACCCTGCGCTGGGCCGAAAGCTGCCTGCAACACCACCAGCGCCGGGACCAGGCCCTGTTCGGCATCGTCCAGGGGAGTGTCTATGCAGACTTGCGGCGGGAATGCGCCCAGCAGCTGGCGGCCATGGATTTCCCCGGTTACGCTGTCGGCGGGGTCAGTGTCGGGGAGGGACTGGAGCTGCTCAAACAGGTGGTGGAAGACACGGAACCGCATATGCCGAAGCACAAACCGCGCTATCTCATGGGGGTGGGATTACCGGAGGACATTCTGGAATCCATCGAGCGGGGCATGGACATGTTCGACTGCGTCATCCCCACCCGTTACGCCCGCAGTGCGACCCTGTTCACCCGGCGCGGCAAGATCCGCCTGACCAACCGCAACTTCCGCCGCGACTTTTTCCCCGTCGACCCCTCATGCGACTGTTATTGCTGTCAAAACTTCAGCCGCGCCTACCTGCACCACCTGTTCGGCGCCAATGAGATCCTCTCGGCAACCCTGGCGGCCATCCACAATGTGCGCTTCTACCTGAACATGGTGGCCATGGCCCGCACCGCCATCGAGGGCGGGGACTATGCTGCCTTCAAGGCGGATTTTTTAGGGGAGTATCTGGGATCGGGCAGATAGACATTCACTGCAACGGGGAATGTCCTGCCCTGCAGAAGGCAAGGTTCTACGCATTTTTCCGCCGGGCAGGAGCCTGAATGTCCAGAACAGAGGTGTCTGTCGCCTGGATGGCGACAGTCTAGCGGTCATGGATGACGTAAAGCGGCCTCTGCACTGAACATTCAGGCTCCTGACTCCGATCTTTTTTCCTACCGCATCATCTTCGCCATCATTTTTTTCAGGCGCTCGTTCTTCATCAGCCCCATCATCCAGTTTTCTCCAATGGACTTGTTGAGGAAGGACATGCTCGGGAAAGAGTGCTGCAGCAGCATGATGTCCACCAGGCGGATGTTTTTCTGAATGGCCAGGGCCCATTCGTTGATCATCTCCGCCGACCCTTCGCCGATCACCGAGGCGCCGTAAATCTTGCCCGTTCTGCTGGCCAGCACCCGGACCGAACCGGTGGTGACCTGTTCGGCGATGGCCGCGCCGTAATCGGCATAACTGGCTTCAATGACCTGATATCTGGTGCCGGCGGCAATGAGATCGGCTTCACGCAGGCCGACAGCGGAGACCTGGGGCTCGGTGAACACGGTCCAGGGCACCACGTACTTGCGGAAGTCCTTTTTGAAGGGCCAGGGGCGCATGACATTGAGCAGGGCAACCATCCCCTGATGCATGGCGGCGTGGGAGAAGAGATAGTTGCCGTTGCAGTCGCCGACAGCATAGATATGGGGCACATTGGTGCGCAGGTTGCCGTCCACCGGAATCCCCTTGGGGCTGTACTTGACGCCGGCTTTCTCCAGGTCCATGCCGTCAACCACCGGCTGGCGGCCGGCGGCGACCAGCAGCCTCTCCGCCGTGAGCCGATCCCCCTCTTTGGTGGTCAGAACCACCTGGCCCTTCTCATCTTTTTCCACCGAGCTGATGGCACGCCCGTTATAGACCCCGATCCCCTCCTTGATGAAACTCTCTTCGAGAACCTCGCCCGCCAGTTTGTCGGCAAAGGGGAGCAGATGCTTGTCCATGTGGACGATACTGGTCCGGCAGCCCAGCCGTGAAAAGGCCTGGGCCATTTCCGCGCCGATGGCCCCGCCGCCGACAATCAGCATGCTTTTAGGCATCTCCTCCAGATGGAAAAGATTCTCATTGGTCAGCAGATCATCGATGGTGTCGATGCCGGGAATGGGCGGAACCGCCGGCCGGGTACCGGTACAGATAAAAATTCTCCGGCCGCTGATGCGCCGGCCGTCCACCTCGACCGTATGGGCGTCGACAAAGCGTGCCGCCCCCTTGCCGACGATCTTGTCCACCTTGGCGAATTTTTTCGCGTATTTTTTGACATTGATGAAATCAAGGGTTTCCTGGATCTGCGGGAAGGGATTTTTCACCACCGGCTCACGCATCTCCTCAAGCTGCATGGCGGGAAACTTGGTCACCGCGTGCCGGGTCTTGGCGATACGCAAGAGCGCCTTGCTGGGAATACAGCCGACATTCATGCACTCGCCGCCGAGTTTCCTTTTTTCGATAGCGCACACCTTCAGGCCCATCTCCGCTCCCATGGCGGAGACCACCATTCCCGCCGGCCCGACGCCAATGGTGACGATGTCGTAATCATAACTGTGCATGGCTAACCCCTTTCCTGAACGCTGTGGTCATCAACCCGGCAGCTTGTTGTCGAACATTCTGAATATTTATTTTATACATTATATATATGGTTTTTTGAATGTAAAGAGAAAAAGAAAGGAATCCGGCAACCGCCGCAGGATGCACCTTACGGCTGGTACTCCAGCTGCGACTGTTGCCGGGTCCCGCAGTCGTGACAATGAAAAACACGGGTGTCATGCCACCAGGGTTCAGGCCCCCAGTAGGACGGATTGGCGATACAATCCAGGTGCTCAACCCGATTCAGGTTCTTGGCCTGCCGGCAGGTCGAACAGAACACCCAGATCCTGCCGTCAGCGCAGGCTTGCAGAAATTCTCCCGGATTCCCCATGGCAACATGGCTATTGTTTGGAGATGTTCGCCGTCAACCCCTCTTCCCGCAGGCGCTTGACCGAGCGTCCGGCAATCCCCCAGCTGGCGGTATCGATCTCCTTGATCAGGACATGGGTCGAGGCCGGGTTTTTCTGGAGAACCTTGACCAGCAGATCGGTAATCCCTTCAACCAGTTCCGCTTTTTGCTCTTTGGTCGCGCCCTGGGTAATATTCACTTCAACGTATGGCATCCCTGTATCCTTTCATCTGTCGTGTTCAGTCAGGTAATCACGGTTTATCAGGCAGCTCCATGGTCGCTACCCCCTGCAGCCGGTATTATCTCCGAGGGATCGGGGGAATGCAACCCTCATGCGCCAGGCTCAGTGATTTGCCTTTGAGTTGGCGGATAATCCGGCGCAGCTGCCTGATCTGGTCAGGAGTCAAGTCCTTGTCGGAATAAAGGCTGGCGCCGTAGATTGCGGCGAACTGCCGGCAAAGGGGCTCGCCGCTCAGCTGCGCCAGACGATACAGTCCCAACGCCGGCGGCAGCTCGCGACAACCGGCGCAGCGGGCAACGCGCCGCAGATAGGCCGTCACCAGGCGCTGCCGGATGCTTTGCCGGCGGGCAAGCACCACCGCCGCCGTCAGAAACAACAGGGCCGTGGTCGGAACATACCAGTAGTGCCGGAACCCGTCAGCCAGGCTCTGCGCCAGCCCTGTTGTCCCGCGCATAAGCGCAAACTGCTGACGCAGATCAAAATTCAGCACGTGCCGGGTCCAGTAATGAAAAAGGGCATCGGCCAGATGCTGCAACGCCGGCTGCCGTCCGGCGCGCGACAGCAGTGTCTGCTCGGCGTTGACCGCCAGACGACTGGGATCAATGCGCCGCCAGTAGCCCAGATCATCCAGGGCTTCAACCCAGACATGGGCCTGATCTTCGCCGATGAGATAGAAATTGCCGAAGGGGTTGTAGTCGCCGCCGTAGTAACCTCCAACCAGACGCACAGGCACGTCGAGCAACCGCAGCAACACCGCGAAGGTGGAGGCAAAATGCTCGCAGTAGCCGCGCTTCTCATCGAAAAGGAAGGTGGCAAAGGGGGTATCCGTCAGTGGCAGATCACGGTCGGAATAGCTGAGCTGCTGCTGGCGGAACAAGGTTTCGACGGCAGCGATTCGCGCGGATCGGGTGGCAGCGTCCGCGGCGATGGCGGCTGCGACCTCATGCAGACGTGGGTCATGCAGTGCCGCCGCCGTCAGATCCAGATAGGCGGATATGTCCCCCTCATGGCTGATGCGCGGAGCAAGCTGCCCCCGCCCTTGATAACTGAGGGGCTTGCGGCTGCGCGACCTTTGCATAAAGACCCCGTCGGCAAAAGCGCGATGGGCGACCCCGGTCAGTGACGTCGTGCGCTCCAGGGTCACCAGGTAGGCATCGGTTTTCGCCTGCGCGTACAGGGTATAGGGGATCAGTTCGTCACCGGAATCCGCCACAACATCGGCACCCGCACGCGTCTGGCCACGGCGCCAGACGGAACCTTGCAGCTCCGCCATGACAACACCACGCCAATAGAGGCGGGACGGATCGATCCTGGCCATCTCGGCCCGGAAAGCGACCTCACCGCTGGCCGCCAGGTCGGAAAAGCTCCCCGGCCGCACCTGATCGGTCATGCCGATGGTCGCCATCCCCTGTTGTCCTGTGACATTCCACAAGGGGACCGGCGTCCGTGGCAGAATCAGAAACAGTCCGACCATCAGCACCAGGGATCCACCGGGAATCAGCAGCAAGAACCGCCTCAGCCCGGTGAGCTGGGCAGGACTCAAGGTCGCATCCGCGGCATCAACCTGAAAGGGCAGCAGGATCAGCCCGCTGCTGAGCAGCAGAATCATCATGACCAGATACACCAGATAGAGCATATCCAGGGACAACAGGGAGGATGCCGCCAGAATGATGGTGGCCAGGGCAAACAACTGCAGGATGTTGCGCGGGGTTTTGGTGCCAAGGAGCCGGGCCGCCAACAGCACGCAGAGAATATGCACCAGAGGTTCTACGACGTTGGCCAGCGACAGCTGCCGGACCAGAAGCAGGCAGAGTCCCAGGGACACAAGGGTGATCATCGCCCCCGGTACCCGCCTTGTGCGCCGGGTATCCTGCAGGATACCGAGGACAAAGGCGGCCGCAAGAAACAGCTGCAGCCAGAGCCCCAGATAGGGAAACACCGACAACACGGCAAGCAGGGCCACCAGATACACCAGCCCGGACAGCATGCGTTGCAGGCTAGTCATACAGAGCCAGCTCCCCCAGCAACCGCAACCGGTGCCGGCGTCCAGTCCCCGGAAGAATCTGCCGGTTTCTCAGCCGCAACCCGACGGGGTGGCCGGCGGCGGAAAACTGATTGATCAAGAACGCACAATATCCGAGCCGCTCTTCCAGCTCGCCGGAAAAGCGCTCCGGGTCAAGGATGACAGACGGACTTGTTTGCTGCAGGAAACGTCGGGTTTTCAGTTCCTGATGGCGAGCGGAAAGTTTCCAGTGGATGGCTTTTAACGGATCGCCCGGCTGATAGGCATCAACATTGCGCAGGTCCCCGTCACCGCCGCGCACCGACCTGTGGACCGCATCCGTTTGCTGGTGGCCGGCGTCTGCCGGCGGCCAGGTCGCAGGCAGGGGCGCGGGATAGACAAGAACCTGCCGATCCAGTTTGAACCGGCAGGAGCGGAGGAAGAAGTTCACCGGAAACCCGGACTCAACCGACAGCGGCGGCAGCTGCTGCCATCCCCGACGGGGGAAGATCACCGCCATGGCCACCACCTCCGTGGCGCCGGCGGCAATAGCCGGCAACCGGCATCTGCTTTCGGCCAGGGTCAGTGTCAGCAGAAAGCGCGCCAGATAAGGATGCTGATTTTTTACCTGAATCCGGACAGCACCCGGTGACCGGGCGAACATCTCAGCCGCCGGCAGAACCCGAAAGCGCAACCCCGTGAGGTTCCGATGTCCGCAGACACCGGTCACTGCCATGAATCCGAGACATACCGACACCAGCAGATACAGCAGGTTGTTGCCGGTATTCACCGCGGCGAATCCGAACAGCAGGGTCAGAACGATAAAGAAGCCCCCGGCACGGGTCAGCCTTAAGCGATAGGAACGGCGATCTGCGCGAGAAGTGATTGCAGCACCTCGTTTTTATCCTGATGGCCCGCCTCCGGACGCAGCTGCAGGCGGTGTGACACAACAGCAAGAGCAACGCTCTGGACGTCTTCCGGAACAACAAAGGGGCGTCCTTCCAGATACGCCTGCGCCCGCGCTGCCGCAGCCAGACCGATACCGGCGCGGGTGGAAAGGCCGGCGACAAAGGACGGATGCTCGCGGCTGGCCTGCAGGATCTCCTGGATATAGGCGGCGACCCGCTGATGTATGCCGATCTGCTCGCGAACACAACGCCGTGCCTGAAGAACCTGTTCACAGTCAAGCAGTGGCTGCATCTGCGACAGATCCTCACGGATGCTGCCGTAGCGGATGATATCCTGCTCCAGGGCCGCGGGCGGATAGCCGATATCCGTGGTCATGAGAAACCGGTCCAGCTGTGATTCCGGCAGGGCAAAAGTGCCGACCTGATCCAGAGGATTCTGGGTGGCAATGACCATGAAGGGTTCCGGCAGCAATGAAGTGACGCCCTCCAGGGTCACCCGCCGCTCTTCCATGGCTTCGAGAAGAGCGCTCTGGGTTTTGGGCAGGGTGCGGTTGATCTCGTCAACCAGAACCAGATGATTGAAGATCGGCCCCTTGACGAAATGAAACCGGTTATCCTCGCGGTTAAAGATGGAAAGACCGGTAATGTCGCTGGGCAGCAGATCGGCGGTACACTGCACGCGGCCGAAGTCAAGCCCGAGGGCGCCTGACAGGGCCAGGGCCAGACTGGTTTTCCCCAGACCGGGGATATCCTCGATCAGCAGGTGCCCTTCCGCCAGCAGGCAGATCATCGCCGTTTTCAGGGCTTTGATCTTCCCCTGCAGAAAGTCCCGGGCCAGAGTATCGATGACCTGAAGAACCTGTGGACGCTCGGGCAGCTCAGTTGAAGGCGACAATAAAACTGCCTCCATACCCTTCCGCCCGCAACCGCTCGACGGCGCGCTCCGCACTTTCAACGCTGGTGAACCGGCCGACACGAACGCGATGCACCTCGCGACCATCGACGGTGGCGGCGGCGACCTGGGACTGTCCGTAACGGCTGCGCATCTGATCCGCGAGCCGCGCGGCGTTGTCGGCCACGGAAAAGGCGGCGATCTGGATGGCGTAACTCACAGCAGAGGACGGCTTTCCGACAGCGCTCACCGAAGACCTGAGCGCGGGGGAGCTGACGACGGCAATCTCAACCTCGGCCAGACCGGTTTCGACCATCCCCAGCTCCCGGGCGGCCCCGTAGGAGAGATCGATAATCCGGTCACCGACAAAGGGTCCGCGGTCATTGATACGCACCGTGACCTGGCGCCCGGTATGCAGATGGGTGACAACCACCCGGCTGCCCATGGGCAGGGTTTTGTGGGCGGCGCTGACAGCGTACATGTCGTAGACCTCACCGTTACTGGTCCTGCGCCCGTGGAAGTCTCTGCCGTACCAGCTGGCGGTCCCCCGCTCACGGAACCCCTGGCCGTCGAGCAGGGGATAATAGCGCACGCCGTCCACCTCATAGGGGCGCTGCCAGCCGGGCAACTCCCGGGTTTGCGGTGTGTCGACAACGCGTACCGTCGGCTTGCCGCCGCAGGCGGCGAGGGTCAGCAGCACCAGTCCGGCGACCAGCAGCAGACCGTAGTGAAAAAAAGCACCCTTGCCCATGGATCAATCAGCCCTCTTCCACTTCGGTCATGGCCCGGAAGCGCTGGTAACGCTGCTCGACCAGTCCCTCCGGTGAATAGTCCTGCAGTTCGTGTAAATGCTTGAGGAGGTAGGTTTTCAGAGTCGCCGCGGCAGCGTCGGGATCCTGATGGGCGCCGCCCAGGGGTTCCGGTACCACATCGTCAATAACGGTTTTCAGGCTGTCGACATCCTGAGCTGTGAGTTTGAGAGCCTCTGCCGCCTGGGACGCCTTGGCGCCGTCACTCCAGAGAATGGCGGCGCAGCCCTCTGGCGAGATGACGGCATAAACAGAGTACTGCATCATCAGCACCCGGTTGCCGACAGCAATGGCCAGGGCGCCACCGGAGCCGCCTTCGCCGGTCACCGTCACGATGACGGGCACCGTCAGGGTCGCCATCTCCCGCAGATTGCGGGCGATAGCTTCCGCCTGACCGCGCTCTTCGGCACCGATACCGGGGAACGCCCCCGGCGTGTCGACAAAGGTGAAGATGGGCAGCCGGAACTGCTCCGCCAGCTGCATCACCCGCAGGGCCTTGCGGTAACCTTCCGGGTTGGGCATACCGAAATTGCGATGGACCTTTTCTTTGGTGTTGCGCCCCTTCTGATGACCGATGACGCAGCAGGGTTCGCCGTCGATGCGGGCGAAGCCGCAGACCAGGGCCGGATCGTCACGGAAATTGCGGTCACCATGGATCTCGACCCAGTCCGTGAAGATCTTCTCGATATAATCGAGGGTGTAGGGACGGTCGGCGTGACGGGCCAGCTGGGTTCGCTGCCAGCGGCTCAGGTTGGCGTAGATCTCCTTTTTGAGGCGCTCCGCCTTTTTTTCAAACTTTTGAATTTCACTGGTAAAATCGACATTGTCGGTGGAATAGTCCCGCAGCTCGCTGATTTTCGTCTGCATATCCGCAAGGGGTTTTTCAAAATCGAGATATTGGGTCATGGTTGATGTCTCCTGGCCATTTTG
>CALFFB010000169.1 GCA_937958075.1 uncultured Geobacteraceae bacterium | reverse complement strand
TTTTGTGATTTAAAGCTGAGATTGATCACCACATGTCCCTCGACTACACCACTGTTGATCTGCTGCGCAAAAAACATCCCGCCTGGCGACTGTTGCGGTCCGACCATGCTCCTCTGGTGGCGAGTTTTCTGCATCGGGTTTTAATCGCTCCCAACGTACGCACTATAGCGCAGGCCGATTTGGCAGAGGCACTGGAGGACGAACTTTATGTCCTGCGCGACCGCTATGGAGAAGAGGCGTTTCCGCGTTCGGCCGTGGCCTACCTCAACGACTGGGCAGATAATGAGAAGGGCTGGCTGCGCAAATTCTATCCCGCCGGTTCGGATGAGCCTCATTTCGACCTGACTCCGGCGACGGAAAAAGCCATCACCTGGCTGGAGAGCCTGACCGAGCGCGCTTTCGTGGGCACCGAGTCACGGCTTTTGACTCTGTTTGAGCTGCTGCGGCAGATGAGCGAAGGCAGCCAGACCGATCCCGAAACGCGCATTGCGGAGTTGCACAAACGCCGGGACGAAATCGACGCCGAAATTGCCCGCATCCTCGATGGCGATATCCCGCTGCTGGACGCAACGGCTTTGAAGGATCGCTTTCAGCAGTTTCTACAGCTCGCGCGCGAACTGCTTACCGACTTTCGCGAGGTGGAGCACAATTTCCGCACTCTTGACCGGCGGGTGCGCGAGCGCATCGCCCTGTGGGAGGGCGCCAAGGGTTCGCTGCTCGAAGAGATCATGGGAGAACGCGACGCTATCGCCGATTCCGATCAGGGCAAAAGCTTTCGCGCCTTCTGGGATTTTCTCATGTCCCAGCGCCGCCAGGAGGAGTTGAGCCATCTGCTCGAACAGGTCCTCGAACTTGAACCCATTGCCGAAATGCGTCCTGATGCACGCCTGCGGCGGGTGCATTACGACTGGCTGGAAGCCGGCGAACACACCCAGCGTACCGTCGCACGCCTGTCGCAGCAGCTGCGGCGTTTTCTCGACGACCAGGCCTGGCTGGAAAATCGCAGAATCATGGATATTTTGCACAATATCGAGGCGCGTGCCCTGGCGGTGAGAGAGACTCCGCCGCCGCGCGATTTCATGGATCTGGCCGAGAGCTCTCCGCGTATCGAATTGCCTTTCGAGCGCCCCCTTTACACCCCGCCGGTCAAACCAGTCATTGCTGATATAGCGCTGGAAAGTGGCGAATCGGACATTGATACAGCAGCCCTTTATGCTCAGACTGTGGTGGATCGTGCCAAGCTGCTGCGCAACCTGCGCCAGTCTCTGCAGGAGCACTCCCAGATCACCCTCAGCGAGGTGATTGTCCGTCATCCCCTGCGCCATGGACTGGCGGAGCTGCTGACCTATCTGCATCTGGCCGGGGACTGGCCCGAAACGGTGGTTGACGAAGAACAGCAGGATCTGATCGAATGGCGCACCGACGAGGGGACTGTCCGTCGTGCCCGTCTGCCGCGTATCGTCTTTTTGAGGAAGAACGGATGAACCCAAATTATTCCGAACCGATCCCTGCGGGAGAAGCCGACGACGACCTCTCTCAGGTTGTCATACCGCTGCTCAAGGGCGTGATATATCAGGATGAGAATCCGTCTCTGTGGAATGCACTGCTCAATCTGCAGACCCGGGTGCGTGATTATGTGGCAGTCCTGGGGCTCGAACTCATGCTTGATGAGGCCGAAGGCTACGCCTTTCTGCGCTCGCGACCCGATGAAGATGAAGAGCAGGAGAGTAAACTGCCGCGTCTTGTTGCGCGCCGCCGCCTTTCTTTTTCCGTCAGCCTGCTGCTGGCGCTGTTGCGCAAGAAGCTGGCGGAATCCGACGCCGGGGGTGGCGAAACCCGCCTGATCCTGTCCCGCGATGAAGTGGTCGATCTGATCCGGGTTTTTCTTCCTGCAGGCAGTAACGAAACCCGGCTGATCGATCAGGTGGACACCCATCTCAACAAGATCGCCGAGCTCGGTTTTGTGCGCCGCCTGCGCGGGCAGGAGAAGATGTTTGAGGTGCGCCGCATCATCAAGGCGTTTGTCGATGCCCAGTGGCTCGCTGAATTCGACCAGCGGCTGGCTGAATACCAAGAGGAACTGACCGGGGCACAGGAACGGGCAGAGGGGAACGAGGGCAGCGATGAGTGAAACCCTGGAGCTTGAATTCATCGGTGACGACAAACTGGCCGGATTCCGGCTGCAGCGGCTGGAGGTCCTGAACTGGGGCACTTTCGATTCCAAGGTATGGACACTGAACCTCGACGGCAAAAATGCCTTACTGACAGGTGATATCGGTTCGGGTAAATCGACCCTGGTGGATGCTGTCACCACTCTGCTGGTGCCGAGCCAGCGCATCTCCTACAACAAGGCCGCCGGGGCCGATGCCCGTGAACGCTCCCTGCGCTCCTATGTGTTGGGCTACTACAAGTCGGAACGGCAGGATACCCTCGGCAGCGTTAAGCCGGTACCTTTGCGTCAGAACAACAGTTATTCGGTCATTCTGGGTGTCTTCCACAACGCCGGTTACAACAAAACTGTGACCCTGGCCCAGGTGTTCTGGATGAAGGATGTTCAGGGGCAGCCGGCCCGTTTTTATGTCGCCTGTGAGCGCGATCTTTCCATCTCTGCCGATTTTTCCCGCTTCGGGACCGATATCGCGCAGCTGCGCAAACGTCTGCGGGGCGACAAAGTGGAGTTGTTTGACAGCTTCCCCCCTTACGGAGCCTGGTTCCGGCGGCGTTTCGGCATCGACAACGAGCAGGCATTGGATCTGTTCCTGCAGACTGTTTCCCTTAAATCGGTGGGCAATCTCACGGATTTCGTCCGCAATCATATGCTTGAGCCCTTCGATGTGGCGCCGCGCATCAGCGCGTTGATCGGCCATTTCGACGACCTCAACCGGGCCCACGAGGCGGTTCTTAAGGCCAAACGCCAGGTGGAGATGCTCGAGCCCCTGGTGACCGACTGCGAGCGGCATGGTGAGATGGTGCAGTCCCGGGATAAGCTGCGTGCCTGCCGCGATGGGCTGCGCCCCTGGTTCGCCGGTCTCAAGGTGTCGCTGCTGGACAAACGCCTCGAATCCCTGGATGAAGAGCTTCAGCGCCACCAGACCCGCATTGCCCGCCTGGAAGAACAGCGCCGCGAGCAGCAGGTGCGAGAACGTGAACTGCGCCGCACCATTGCCGAGCAGGGTGGCGATCGCATTGAGGCCCTTGCCGAGGAGATCCGCCGCAAACAGGGTGAGTTGCAGCGTTGCCGACAGAAAGCCGGACGCTATAACGAATTGATGCGGGGACTGGAGCTGACCCCGGTCGACAGCGAAGAGGATTTTCACGCCCGTCGCCGGCAATGCGCCGACCTGCGTGAGCAGACTCTGGAAAACGAGGCACGGATTCAGAACGACCTTAATGAGGCAGGTGTCTCTTTCGCCCAGCGGCGCAGCGAATATGAACTGCTTCAGGAAGAGATCCGCGGACTGAAGGCACGCCGCAGCAATATCGATGAAAAGCAGGTTGCCGTGCGTCGCGCTCTGTGCCTGGCTCTGGGTCTGGCCGAGGGTGAAATGCCCTTTGCCGGCGAACTGTTGCAGGTGCGCGAAGACGAGCGTGACTGGGAGGGGGCGGCCGAGCGTCTGCTGCGCAATTTCGGCCTGTCTCTGCTGGTGCCTGATCAGCATTATTCGCGCGTGGCCGAATGGGTTGACGCGACCCATCTGCGTGGCCGTCTGGTCTACTTCCGGGTACGCGAAAGGGCGCCCGCGGAGCTGCCGCACCTGCATCCCAACTCTCTCGCCCGCAAAATTCTGGTCAAGCCCGATTCAGTCTTTTACGACTGGCTCGAGCGCGAGGTCGCCCATCGCTTTGATCTGGCCTGCTGTATCAGTCAGGAGCAGTTCCGGCGGGAGACGAAAGCGATTACCCGTGCCGGTCAGATCAAGGCGCCGGGAGAGCGTCATGAAAAAGACGACCGTCATCGCCTCGATGACCGCAGTCGTTATGTGCTGGGCTGGAGTAACGCCGCCAAGATTGCCGCCCTGGAGGAAAAATCCCGCCGTCTGGAAGAGGCTCTGGCGGACATGGGCGGGCGAATCTCTTCATTGCAGAAGGAGCAGTCCGCTCTCAAGGAGCGGGTCGGCCTGTTGTCCAAGCTTGATGAATATCCCGAATTCAGCGAACTGGACTGGCGTCCGCTGGCGCTTGCAATTTCTCGCCTGGAAGATGAAAAGCGCGATCTGGAAGCGGCATCCGACGTGCTGAAAACCCTCGCCGACCAACTGCAGGAGATGGAAAAGGCCCTGGTCGAAACGGATCAGCACCTCAAAGATCGCTACGACAAGCGTTCCAGAACCGAACAGAAACACAGCGATACCCAGGAACTGCGTCGCCAGGCCGAAGCCGTGCATCAGGATGCGACTTCTGAACAGACTGCACAGTTCGATTATCTTGCCGTATTGCGCGATGAGGCGCTGGGCGATCAGGTGCTTACGGTGGAATCCTGCGACAATCGTGAACGCGATATGCGTGACTGGCTGCAAACGCGCATTGATGCTGAAGACAAGAAGCTGGGGCGCCTGCGGGAAAAGATTATCGACGCCATGCGCCAGTATCAGACTGATTATCCCCTGGAAACCCAGGAGGTTGATGTGGCGGTGGAAGCCGCCGGCGACTATCGCGCCATGCTCGATCAGCTTCAGGCCGACGATCTGCCCCGTTTCGAGGCGCGCTTCAAGGAGCTGCTCAACGAAAATACCATCCGCGAGGTGGCCAATTTCCAATCGCAGCTCTCCCGCGAGCGTGAAACCATTAAGGAGCGCATCGCCCGCATCAATGAATCGCTCATCCAGATCGACTACAACCCCGGCCGCTATATCGTGCTGGAGACCCAGGCCGCTCCCGATGTGGAGATTCGCGATTTTCAGGCCGAACTGCGCGCCTGCACGGAGGGAGCGCTGACCGGCTCCAACGACGCCCAGTATTCCGAGAACAAATTTCTGCAGGTGCGGCGCATCATCGAGCGCTTCCGTGGGCGCGAAGGGCAGACCGATCAGGATCGGCGCTGGACCGCCAAGGTCACCGACGTGCGCAACTGGTTCGTGTTTGCCGCCAGCGAGCGGTGGCGTGAAGACAACAGCGAGTATGAGCACTACGCCGATTCAGGGGGCAAGTCGGGCGGGCAGAAGGAAAAACTCGCATACACTGTGCTGGCGGCAAGCCTTGCCTATCAGTTCGGCCTTGAATGGGGGGCGGTGCGTTCGCGTTCCTTCCGTTTTGTGGTGATCGACGAGGCCTTTGGACGTGGTTCGGACGAGTCGGCACAGTACGGGCTCAAGCTTTTTGCCCAACTTAACCTGCAGCTGCTTATCGTCACGCCGTTGCAGAAAATTCACATTATCGAGCCTTATGTTTCCGGCGTCGGTTTTGTGCATAACGAAAACGGTAAGACATCTGTATTACGCAATCTCAGTATCGAAGAGTACCGGGCCGAGAAGCAGAGGCAGCAGTTATGAGCTGGACGACCCCCGCTGACGTGTGCGCGCAGGTGCGAAGGCTCTGGGAACGCGGCCTGCTGCCGGCGCAGCTGGTGGGTGCAGAGGAGCTTTTCCCGCGGCGATTGACGCTCAAGGGGCCCGGCTCGAAAGAACTGGCGGAGCGTTTTGACGAGGTGCGCAATTGGATCGCGCGTCTTGACGGCGAGGCGAAGCGCTATCGGCTGGTATGGCGCAACGTCAACCACCGTATTCTCGGCGCCAATGCGGTGCCGGCAGAAATCTGGGTCGACTCCCTGGACGACGCTCTGAGCCTGATTGGAAGACAGAAGGACGCGCAGCGTCTTGCGGCCATCGCGGAAGAAACCCGGAAATCTCTGCCGCAGCTGATCCCCTGGCTGGTCAAGCGACCGCTGCGGGCGCTGGAACTGGCCGATGTCTGGACCCGTTTACTATCGGTTGTCAGGTGGCTTGTGGAGAATCCCCGCCCTGAAGTTTATCTGCGTCAGATCGACCTTGCAGGTGTTCACACCAAGCTGATCGAAGGTCATCGCGGCGTTCTGTCCGAATTGCTTGATCTGGTTCTGCCCGCAGACGCCATTGATCCAGCCTACAGCGGTGTCGCCGGCTTCAATCGTCGCTACGGTTTTCGGGATAAACCGCCACGAGTGCGTTTTCGTGTGCTCGATCCCACCATCCGCCTCGTGCCAGGTCGGGAGGAGCAGGATATTACCCTGAACCAGACTGCTTTCTCGTCACTTGATTTGCCGGTCTCCAAAGTGTTTATCACCGAAAACGAGGTCAACTTTCTTGCTTTTCCGGAGGTTTCCGAGGCGCTGGTGATTTTTGGTGCCGGATATGGTTTTGACAATCTCTCCTCTGCCTCCTGGCTGAAGAAGAAAGACATCCATTATTGGGGGGATATCGATACCCACGGTTTTGCCATTCTCAATCAGCTGCGCAGTCTTTTTCCCTACGCTCGATCCTTCTTCATGGATCGGCAGACCCTTCTGACCCACCGGCGACTCTGGGGACAGGAGACAAAGCCTGAAACGGCAAATCTCAACAGATTAAACGAGGTAGAAACCGCCCTCTATAATCAGTTGCGCGGCAACCATTGGGGGGAACGGATCCGGTTGGAGCAGGAGAGGGTAGGATTTGATTTTTTGCGGGATGGCCTTCGAAGATTGTAAATCACTTCTGTCAACCGTCCGATGTTTTTGCAAAGGTCTGCTGACGTTTTTTAGGGATACGCATAGGTGGTGTGCTCATGGATATATTTCAGGTTTACCAGTATGGATTGTTGACGGCTGTGGTTCTGGCTTTGGTCTGGTCCCTGATTCTGGATCAGAAGAAGCCACCAACGGCCGGGGAGTTTGCCCTGAAACTGCTGGCGCGTTGTGTTTTTCTGGCCTTTTTGTTTGCAGTCTTGATCGGTTTTTTGCATCTGGCCATCGGGCTTTTTCGTACAACCTAGCCGGGTGTCCGGGCCGTTTTTAGAGAAACTGACGGATCTGCCATGAAAAAAATTCTCCTGATCAACCCTGTCTACGAAATATCCGCCATGAAGAAAGCGAACCCTCTGGCCTTGCCGCCCCTGGGTTTGCTGGTGCTGGCTAACCTGACGCCTGCAGAGTACGAGGTGGAAATCGTTGACGAGGCCTATACGCCGGTTGACTGTGACAGGCCGGCGTATCTGGTCGGGATAACCTGCGTATCCCACGTAGCATCGCGAGCCTATCGTTATGCTGCGGAGTTTCGCAAACGCCAGGTGCCGGTGGTCATGGGCGGCGTTCATGTCTCGTACAGGGTTGAAGAAGCCCTGCAGTATGCCGATGCGGTGGTTGTCGGTGAGGCGGAAGAGATCTGGCCCAAGGTGCTGGTGGATGCTGCTGCCGGACGGTTGCAGCAAATTTACCGGGCGGATGATTATCCGGATATCAGCCGGATGCCGCCATTGTCGCGTCACTACCTGCGGGGAAAATATTTTGTCGATACGGTGCAGACGACGCGTGGTTGTCCCCATCGGTGCGATTTCTGCGCGGTCCCGGCCTTTTGCGGTCGCCGGTACCGGTACCGGGATCTGGATCTGGTGCTGGAGGAGGTCGCGCAGATCAGGAACAAGCACCTCTTTTTTGTCGATGATAACCTGTTCGGTTACTCTGAATCTTCACGTCGCCGGGCACAGCAGTTGTGCGACGGTCTGGCCCCGCTGAAAAAGGAGTGGGCGGCGCAGGCAACCATCGACATCGCTCATCATGAATCCCTGCTGAAATCGGTCTATCGCGCCGGCGGCAGGTTTTTTATGATCGGTCTTGAGTCAATTAACTCGGGCACCCTCAATTCGATGAATAAAAACATCAATCTGAAGTATTTGAACACCCAGGATTACTACAGAGAATCAATCAAAAAGCTGCATGACAGCGGTATTGCCATCGTTGCTTCCTTTATCTTCGGTCAGGATGCGGATGCACCTGACGCCATTGAACGCACCGTCGAATTTATCAAGGAGGCGGAAATAGACGCGGTCCAGCTTTGCATTCAGACCCCGGTGCCGGGGACCGCGCTCTACGACCGGCTGGCTCGGGAAGGGCGCTTGCGTTTGACCGATTATCCCGACGACTGGGACGCCTACAATATGTTTGCCCAGACCTATGAATTGGCGCAGATGTCGGAAGATGAGCTGTATCTGCAACTGTTTAGCGCCTACAAGGAACTGTCATCCTTTTATCCCTCCCTGAAGCGGGGCCTGAAAACCTTCCGAAAAACCAGAAGCGGCTTTGCCACCGGCATCTCCTTTTTCTGGAATCACGGTATCTACAAAACCCTGAAAGCGGTTCCGGAGCTGAAAAAATGGACGAGCCAGGTGTGACAAGCGACGGCAATCAGGCCCATCTTTCTTCATTTGCCCGATAGTCCCCTGTCTGCTAGACTCCTCAACTCGATCGCAACCTCAGCGCCCCAGGTCATCAGGCATGATAACTCAGGATCAACAAGCTGTTGCTTTAGACGGTGAGGCCGTTCGGCACATACGCGAGCAGAAACGTCTGACGCAACTTTATGTCTCCAAAGTGATCGGGGTAACGACCGATACGGTGTCACGCTGGGAGAACAATCGGTATCCGACCATCCGGCGGGAAAATGCGCTCAAGCTGGCGGAAGCGCTGGAGGTTGAGCTTGACGCAATCCTGAAGAGAGAAGAAGAGCAGACAGCGCCTGTCGTGATGCCGTCAGCCCCGCCGTCCATTGCCCGTCGGCCCCTGGTCCTGTTGGCAAGTGCCGTCACGGTGCTGGTGCTGGTCATTGTCTGGGCTTTTCTGGATCAGGATCAACCCTTGACCTCCCTGAACCTTCAGGCTGAGCGTGTGATGCCGACCCACGCGGCGCCGGGCAGCCAGCTGCTGATCCAGTTGCGGATTCAGACGCCGACGGAGCTTCCGGGGATGATCGTCAAGGAAATCCTGCCACCGGGAACCCGGCTGGTCGCGTCCCAGCCCGAGGCCGCCAGCGTTGATGAGGATCGGGGCATTGCGCGCTGGATTTTCCGCCAGCCGTCAAGTTCGCTGCAGCTGTTTTATCGCCTTGAGGTGGATGCACAGCTGGCAACGGGAACCCTGCTGCCCTTTAACGGCGAGGTGATAGTGAATCCTGACGGGCGACAATTTGTGCAAACCATATCCTCATCCTCGGATCTCAGGGTGCGTCCCCTGCACTGGGTGGACTTAAACGCCAATCAGATCATCGATGATCTGGAAATACTGATTTTCTCCGAAGTGACGGAAAACACCAGCCTGGTTGATGATCAGTGGCAGCTGCTGGAAGAACTGTGGCATGCCGGCGCGTATCGCTGGCAGGAGGAGACCGGAACCTTTCGCCCCGACCCGGACCAGGCATTGAACCAGTAAGGGCTGGATGAGGGTATCGCTGGCGCAGGGAATTCAGCTTGCATACCACCAAAAAAATTGACAACCGGTTACGGGCTTTTTAGAATGCCGGAACTTTTCCGGACAAGGGCAGATCGCGCTGGTCGATGAATTGAAAGTTGGCACTATGGAATCGGTTTTAACCCTGATAAAAGACGAATTGCAGGCGGTTGAACGGCAGTTTGAAAAGCATCTGGCGTCAGATGTCAAACTGATCAGTCAGGTCGGCCATTACGTTCTGTCAAGCGGCGGCAAGCGCTTTCGGCCGATGCTGCTGTTACTGTGCGCGCGCATGTGTGACTATCAGGGGGATAAGCATATTGAGCTGGCGGGTGTTGTCGAGTTTATCCATACGGCGACCCTGCTCCACGACGATGTGGTGGACAGCGCCAGTCTGCGGCGCGGTAATCGTTCGGCCAACTCCGTCTGGGGGAACCAGGCTTCGGTCCTGGTGGGGGATTTTTTCTTTGCCAAGTCCTTTTCCGTCATGGTCGGCTCCGAGAGTCTGAAAATTCTGCAGATTCTGTCCGACACCACGACCCAGCTCGCCGAAGGGGAGATTCTCCAGCTCATCAACACCTGCGATCTGGAAGTGGACGAGGCGCGCTATCTCCAGGTCGTGCGCGACAAGACCGCGATTCTCATCGCTGCCGCCTGTCAGGTCGGCGGTGTCCTGGCCGGCGTCGGTGAGCAGGAGGAGGCAGCCCTGCGCGAGTTCGGGCTGGAGATCGGCACGGCTTTTCAGTTGATGGATGACGCCCTTGATTATGTCGCTGATCAGAATGATTTCGGCAAGGAGAAGGGGCACGATCTGTTTGAAGGGAAGATGACCCTGCCGCTTATTCACGCCTATGCCCATGCGTCAGCGGCGCAACAGACGGAAATTTCCCGCATCGTCGAGGCGGAAGAACTCCTCCCGGCCGATCTGGATTATATTTGTGGACTGATCGCTGATACCGGTGGTATCGCCTATACGCGCAACAAGGCCCTGGAGCGTGTGGAACGGGCCAAGGCCCAGTTGTCCTGCTTCCCCGATTCTGTCTACCGTCAGGCTCTGTACTGTCTCGCCGATTATGTTGTCTCCCGAAACAAATAGACACATGCTTCCATCCTTTCTGACCGTTGCCGGCGCCCGGTCCTGTTGCCGGCGGCTTTATCGTCGCGTCATTGGGGGATGATGGCGCTGAAGAATCTGCATACCAAGGTGCTCGGCGCGCTCTTGCTGTTGGCGCTGGTGCCCTTGACCCTGCTCCTGCTGAACTCCCACCACAGCTTGCGTCTGGTCGAAGACCTGCTGCGTCAACGCACGACAGAAACCCTCGATATCCAAACCACCAAGGCCCTGGAAAAGCGCACCCAGATGGTCGCTGAACAGGTCACCTCCTTTTTGCACCAGGTGGAAGACAGTTTGCTTGACCTGGCCTTGCTGCCGGCGGACCCTTTTGTTTACCAGAGGTTCAGCGCCAATCATCAAAAACAGATCTGGTATCGGTCCGGCACCAATATCCGGCCCTTTGAAGTGCGCGAAACGGTCCCCCTGTTCAGTGAACTGGCTTTTGTTGATGCCACTGGTCGGGAGCAGGTGCGCATTATTGACGGGCATATCAGCAATGAGCTGCGCCAGGTCTCTGATCCTGCCCGGACGACCTATCTGACGGAAGATTACTTTCACCGGGCGGCCGATCTGGCCCGTGGGGATATCTGGGTGACGCATCTGCAGGGGTGGCATATCCCCCGCGATGCCCAACTGCAGGGCGCGGCTACACCCCTTGAGGCGGTGGAAGGCGCCAAATACAGGGGGGTGGTTCGTTTTGCCACGCCCCTGCGCGACAATGCCGACAGGCTGCTGGGCATCGTTGTCGCCTCCCTGGATCATCGACATTTAATGGCCTTTACCCAGCATATTTCGCCCATCGATGATGAAGATGTGGTGTTTCCCTCCTACGAGAGCGGCAATTACGCCTTCATGTTTGATAACGAAGGCTGGATGATCACCCATCCGAAATTCTGGAACCTGCGCGGCTACGACGAAACCGGTACCCTGGTTTCCCCCTACACGGAGCTGACCCCTCCGGAAGTCATTGATGCCGGACGTATCCCCTTTAATCTCATGACCTCGGGGTTTATCCACGCCAACTATCCCATCGTTGCGGCGCAGGTTCTGGCCGGCAATTCAGGCGTTCTGTCAACGGTGAATGTCGGTGGTTCGAATAAGGTCATGGCCTACGCGCCCATTCCCTACAACCGCGGAGTTTACGCGGCAGACGGCGTGTTCGGTGGAGTGACCATCGGCGCCGAGATCGACCTCTTTCATCAGCCGGCCATTGCCACGGCGCGACTGATCCAGAACGAGATCAACAGTTATCTGCTGCAGTCCTGGCTGATGATCTCTCTGACCATCATGTTTGTGGTGTTTGTCGCCTATCTGCTCTCCAGCAGCATTGTCCGCCCCATTCGTATGTTAACGGAAGGAACCCGGAAGATGGCCAGGGGGCATCCGGTCAGGGTCGAAGTCGATGCTCACGACGAGGTGGGCGAACTGGCGGATTCTTTCAATACCATGGTCGAGGAACTCAATGGCCGCCGGCTGCGGCTGCTGCAGACCCTGCAGGCTTTGCGCCGTTCCCGTAAAGACATCATCTCCGAACGCAATTTCAAGAATACCGTTTTTGAAAATATTGAAACTGGGCTGCTGACCTTCAATCCGGAGCGCCGAATCACCTCGGCCAATGGTCCGGCCTGCCGCATTCTGCAGGTGCAACGTCCCGACAAGGAGGCGCCTGTCGACTGGCGGCAGATGTTGAGTTCATGGCCCGAGTTATGCGAGGTTCTGGGCCGCTGGTTTGCCGATGGCCAGCGTGGTGAGAATGATTCCTGCCGTCTCTATGTGCCGCTGCAGCGCAACGGACGGCAGTTGACCTACCGCCTGGCCCTGTTTCCCTTGAGTTTCCGCCAGCAGGAAGGCTGGCTGCTGACCATCGAGGATCTGACGGAACGGGTCAATATGCGTCAGCAGATGGCGCGCATGGATCGCTTGGCCTCCCTGGGCCGCATGTCCGCGGGCATTGCCCATGAGGTTCGCAACCCACTGACCGGGGTCAGCCTGCTCCTCGATGAGCTGCACGACCGGCTGTTGGGCCAGGAGGTGGACCAGCAACTGATCCGCAAGGCGCTCCAGGAGATGGAACGTCTGGAAACCCTGGTCACTGAGATGCTCAATTTTGCCTCGATCCAGCCACCGCAGTTGCGTGTCGGCCGGGTAGAAGAGGTCCTCAAGGACGTTCTGTTCCTGATCCGCAAACAATGCCAGCTGCAGCAGGTAACCTTGAGTGAACGGATTGCACCGACCCTGCCCGCAATCCAGCTCGATACCGCCAGGATCAAACAGGTGCTGCTGAATCTGTTCAATAATGCGCTGGATGCCATGCCGGACGGTGGGGAGATGACGGTTTCCCTCGACAGTGACGCAGAGTATATTCATCTGACCATTGCCGACAACGGGACCGGCATTGCCGCCGACCAGCTGGATCTGGTCTTCGAGCCCTTTTACACCAGTAAAGGGCAGGGCACGGGGCTGGGGCTGTCCATCAGTCATACCATCGTCACGGAGCATGGCGGTGACATCCGGCTTGACAGTGTGCTCAATGAAGGGACCAGGGTGCACGTGCGCCTGCCGGTTGTCAGTGAGCAGGTAACGGAGTAGACGGCGGGACCTTAAGGGGTTGCGCTACGGAGTGAATGTTATGGAAAAAATTCTGATTGTCGATGATGAAGCCTTTATTCGTGAAAATCTTGAACGGATTCTCTCGGAAGACGGCTACCGGCCTTTGTCTACGGCCAGTTCCGAGGAGGCTATCCGGATCGTTGCCGAGGATGAAATCGGCCTGGTTCTGCTCGACCTGAATCTGGGCTGCAGCAGCGGTCTTGACGTGCTGCGGGCCATGCGGGAAATCGACCCGGAGCTGCTGGTCATCATCATCACCGGTTACGGCACTGTGGAAAGTGCGGTGGAGGCCCTGAAGATCGGTGCCTACGATTACATCAAAAAGCCTTTCAAGGCGGACGCCATTCACCTGATTGTCAAACTGGCGCTGGAAACCCAGAACCTGCGGCGCAAGGTCAGGCGCCTGTCGCGCGAGGCCGATGGTATCAACATGGTCGGCAACAGTCCGCAGCTGCTGCAGGTTTTTCAGCAGGTCCGCGAGGTCGCCAAGCATGAGTCGGCCACGGTCCTGATCACCGGGGAGAGCGGCACCGGCAAGGAGCTGGTGGCCCAGGCAATTCATAATCTGTCGCCCCGCTGTGACCAGCCTTTTATCGAAATCAATTGTGGTTCCCTGCCGTTCAATCTGCTGGAAACCGAACTCTTCGGTCACGAACGGGGCGCCTTTACCGATGCCAAACTGCGCAAGATCGGTCTTTTTGAGGAGTCAGACGGGGGCACCATTTTCCTTGATGAGATTGGCGAAATGGATCTCGGTCTGCAGGTCAAGCTGCTGCGGGTTCTGGAAGATCGAAAAATCCGGCGCCTGGGGGGAAATCGCAATATTGATATCAATGTCCGCATTGTCGCAGCGACCAACGCGGACCTGAAAAGTTCCATTGAAAAAAAGGAGTTCCGGGAAGATCTGTTCTATCGCCTCAATGTCTTTCCCATTCACATCCCCCCGTTACGGCAGCGACGCGAGGATGTTCCGGTATTGCTCGATTATTTTCTGCAGCGTTTCAGCCGGGAGTTTAAAAAACACATCCGCAGCTTTCATCGCGATACCCTGGATCTGCTCACCCGTTATCACTGGCCGGGCAATGTCAGGGAGCTGAAAAATGTCGTCGAGCGTATCTGTATCATGCATAACAGTGAAGTTATCCAGCCGGGGCACCTGCCGCGCGAGATCTGGGGAGAAGCGCCGCAAAGTGAAGTGCCCTTTCGCTACGAAATCCCGCCGGAAGGCATCATCCTGGAAGATGTCGTCGATCGGGTCGAACAGGAACTGGTGGAGCGGGCTTTTTCGACCTGCGGCGGCAATATTGCCAAGACCGCGCGGATGCTCAACGTGCCGCGCGGCACCTTGCGCTACAAGCTGGAAAAATATCAGATCGGAGAGGGTGTATAGGTCTGCGGCCGCCGGTTCCGGGATAAAGAGCCGGCGGCCGCGTTTTGCGGGATGTTGACCGGGTCCGCTGCCTGCGGGGTCGGTCAGCGGTCGCTGGTCATGATGAACAGCGGCTGCTGCATGAAGGATTCGTAGGTTGGTCGCAACCGTTCGGTGTTGTAGTATTTTTCGACATTGACAATCTTTTTCTGGCCGGTCACCGTGGCGATGGGAACCGAGTCGTAGCGCCCGTCGTGGATGCTGACCAGGCGCCCGGACGTTCCTGACAGCACCAGATCGAGGGCCAGATTGCCATAGGCCATGGGAACGATGGAATCAAGGGCGTCCGGTTCACCGCAGCGAACCAGGTAGCCGAGGCGCTGGTTGAGGACGTTGATGGTGCGTCCCCGGTTGTACTGAGGTGACAGGGCTTTGAGCTGGGCTGCGACCTGATCGCCGATGCCCCCCAATTTGCGGTGGCCGTACTGATCAACCTCTTTCCCTTCAAAAAACATCTCCTGCTGATCTTTGTAGACAGCGCCCTCCGATACCAGAATCACCGAATACTTGCTGGGGTGGCGGTTGCGGTCGTCGGTGGCCAGTTGCGCCAGTTGATGAATGTCGATGGGGTGCTCGGGGATGATGCAGCGGTCGGCGGCCCCGGCGACCGTCGGCAGCAGGGAAGTGAATCCGGCATAACGACCGAACACCTCAATGACCAGATAGCGCTCGTGGCTGCCGGCGGAGGTGCGCAGGCGGTGGGTCAGTTCAATCGTGCGGGTGACGCAGGTGGAGAAACCGATGCAGTAGTCGGTGCCCGGGACATCATTGTCCATGGTTTTGGGGATGGCGACGATATTGACCCCCTCTTCATGCAGGCGCTGGGCGTAGCTCAACGTATCGTCACCACCGATGGGGATCAGATAGTCGAGGCCGAGGAACTCGATATTTTTCAGCACCTCCTGGGTGACATCATTGATCGTGGCGGTATATTTGGCGCGCAGATGTTCCGGCAGGTTGGCCTGCGGCAGATGACTGGGACGGGTGCGTGAGGTGTGGAGAAAGGTGCCGCCGGTGCGACCGGCACGATTTACCAGATCCTTGGTCAAAAGCAGGATGTTTTCGCTGTTGTCGGCCTTTTCGTCCGGAACCAGTTCGACCAGACCGGCCCATCCGCGGCGGATGCCGATGACCCGGTAGCCCTCGCGCAGGGCGCGGATAGTGATGGCGCGAATGGCCGGGTTGAGTCCCGGAACGTCGCCGCCGCCAGTAAGTATGCCGATAGTGCCCTTGCTGCTCATAATGGTCTCCTTGCGATCTGGGTGAGACATGCCTGATGGCCCAAAGTGTACAACAGTTGGGGCGGAAAACGAT
>CALFFB010000168.1 GCA_937958075.1 uncultured Geobacteraceae bacterium | reverse complement strand
TGCGCCCGATTTTTTAAAGCGGTGCAGGACAAGGACAGCGACACCCTGGAACACAGCTCCCGCCAACTGCAGCAGGTGCTGGTGCAACAGCTGGAGAGAATTGCGGAGAAGTGAGCCTACTCCTCAAACTCCGCATTGGTAAACTTCAGCACTCTGCAATTCTCGCGAACAGTCCGCTGCAACCCCTCGTCGAATCCGTCGTTTGAACTCACTTGAATGTCGACTGAAATGGTCACCTTGGCGCCGGGCTTGAGGGTGAAGTTCTGAACAACCTCGTCGACGATGGTTGCAAAATCCATCTTTGCCCTGACCGGATCAAGATTCACCGTGGCGTAGAACTGACGTTTAGCCGGGGCATCAGGAGTTATTGTCTCGACCACAGTCGATGGTGGGTCTTGTGGCTGTGTGGGAAATGGTGTTTCTGTTGTGACCGGCGTTGGAGTGACCGCCGGCTCCGGCGGTGGCTGTATGGCCTGTTTGTATTGTGCAGCTGCTTCACGCTCAATCAGCAGGGATTCCGCTTCGAGAAAGACCAGAGCGCCCTTGCCGAAGGAGAAATTGAGGTACCTGTCACCCTCCTTGCCACTCGCCAGCCCAAAAAAGTCTTCAGATTCAACTCCGACACGAATGGCTTCTTCAAACACATGACTGCTGGCCAATCGTGGCAGGTACAGATAATGACAACAGTCCTGCCAGACCTTCAAGGCGCTGACCTCCGTAGCTCCCCCCTTGAAGTACCACTTATTAAGGACATCCCTTAAACCAAGAGGACTCCAGCGCGGAATCAGCCATTCTTCCTCGATCAGTTTGGTTTCAATTTCCGCAATCAGATTGGGTGCGGCAGGGGGAATGGTGACAGCCTCCCAACGTAGCGTCGGAACGCCTTTTTCAAATTCCTCCGTCGGGCACAGCACCCATTTGTAGGTTTCACGAATCAACTGCATCAGGGTTTTATCGGAAGACTCGCGATTGCGCCTGGCCTGATCAGCGGTGTACAGGTCAAGGTTCATTCTGCCGTTGTCAACGTCAGCGACAATGTCGCGCCAGGCGATAAACGTACGCGCCTGATCCTTGAGGCGACTGACGACATCATAATCCGGTGCCAGAAATACCAAGCGATTCTGTTTCTGCCGGGGCTGGTCCCCGCGAAAACGCAGGATCTTGATAGCGGCGTCCGTTGCCAGGCGTCCTTCATTGCGCGAATAGCCGGCATTCAGGGGCAACACCACCAGACGCGGCCCGATGCCGTATTCATCGGGTATATCGGCGGAACCGGTAAACACATGAACACCGGCAAAACTGTGCTTCGATCCAAACACCTTTCTGACGCGCTCACACAGCAGAGGCAACAGCTGCTCCAACTCGTTGACATTCTGCTTGCGGCCTTCCATCTCCCGCCGCAGGTTTGGCTTGGTATCGAGCCAGAAGTGACCCTGATCGGCATAGAGGTAATGCAAACTGTCTACCAATCGTTTGAGAGCATCTTCAAAATAGCCGATGGTTTGACCGGGTTGGACGCTGCCCAGCAGGATGCGCTCCAGCTTGACTCCTTTAAGTCCCTGGGCTGTTGCCGCAGCAGCGCTGCCAAGGAAAATCGTGCGCATGGTGCGCCGCGCTGCCTGGACACCACCAAAACGTGTATCGCGACTGTCGATGTCGTAGGGTTTGGAGCGGCCACCATCAACTTCGCTCTCAATGACCGGTTCCCACCCCTGGGGCAGATAGTGAATACTCTTGCTACGAACATTGCTGTCTTCGAGCATGATGGAGCCGGGCATGATCAGGGCATCACGGTTGTCGGAGTTCCACAGCCGGTGAATAACAATGGCCATGTACTGCAACACGCCACGGGTACGCTGAAATTTATCCAGGGTTGACCAGTCTTCGTAAAGGCGGTCAAAGATTTCCGGATGAATCGGGTACGACTGGCACAGGCGTTCAAAATAATCGTTATCCTGGGTTTCCTGGGGGAACTTGTCGGGATGCTGACGGTAAAAGTCGGCAAAGGTCCGGCAGGTTGCTGTAATCTCCTCCGGAGTTCCGGCCCACTCAAACAGGCGACGACGGACAATCTCAAAGGCTTCTGTTGCTGCCACCGGCTTCCACACCGATTCGACCCGAGCGAAGTACTTTTCCAGTGCATTCAAGGCCCGCTGCCCCATGGTGCCGCCAACCTCCAGATCCGATTCCGGCAGGGATGCCAAGAGCACAGCATCGGGAACAGACTTCAGGGCTTCGGTCAGCGCCTGAATAAAAGACAGATTGCTGTCGAAGGTGCCTGCCTTGAGGGTAGCGCCCGGCTCAAGCTGACGAAAAAAGGCAACCGTCTCGTCCATCAGAATGACGCAGGGAGCCGCCTGCTTGAGCAACAGAATCAGTGTTTCCTTGCCGGGAGATGTGCCGCTGGCATCGCTCGCGGCAACCAGGTTAAAGCCTGCTTCACCCAACAGTTGCCAGGCCAATTCCCCCCACAAGGTATTGACTGTCACATTACCGTAGCGCTGTGGCGCATTGGGTGCCAGGCGGATGCCGTCCAGAACCGCCAGCCGCGCCTGGGGCAGCTCAGCAATGCCTGCCGCATCGAGAATCGGCGGCACTCCTGGCAGGCGAGAGGTCGCCACCTGCCGCCTCGCCAGATGCATGACCGCCAGCATGGTGTGGGTTTTGCCACCACCAAAAGCTGTCTGGAGCTGAATTACCGGATCGCCACCCTGCCCGGCCAGACGCTGCGCCACCGACATCAGCAACAGGCGCATCCCTTCGGTGATGAAAGTACGGGAGAAGAACTTTTCCGCATCCTGATATTCCGGCGGTGCCGTGCCCCCAGCCACTGCCGAAATATCAGCAGCAAATTCCGATTGCTTGAAGGTTCCTTCCAGAACGTCTTTATGGGGACGAGCAACTTCACGCCAAGGTTTTATATTCATTAGGTTTACCCCCTTACAATCCAGTCCATACCGTGTCGTAAACTGTTTTGATCGACAATAACGGGATGCGGATCGATGGATTTAATCTGTTGCTTCAGTTTCATCAGCAACCTGGACGGATCAATAACTTGCGGAAATAATTTTGAGGGCTTTGCTGGTTGTTCCAGGTGCAGAACAACCTTCAGCTTACGCTTTTTAACAAATCGACCTGCAAACTTCTTTTCGTCCCGATCATTGGCGTTGCAATGAGCCGCGACCAGCCCTGCCAGAGTATCGCGCACCTTCAAGGCAATCTCATCGCCCAGGTCAACAACTTTGGTTCTACGCTGTGCCCGGTAGTCTTTCACTTCGATCAGCCAGGCGCAATTCTGATCCAGAGAAACGAAATCAACAGCCTTGGCTCCGCCACAAACGCCGCAAAATTGATTGCGATAAAACGACCACTGATCATACTGCGTTACCGATAAATGGTCGGCAAAGCAAAAGGTCAAACGCCCCTCCGTCAATTCTGTCATGTCCCACTCTCCATGAAACGATCCGCCTGTGCCAGCTCTTCATCCAGCAGTACCAGAGTTTTCAGATCATCGACCTGATTGCCCTGCTCCAATACAACCCCCTGCTCGGTTGGCGCCAAGGCAAAGTAACGCTGCTTAACCCCTTTATATTCATGGTTATTCACCAGTACTTCCAATTCTCTGAGCAAAAACAGGGAATGACTGGCAATGAAAACCTGAATCCCCTGCTCACACAAACTCAGAATGCAACGGGCAACCACTTTCATCAGTTTCGGGTTCAGATTGGTTTCCGGTTCATCCCACAGCAGATAACCCTGCTCCAACAAGGTGCCGGTACTGATCAAGCGCGCCAGCATGGCGATTTTCCGCTGACCCTCGGCAACCAGGGGCATTTCCATCTTTCCTTCACCGGTAATCTGCAAGTAGAAGCGCCCGGTTGTAGCGTCAACCAGAACCTTTCCGCCCATAGCCAGTTCCAACGGTTCCAGCAACTCCGCAACCTTCTTTTCCCGCGCACCTTTAACCGATGGTGCCCCAAGTAACGACACCGTATCGCGCCAGGCTTCTTCAAACTCCAGATGATAATTGTCATACAACGGGACAAACCAGGGGCACAGTGTCGCTAACTCGCGCGTTGGCAGATACACCGGGGACTTGTCCACTCCTTTGGTCGGCAGAGTGACCACATCCACCAGTGATTTTGCATTGGTGGCAAAACCCACAGCACAGTTTTGCTGAGAATCCTTAAAGGTCAGATGGATTTCACAGCGATCACGCCCCTGCTTGCGCTTAACCAGCCTCCCGAGAAATTCAGGTCGCAACACACTGGTCAGCTTATCAGCACAGGCTTTTTCCAGGGAGGTTTTAGTCAGTTCCGATTGCTTGTCGGCCTGAACTTTCAGCAACGCATAAATGGCTTTTAAAACGTGGGTTTTGCCCAGACCATTTTCACCGACAATGACATTCAATCCCGGAGAAAATTGCCAATCCCCATTGGGAACAGTGGTAAAATTTTGAAATTTAGCCCGCTGCAACATAGAAAGTTCTCCCTAAAAATCCAGTCCGGTTTGTTCGCCACTATGCCCGGTTTCGTGGGATGCGGCAACAATGGCGTGCCAGGAGGTGATCAGTTCGTTGTAGGCGCGGGCTTCGTCGGCCCATTTTTTCCGTTCGCACAGGGTATAGAGGTGATAGGCCAGTTGGCGCATGGCTTCCCCCCGTTCGGGGATGCGGGCGAGCAATGCTCCGGCAGCGGATTCCCCCTGTTGGTTGAGAATGCGGATCAGTTGATGCAAGGCTTCCCACACCGGGGTGCGGGTATCGGTTTCCGGGTTCCAGTCGGCAGAGTACTCCTGCCATTTGAACAGGCGTACTTTACCGCCATGGGATTCAATGACCCCGGCCTCACGGACGCCATCCACGGATGTGCCCTTGGCGCGAGCCAGGGTATCGGCCTCACCAAAATTACCGACCCGCCAGCCATATTGATCAAACCAGCTGGAGCAGAACTGTGTATCAGCATCGAAGGAACCGGAATCGGGGCTTAAATAATCGGTGATGGCGCGGTTGATCAGGATCAATGCATCCTGCACCCCCATGGGAGAGCCGTCGGCTTCAATGACTGCGGCGTAGCGGGAAAAGATGGCCATGCCCGGCCCAATGGCGGCCTGCGCCAGATCCACCGGGGCTATAGGTGTCTGCCCAGTCTCGCCGCCGATCATGGTTTCCAGAGCTTCAGGCATCTGTTCGCGAAGCTGACGTTGAAAATCACGACGGGAGATGGATTCGGCGTTGGTTTCGCGCTTGCGGCAGACCAGGACAATGGAGGAAGCCAGGGCGTTGGTGCCCATGCTAATCTGACGAGTTTTCATTTCCGTTCGCATCGGCCAGGTACCGTCGATGGAAAAACCGGCCTTGATAACCGCTTCAATAAAAGTCACCCAACCGGTGCTGGTAGTTTTCTCGTCCTTGGTTTCCGACTGCTTGAAGGCATAGTAAATGGAGACGGGAAATGTCGGGTGCGCCTGCACGGCCAGGTTGTGAATCGCCCGCGTCATCCCCTCCAAGAAGAAGTTCTCCGCTTTTTCTTTGCTGCCATGGCGATAAGGGGTCGCGACCAGCTCTTCAGCTTTAGGAACAGCCAATGTGCCAAAGAGATCGGGGTAGGTATTCCTCAATGAGCGCCGCATCCACACATAAAAGAAATCAGATAAATCGGCATAGCCGATATTATCGTAATAGGGAGGATCAGTAGAGACAACCTTACCACTGCTCAATTCTTGGCTTGCTGCATCTGCTTGTAATACTTTACCAGCTGAGTCAATTGGCAACCCTGGTAACGGATTTTCAGCCATTTTAATTGCCGCCGATACACTACCAGTTGCGGAAGCCATAAAGTTGACCTCAGCATAATCCCACAACATCGGCAGCGCTTGACGACCGAAGCAGTGCTGAGCTTTCTCACCCACTCCGTTCCACCTTACCAAGCTATTGCCAGACATAGCTAATCGATCAACCGCAAAAGCTAAATAAACCGCCACAGCCTCCCCATACGCCGTAGATCCTGTGCCTCCCTGCGCCAACCCCACACCATCAGCTGCCATCCCGGCAGTTTTGGCATCGGCAATCACTTTTTCTCGCGCCACCTGCACCAGATCAGAGAATGTGGTCAGGGCCACCAGTTGGCGGGGGGTGAAGAGGTCGCCGTACACATCCAGTCCGTAATTCGATACATTGACTCGACATTTCCCATGCAAAGGCGCTTCTGGAGACCATTCAGGAGTTGCTGATCTGGCGACTTGCTCCATCACTTCAGTTGGTGATAAATAAACACGACCTCTGGTGCCTTCGACAACCAAAGCCATCAACCGCTGCTTCATGCGACCAGAAGAACCTTCGGAACGGATATATTTGTAATCTATGGGTGAATCTGAAATCAGACACCTGAACCCGCCACGTTTTCCTGCAGTTGTTCCACCTTGCGCCCCCTCCGGCGGCGTTCCCACCTTCACCTCAAAGCGGTACTGATCACCCTCAACCACCGGCTGCACATAGGCTTCTTTCCCTTTTTTACTGGAGAGCACAAAGCTCGACGCTAACGGCACCTCCACATGGCTGAAAGCGGGATTGGGGCTTTTCACTGTACGCGCCCACAGCCAGGCAATGACCGTCAGTTCCTCACCGGCATAGGGCTTGAGATCGGGACGCTGATCAAAGAAATCCCCCCCCTCGCTGCCCTCGTTCCCCCCCTTTGACAAAGGGGGGACAGGGGGGATTTTTACCTTGGGGTAGAGATGACCAATCCGCTTAAAAGCTTCCTCGCGCATCCAATAACCATAGCGGCGCACATCTTCCGCCAAGCCCTTGGCTCCTGACCAATCCTCATGCAAGTTCCCCTGTTTTTCATGATCAGGGATTGGCCCCACCGGCGGACGACCGGCAAACTTAGGAGGTATCTCGATCATCGCCTTGTTAATCATCACCGCCACTGGGTTTAAGTCTGAGGCGTAGCTTTCCAGCCCTAAACGCTGGGCTTCCAGCGGAATTGCACCGCCACCGGCAAAGGGATCGTGAAAGGCAGGCAGTTTTTCCGGGTTGAACAGTTCCTCTGCTTGCGGATGATTGCGATTGAGGTGGCAGGTCTCGCGCCAACTGGCACGGATGGCCTCACGGGCACGCTCCAGCACCTCTTCGTTGTTGGTGTTTTCCCATTTGACCAGATCGCGGATAATCTGGAACAACTTCTCCCGGCGAATCTCCGCTTCTTTCTTGTTGACCCCATGACCAAGCTCCCGCTGATAACCGGGATCGTTCACCAACTGGGCAAACAACACCGCCCGCGCCGCCGCCAACGGCCGCCGCGCCCACCACAGATGCAAGGTTGAAGGGTGGCCATGTCGAATCGACTTTTCCCGCGCTGCCGCAACGTTGATATCATCCAGAGGAAGAGCGACTTCGATGAGTTTTTTAGGGGATTTTACCGGGTGCATATACTACTATCTCCATTGAGGCGGGCGTGTAAGCACAAA
>CALFFB010000167.1 GCA_937958075.1 uncultured Geobacteraceae bacterium | reverse complement strand
CATCTTATCATCCCGAAAGGAGCGTTTATGACGATCATCCCGGATGCCGAAAAACTGAAACCGGCAGAAGCCAACTGCACCCGATGTTCCGCGGTCTGGCAGAAGCAGGGGGCAACCAGCTGCTGGAGCGACCCGGCGACCGGCTTTCCGGAGCCGGATTATTGTCCCGGAAAAAACGACCCGCAGATTATCAGTGACAGCTTTGCACGTTACCTGGGTGATGACGAAGACGCCCGACTGGCGAAGGTGGCGGCACAGGTTGAAGGGCTGTGTTATCAGCCGGTCCCCGGCAGTGACGCCGTCAATGCGCGCTGGACCCGGGTTGAGGATACCATCGCCCTGGCTAAAATGATGGGCTATAAAAAGATCGGAATCGCCACCTGCATCGGGCTCATCGACGAGAGCCGCCGCCTGGAAGAGATTCTCACCGCCCAGGGGCTGCATCCCCGGTCGGTCTGCTGCAAGGCCGGGCGCATCGACAAGCTCGAACTGGGTCTGGCCGAGGAGGAAAAGGTCCGCCCCCATACCTTTGAGCCGGCCTGTAACCCCATCGCCCAGGCGCGGCTGCTCAACCAGGCGAAGACCGACATGAACCTCATTGTCGGCTTGTGTGTCGGACATGACATGCTGTTCGCAAAATATTCGGAGGCCCCGGTGTCCACTCTGGTGGTCAAGGACCGGGTCACGGGGCACAACCCGGCAGCCGTGCTTTACGGCCAGAACTTTTACTATAAACGGCTGCAGAAGCAGCAGGTCTGTGTGCCGTCCGACGAATAGGGAAAAAGTGCCGACGGCCCATGGCAGGGCAGGATGCTGCGTCCGAAATTATCAGCAGATCACCTGATTTTTTTATTGTGACCTGTTGACAAACGGGGGAGCGGCGAGGATAATGAAAATCGAGAGGCGGGCTTCAACGCCCCCTTTCACTGGCCCAGTGTCTCCCCCCCTCCGACGCTGGGCCAGTCTTTTTTTCAGCCACCACCAACGGCTAACGCAAACAGGCCTGCCACTTGAGCGAGTGACAGGCCTGTTTTTTTTTGGGGCATTTCTGGCGGTCAGTCAGCCAGGGTGAATTGACCGTTCCTGACCTGTACAATCACCATGGAATCGACATCAAGACCATTATGGTCATCGGCACTCAGCGTAAAGGTCCCTGATATGCCGACATAGTTGCTGGTTTTTTCAATGGCGTCGCGGAGCGCTGCCGCTTCCGTTCCGGCCTGTTCAATGGCGTTGGCGATCATCATGATAGCGTCCCAGGCATACCCGGAGTGGGTGTTGATGGGGAACTGGCTTTCGTAGCCGCGCTCACGGTAGAGACGGATGAATTCCTGGATGGTCGCTTTTTGCGGGTCGGAATCCGGCAGTTCATCGGCGACCATCAATTTGGTCGAGGGCATCCGGTTGCCTTCACTGGCGGCGGGTCCCGCCAGCTCGATATATTTGGGGTCAGGCAGGCCGTGGCACTGGAACAGGGGGATGTCGATACCCAGTTGAACGCGGTTCTTGGCGACAATGGAACCCGCCGGACCGATGGTCCAGGTGAGAATCGCCTGGGGATTGCTGTTGCGCAGGCGGGTCAGCTGGGCGGTCATGTCGGTATCGCGGGTGCCGAAGGACTCCTTGGCGATGATCTCGATTCCGTATTGCGGTGCCAGGCTTTCCATCCAGCGTTCTCCGTCCTTGCCGAAACCGTCGGCCGCCGCCAATACAGCGACCTTCGTCAGGCCTTTTTCCTTGAGATAGATGAACATGCGTTCTACGGCGGTGCTGGAGCGCTGGGGCGATTTAAACACCCACTCAAAGGAACCGAACTGGCCGCCCATAATGACCGGGTCGCCGCCGACGGTCATGATGATGGGAATCTGCCCCTTGTCAATATGGGGTTTGACCGCCATGCCGACATCGGTCAGGGTCGGGCCGATGATGGCGACGACCTGGTCGCGGTGGATGAAGCGCCGGATAATGGAGACAGCCTTGGCCGGGTCGGCTTCCGTATCGGCAACCACGAGCTCAAGTTGCCGACCGTTGATGCCGCCCTCGGCGTTGATCTTGTCGACGACCATTTCCGCCACCAGCTTGGTTGGCGTGCCGATAAAGGCGGCGCGTCCTGACAGATCAAAAAGAGCGCCGATCTTGATGGTGTCAGCGGCGGCGAAGGATGCTGTCAA
>CALFFB010000166.1 GCA_937958075.1 uncultured Geobacteraceae bacterium | reverse complement strand
AGGAGAATCATTTTGCCTTATTCTTTGTTGATATTGTTTTTGTTGACCGCACTGATGACCGGTGGTTGCCAGATGACAGCTGGCCATCTGGGTCAGGATCTGTCCGTCGAAGAGCCTGCCGATGACAAGCCGGCAACGGTCGTTCTTTCCGACAAGCCCGCATCGGCTTCTGTAGAAAAGGTGCCGAAAAACGTGCCGGATCCGTTCCTGCACTCGGTTGTTAGTGCGGCCACCACTGTTCCTGAGCTCGTGGAGCAGTTTCTGCAACAACCACCGGTGTTGCCCTACACCGGGGACCTGCCCCTCAGTGAGCATCCGCGGGTTCAGTATTTTCTGGAACGCTACCAGGGGCCGCAGCGCCGGACTCTGGTCAGCTGGCTGCAGCGTTCCGGTCGCTATATTCCCAAAATCCGGCTGATTTTTGCCAGCGAAGGGGTGCCCCTTGATCTGGCCTATCTGGCCATGATCGAATCCGGTTTTAACGTACGCGCCTACAGCTGGGCTCATGCAGCCGGACCCTGGCAGTTTATTGAAGGCACCGGCCGGATATACGGGCTGGAAAATACCTGGTGGCACGATGACCGTCTGGATCTGGAGCGCTCGACGCGCGCCGCTGCCCGCCACCTTAAAAAGCTGCACCAGCGTTTTGACGGAGACTGGTATCTGGCCATCGCTGCCTATAACGCTGGTGGTGGTCGCGTCGCCCAGGCGATACGGGCCAGCGGCAGTCGTGATTTCTGGCAGCTGACAAAAGGGACGGTACTCCGCCGGGAAACCATCGATTATGTTCCCAAGCTGCTGGCGGCCCTGCACCTTATCCGCGATCCGCAGGCCTATGGTTTTACCGATCTGGAGCTTGAGGACGCCCTGGACTACGAAACCGTGATGGTCGATTCGGTCACCGATCTTGAGGTCATTGCCGAGTTGTGTGGCGTTGAGTACCAGCGCATTGTCGACCTGAATCCGGCCCTCAAGCGCTGGTCGACGCCTCCTGGTGTCGGTGACTATCCGGTGCGGGTGCCGGTTGGAACCGCCGAGCGCTTCAACCAGGGATATGCCACCCTGTCTGTTGACGAGCGGGTGCGTTATTATCGTCATCAGATCGCCGCCGGGGATACCCTCCTGTCCCTGGCCAAACGTTACCGGATTCGTGTTGATGATATTATCGCTCTGAACAAGATCCGTAACCCCCGTGCCCTGCAGGTTGGTCAAAATCTGATTCTGCCGCTGCGTCAGGGATACTCCCGACGGCCGGTGGAATCCCTGGCCGACAGCTACGCCCGCAGCCAACGACAGCGCTACACGGTAAAAAGTGGCGACAGCCTCTGGTCTATTTCCCGTCGTTTCGGGGTGACGGAAAAACAGTTGCGGGTGTGGAATACCCTGGGCTGGAATGACCTGCTGCATCCGGGGCAGACCTTGCTGGTATCAGCTACTGCCGCCCGGGTCGCAGCCAGCAAGGCAGGATCCCGACCGACCACCAAGATGGTTTATCAGGTCGCTCCCGGTGATACCCTGTGGGGGATTGGGCGCCGGTTTGCCGTAGAGACTGATCAGATTCGTGACTGGAACGACCTTGATCCCAACCATGTGTTGCGGCCGGGACAGAAACTGACCCTGCTGGTGACGGCAGACAGTCAGGGATGAGCCCTGCCTTTATTTTGACTTTTAGCAGACGGGTTGCTATAAATTCTGCGCCGCTTGGTGCGGCTGTTTCAGGTTGGATTTTTCTGTTTGTCAAAAGGATTGGTTCACTATGCTCAATATGCTGATTTCCGTCGCCGTAGCGGTTTTTACTTCGGCACTTATGCTGCGTTTTGTTACCGACAGTGCCTGGATTGCCATAGCGGTGTCGACTCTGATGTTTTTCCTGTGTTTTATTCTGATCACCCGCACCATTATGAAAAAGGTCGGCGAGCTGATGCAGTCCGCCCAGCGTGATGTGCTGGCCAATCGCGGTGAGCGCGCCATCAAATCATTGAAGGACGGCTTGAAATACGCTCCCTGGCAGCTCTATGTCAAACAACAGATCCATTCACAGATCGGCAGTATCCATTATCTGCGACGGGAGTTCAATGAAGCGCTGCCCTACCTTGAGAAGGGTTTTGTCCGTAACTGGGTGGCCATGTCGATGCTTGGCATCAGCTACATGAAAAAAAACAAGCACAATAAAATGCGCGAAACCTTTAACAAGACTCTTACCGGCAATGCCAAGGAGCCGATGGTTTACGCCCTTTACGCCTACTGTCTCGAACGCACGGGCGACCGTTCCAAGGCTGTTGAAATTCTGCAGAAAGGTCTCAAGAAGACGGGAGGGGATGAACGCCTCAGCGAGAACATTTCCCTGCTCGAAGGGGGCAAGAAGATGAAGATGAAGGGCTTTGGCGATGCCTGGTATCAGTTTCATCTGGAAAAGCAGGGGGCGCTGATAAAAAAACAGACAAAGATGATGACGGGGCGGCGCAAGCAGGTTCTCAGGTAGGCGGATGGCAAAAAAGAGAAAGAACAGAAACATCGCATCGCAACCTTCATCGCAGCATAACCCCTTCAGGGCTCTGAAGGGGTTTGCTGTATCTGCCGATAAAGATGAGCCGCCGCAAAAGAAGGTTCCACCAGCTGCATCTGAGGCAGACCGGGACGTCGATTTCTCCACGACCATGAAGGCCCTGGGCGTGCAGCCGATGACTTC
>CALFFB010000165.1 GCA_937958075.1 uncultured Geobacteraceae bacterium | reverse complement strand
CAATCCGACACCGGCCAGGCGCCGCAACAACGGCCGGACCCGGCGGTGACGGTGCTGCAGGTGGCACCAACCTCGGCCGAGGTGACGCGCACCTATGCCGGACGGGTACATGGCGCTCGCGAGGTGGAAATCCGTACCCGGGTTCAGGGGATTCTCGAGCAGCGCCTGTTTGAGGAAGGAAGCCGCGTCGAACAGGGGGCGCCGTTGTTCAGGATCGATCCCGAACCCTTCACCGTTGCCCTGCAGGCGACAAAAGCGGAAGAGCAGAGTGTAACCGCGGAACTCAACCAGGCCCGACGTGAATGGCAGCGGATCTCCCGCCTCTATGAGCAAAATGCCGTCAGCCAGCGCGAATACGACAGCGCCCGCTCCACCCATGAACTGGCGGAAGCCCGCAAAGCCCTGGCTCAGGCCCGAACCGCCCAGGCGCAGCTGGAACTCGACTACACCCGGGTCGAGGCGCCGGTCAGTGGCGTTACCAGCCGCGAAGTGCTGCCGGAAGGCAGCCTGGTCGAGCGCGGCACCCTGCTGACCACCATCGTTCAGCTCGACCCTATCCATGTGCGGTTTTCCCTGCCGGAGCGGGACGCCCTTACCCAGCGGCAATCGGGTACGGCTCCAAATTCGGAGGCCGCATCCACCCGCCATCAGGTGCAGCTGATCATGGCCGACGGCAGCGTCTACGAGCGCCAGGGCACCATCGATTTCACCGCCAGCACGGTTGATTCCAGCACCGGCACGGTGTCTGCCCGCGCCGTTTTTGCTAATCCGGATGACCAGCTGATTCCTGGTCAGTTTGTCCGCATCCGGGTGCTCCTTGAAAGCCTCAGCAATATCTTTGTCATCCCGCAAACGGCCGTTGTACAGGGGCCCCAGGGCGCCAGTGTTTTTGTTGTCGATAGCGACAACCATGCGCAGTTCCGCCCGCTCACCCTGGGCGCCGTTACGGAGCAGGGGCAGATCGTTCTGGACGGCCTGAAACCCGGAGATGAAGTGGTCATCAACGGCCAGGTCAGCCTCTTCCCCGGAGCCCAGGTCAATGTTGTCGCCGGCCGCCAGGAGCAGAACTGATGCTCAGATTCTTCATTGATCGACCTATTTTCAGCTCCGTTATCTCCATTATTATCGTCATCATCGGCCTGGCGGCCCTGCGCGTTCTTCCCGTCGAGCAGTATCCCGATGTCGTGCCGCCCCAGGTTGTTATCAGCGCCAACTACATTGGCGCCAGCGCCGATGTCGTCGCCTCGTCGGTGGCCGCCGCCCTGGAACAGGAGATCAACGGCGTCGACGACATGATCTACCTGGAATCGACGTCCACCGACGCCGGCAGCCTTGAGGTTACCGTCTCTTTTGAGCTCGGTACCGATCCCGACCAGAACGCCATCAACGTCAACAACCGGGTGCAGTCGGCGCTCGCGCGGCTGCCGCAGCAGGTACGCGACCTCGGGGTCAGGGTGGAGTCACGCTCCACCAACCTGCTCATGGTGGCGGTCCTCAACTCCCCCGGCGGCCGTTACGATACCCTGTTCATCAGCAACTACGCCCTGCTCAATGTCATCGATGAACTGGTCCGCATCCCCGGTGTCGGTGGCGCCTCCCTGTTCGGGGCCCAGGACTATTCCATGCGGGTATGGCTGCGCCCGGACAAGCTGGCCCAGTATCAGCTCACGCCTTCGGATGTGGCCCAATCCATCCGCGAACAGAATGCCCAGTTTGCCGCCGGCCGCCTGGGCGCGGAACCGGCGCCGGAGGGGCAGGCCTTCACCTTTACCGTCACCACCAGAGGTCAGCTGGTTGAACCGGAAGAGTTCGAGCAGATCATTCTGCGTTCTGCCCCTGATGGCAGCACCCTGCGCCTGGGTGATGTCGCGCGGGTCGAACTGGGTTCGCTGAATTACGGCTTCCACGCCATCTACAATGGTCAACCGAGTGTCCCCCTGGGGGTGTACCTGCAACCGGGAGCCAACGCCCTGGAGACAGCACGCAGCGTCCATCAGGCTTTTGACGATCTGTCCGCGCGCTTTCCCGCCGGTCTGGAATACGTTGTTCCCTACGACACCACCGAATTTGTCGAGATTTCCATCCGCGAAGTATTCATTACCCTGATCATCGCCGTCATTCTGGTGGTGCTGGTAACCTTTGCCTTTTTGCAGCATCTGCGCGCCGCGCTGATCCCCATCGCCGCTATCCCCGTGTCCCTGATCGGCACTTTCGCCGGGATGCAGGCCCTGGGCTTCTCCGTCAATCTGCTGACCCTGTTCGGCCTGGTGCTGGCCATTGGCATTGTTGTCGATAACGCCATCATCGTCATGGAGAACGTTGAGCGTCTGATGCAGGAGCAGCAGCTCAGCGCCCGCGATGCCGCCGTGGAAACCATGCAGCAGGTCTCCGGCGCCGTCATCTCATCGACCCTGGTGCTGGTGGCGGTGTTTGCTCCGGTGGCCTTCCTTGGCGGCCTGAGTGGCGAACTGTACCGCCAGTTCGCCGTCACCATTGCCGTGTCCATTGTCATTTCCGGGGTGGTTGCCGTGACCCTCACTCCGGCCATGTGCGCCCTGCTGCTGGATCGCCAGCCACGCAAACTGGCAGCTCCGTTCCGTCTGTTCAACCGTGCCTTCGACAAGATCACCGATCTATTTGTCTATGGCGTGAACTTCTTTTTGCGGCACGCTGTTATCGGGGTACTGCTCTTTATTCTGGTCATCGGTAGCACCCTGTGGCTGCTGGACCGCCTGCCCTCAGGGCTGGTACCACAGGAGGATCAGGGTGTTGCCCTGGTCGTGTCGCAGCTGCCGCCGACATCCGCCCTGGGACGCACCTCTGACACCCTCGAAGGCCTCGCCGCCCAGGTGCTGGCCATCGATGAGGTGGAACAGTTCACCACCTTTGCCGGCTTCGATATTTTCTCACGGTCGCTGAAAACCAACGCTACTGTCGGTTTCGCCAAACTGACGGACTGGAATGAACGACAGCAGCCGGGGCAGGACGCCGCGTCGGTTGCCGGCAAAGTCATGGGCATCGGTCTGGGTATTCAGGAAGCCAATGTCTTTGCCTTTACCCCGCCACCGATCATGGGCATGTCCCTGACCGGCGGGGTCGAAGGCTACCTCCAGGTGCGCGGCGAGACCACCATCGACCAGATCGATGCCACTGCCCGCGAGCTCGTGGCCAGGGCCAACCAGCGCCCCGAGCTGATCAATGTCCGCTCCCTGCTCAACGCCAATATTCCCCGCTACAACGCGGTTCTCGACCGGGAGAAGGCGCGGGCTGCCGGTGTCCCCATCAACCAGCTCTACGACACCATGCAAAGCACTTTCGGTGGACTTTACGTCAACGACTTTACCTACTTCGGCCGCCTGTGGCAGGTGCGCCTGCAGTCGGAGGGGGAATTTCGCAGCAAACCGGAAGACCTGAACCAGGTTTTTGTCCGCTCCCTGAGCGGCAACATGCTGCCGTTGAGCTCCTTGATCACCATGGAGCCCGGCAGTGGCGCCGATGTCGTCAATCGCTACAACCTCTACCCCGCGGCCAAGCTCCTCGGCGATCCGGCTCCCGGTTATACCAGCGGCCAGGCCAAGGCCGCCATGGAGGAGGTGACCGCCGAACTGGGGCGTGACAATGTCGTCCTCGGCTGGATCGGCGAAGCCTATCAGCTCGATGCCGCCGCCGGCACCGGCACTGCCGCCTTTGGTCTGGGCCTGCTCATGGTGTTCCTCATCCTCGCCGCCCAGTATGAGCGCTGGACCCTGCCCATGGCTGTCGCCTCGGCCATCCCCTTTGCCGTCCTCGGCGCCGCTGTCGCCGCCTGGCTGCGCAGCTTTCCCAGCGACATCTACTTTCAGGTCGGTTTGCTGGTGCTGATCGGACTGGCGGCGAAAAACGCCATTCTCATCGTCGAGTTTGCCGCCCAGAACCGGCGTGCCGGCATGAGTTCTCTCGAAGCGGCAACGGCTGCCGCCCGCCAGCGCTTTCGCGCCATTATGATGACCGCCCTGACCTTTATCATCGGCACCCTGCCCCTGGTCTTCGCCACCGGTGCCGGGGCCGCCAGCCGCCAGGAAATCGGAACTGTCGTTGTCGGCGGCATGATCGCCGCCAGTACCCTGGCCTTGCTCTTTGTTCCCCTCTTCTATAAATTGTTCGAAGATCTCGCCACCAAACGCCAGGAGCGTCTGCAAAAACGAAAGGCTGTCCGCCGATGAAAGGGTTTGTTTACAGTTTCTGCTTCCTCGTGTTCCTTTCCGGCTGCGCTGTCGGCCCGGATTACCAGCGCCCTGAGCTGCAGCTTCCCGAACAGTGGCCGCCAACGGTGGCGACCTCTGCGACTCCGACAACGGACACCTCTACCCACTGGTGGCAGCGCTTCAAGGATCCGATCCTGACCGGCCTCATCGACCGCGCCATTGCCGACAACCTGAGCCTGCGGCTGCAGCTTGAGCGCATCCAGGAGGCGCGGGCGCGACTCGGTCTGGCTTCGGCACAGCGTCTGCCCAGCCTTGATGCCCAGGCCGAGGCGTCGCGCCGGCAGCAGTCCGCCGCTGTGAGCACGGGACAGCTGGCCAACAGCTTTTCGGTCATGGGGCTGCTCAATTACGAGATCGACCTCTGGGGCCGGCTGGCCCGCGGCGAAGAGAGCGCGACGGCGCAGCTCGAAGCCTCCCGCTACAGCCATGACGCTCTGCAGCTACGGGTCATCAGTGATCTGGTCACCACCTATATCAACCTGCGGGCAGCCCAGCAGCAGCTGAACATCACCGAAAGCACCCTGGCCAGCCGCTACGACAGTCTGCAGTTGCAGCAGATCCGTTACGACGGGGGGCTTATCGACCAGCTGGCCCTGCAGCAGGCCCGCTCAGAGTGGGAAGCTACCCGGGCCCTGCTCCCCCGCCAGCAAGAACAGGTGCTGCTGCTGGAAAGCGCCCTGGCAGTGCTGACGGGCATGTCACCGGCAGAGCTGATGAGCCGCTTCGATTTCGGGGAACGCCGGCTGACGGACCTGCACCTGTTCCGGGAGCGGCCCGCCTTTCTGCCGTCTGACCTGATCGAACGGCGCCCTGACATCCAGGCGGCGCAGGCGGCCCTGGTCGCCGCCAACGCCCAGGTTGGGGTGGCTACGGCGGAACGGCTGCCGCGTTTTAATCTGGCCATGTTCATCGGCAGTGTCGCCGGTGAGTTCGACGACCTGCTGGGCAGCTCGTCGGAAAGCTGGGGCGTCAGCGGCTCCCTGTTGGCGCCGGTGGTTGATTTCGGTCGCAACAAAGCCCGGCGACAGACCGCGGAAGCTCTGCGCGACCAGGCCGAAACCAGCTATCGCATGGCCGTACAGACCGCTTTTCGTGAAGTGCGTGACGCCCTGCTGCTGACCAGAACGACGGAAGAGCGTGAGAACGCCATCAGGCGGCAACTGGAATCGGCGGAAAAAACCCTGAGCCTTGTACAGGTCCGCTATGAGGAAGGATACAGCAGTTTCATTGAGGTTCTGGATGCGCAGCGCCAGCTCCTGGGTGCCGAGCTGGCCCTCACCGAAGCGGTCCGCGATCGGTATACGGCGACGGCCGCTCTGGCCAACGCCCTGGGGGGCGGCTGGTCAGGGGCTGCCGGCAGTGACAGTGCCGGGGAAGGACTTTAGGAAGTCGAGGAGTTGCGAATAGGGCAGGGGGCGGCTGTAAAGATAGCCCTGCACCAGATCGCAGTGATGCTCCGCCAGGAACAGCTGGTGCCGAACCTCCTCGACCCCTTCCGCCACGGTCTCGAGTTTCAGGGCGCGGGCCATGTCGAGGATTGCTTCGACGATGGCCCGATCGTTGAGATCCTCGGCAATGTCACGAATAAAGGACCGGTCAATCTTCAGGGCGGAGATGGGAAACCGCTTGATATAGGTGAGGCTTGAATAGCCGGTGCCGAAATCATCAATGGAGATTCGGATGCCTTTTTGTGCCAGCTCGTTGAGGGTCTTTTCAACAACGGCGAGGTTATTCATCATCAGGCTTTCCGTAACTTCGAGCTCAAGATGCGCCGGGTCAAAATCAAGAGCCGTGATCAGGCCGATGATCTTGCTCGCCAGATGACTGTCACGGAACTGCACCGCTGATAGATTCACTGACACCCGCAAGCCGCCGAAACCCGCTTCGGCCAGCTCCCGCGTCTGCCGGCAGGCCTGATCAAGAACGTACATCCCCAGTTGATCGATCATACCCGACTCTTCGGCCACCGGGATAAACTGATCAGGCGGCACCAGGGTACCATCCCTGCGCGTCCAGCGGGCCAGAGCCTCAAAGCCGACAACCCGGCCACTCTTCAGATTGATCTGGGGCTGATAGTAGACCTGGATATCACCCTGTTTCAGGGCATCACGCAGCTCGTTTTCCAGCTTCAGCCGTTCCACCAGGCGGGTGTTCATGCCGCTGTCAAACAGCCGATAACAGTTTTTCCCCTGGGCCTTGGCCTGATGCAGGGCCAGGTCGGCGTTTTGAATCAGGCGATGGACGGATTCACCATCGTCGGGAGAAACAGCGATGCCCATACTCAGGGTGACGTAAAAACTGTGATCGGCAATAGGAAAAAACTTCTTGAAAGATGAGTGGATCCGGTCGGCCAGGGCGAGAACTTCCGTATGCTGGCTGAACAGGCTGATGATGACAAACTCATCACCGCCGATGCGGGCAATGGTGTCACTGCTGCGCAGCTGCCCGGCGATATAATTGGCCACTTCGCACAGCAGCTGGTCGCCGATGGGATGACCGAGACTGTCGTTGATGTGCCGGAAATTATCGATATCAACAAAGAGGACAGCGACACCGCTTTTGCCCCGTTCCGCACGCTTTAATGCCATTTCCAGACGATCCAGCATCAGCGCCCGGTTGGGCAGTCCCGTCAGGGCGTCGCGGTAGGCCAGATGCTCAATTCTGGCTTCCTTCTCCTTGAGCTGGGTAATATCGTGGAACACCGCCACATAGTTGATGGTGCCGTCTTCCGGCACGGTAATGGCGTTGATGCTGAGCCACTCGGGGTACACCTCGCCATTCTTGCGACGGTTCCAGATCTCCCCTTCCCAGACACCGTCGGAAACCAGCTGATTCCACATCTGGCGATAATAATCATCGGTATGACGGTCCGACTTTAAAATTCGCGGGTTCTGCCCCAGGGCCTCTTCGCGGCTGTAGCCGGTGATGCGGGTAAAGGCGTCATTGACATTGATGATCGTACCGGATGAGTCGGTGACGGTGATCCCTTCGAGGGCTGAGTGGAAGATCTTCTCGAACAACTGCAGGTCGGCCACGCTCTGCCTGACCTTGGTGGCGATCCGGTCATGCCGTTGCTGCATGAGCAGTTCCGCCTGCTTGCGCCGGGTGATATC
>CALFFB010000164.1 GCA_937958075.1 uncultured Geobacteraceae bacterium | reverse complement strand
CTCGGCCTGGAGCTGGTGGGGGAGGACCGCTGCACGGACCTCTTCTGCCCGGAGCCATTCTTCCCGCTTCCGCTGCTCTTCCTGGACGACGAGGTCATCCAGCATCTCCCGCCTCTTTGGTGCGGCGTCTTTTGGCCGCATGGTGATAATGTAGGCGTCAGATACGGGAGTTTCCGGGGCGGGGGTGGGCTGGATCTCGTCTTTCCGGGCCTTGCTCAGATACCGACTCCTGCCGAACCGTTCTTTTGTCTCTGCGAAACTCTTGCGCATCGCTTGTTCGCGCCGGTAGCTGCTGGCAGAGACCGGCGAGGTTACGGTGGGGGCGCCGGGCGCGGTGATGGTCGGTGCGGTCGGGGCCGTGGTGGCGGGAGCAATGGATTGCCCAGGGGCGCCTCCCGGGCGGGTGATCTCAGGCATGGGACCGCACCTCGCTCATCTCAGAACACCCCGAGCGCTTTCATGATCCCGATGCCGAGGCAGCCCATCAGGAGGAGGAACCCCATCGCCATGATCTGGGGGTTCTCGTAGAATTTCTCCTGTCGGGCTCTGCGGTCGATGTTGAGCTTGGTGTCGCTGTAGGCTTTGATGATGGCCGGTTTGCCCTTGCTGAAGATTTCTACCTGGGAGGGGTCAAACTGCCGGATGAGGGGGATGCTGATGGTGCCGTTGTCGAAACAGACCGTCTTGTCCTTGAGGGTGAACTTGTCGCCCTTGAACGTGCCGGCCCGGACTGCCCGCATCACGTCATCGATGTTCCGGTATCCCATGCTCCGGAGTTCCTGGACGGCGACCACCAGGTCCGGAGAGGTGGCGGCAATGGCGCCGTCGTAGAAGAGTTCGAGGTCACAGGCACCGAGTTTATAGCCGCCGGTGTCGGACTTGAAGAACGCGAGCGGGTTCTTGGGGTCGGGGTCTTCGTACATCTCGGCGACGTACTTGCCGGGGACGAGCCGGAGCCGGCCGTTCCGCTGGAAGATCGCCATCAGTGGGGTCTTTTCCTTCCTCCGGCACTTGAGGTAGGGGAGGGCGACGGGTTTCAGGATCAGATAGCCCGCGACGAGGGCGACGATCAGGATGACTACCACACCCATGAGGCCAAATGACAGGTATACCCAGGTTATCGGGTTGTCAAACATGAACGATTACCTCCATTTTCCTTTTCCAAATGCCCGGCCTAACGCGCCGAGGATGCCGCCGCCGCTGCCGGGCTGTTCTCCTTTCACCTCGGTCTTCTGATGGATGCTCTGAATGGTCCACCATTCGCGCTCGTTTGGCTTGCCGTCGAACGTGACGCTCCGGCGCAACTGCCAGCGGGCGAAGAACTCGATCTGGTCCATGAGGTAGACGGAATCTTCCTCGGAGATGGCATTCGAGATGTAGAGCGACCGGATCAGGTTTTCTACTTCCGTCATGGCGATGGCGAAGTCTTCCTGGCTGGTGATCTTGCCGATGGCGAGTGCCGGGCCGATCAGGAGCGCGACCCGCTCTTTGTCTTTGACGTTGAGCGTGCATTTCTCAAGGAGGACCTCGACGAGCTTCTCCTGGTACGCGGGGGTGCGTTCCGGCAGGGCCGGAAGAGGGGGCGGGGCCGGTTCGTCGTCGAAGAGGTCGGCGGGCAGGTCGTACGCCTGTCCGGTGGCCAGGTCATAGAGGCGTTTTGTCGGCTCCCCGTTGCAGGGGGTGTCGAGGACCTCGTCTTCCACGGTGTAGGTGGTTCCGTATTCGTCTATTAGGCGTCTCATTCGAGGACCTCCGGGCGGGGATAGGGTTCAGTGGGGCGTTTGAGGAAGTTGGCAATGGCGAGAATGACGTTGCCGAACGCGATGAAGAAGACCGACGCGAGTAGCCAGGGCATCCACGAGGAGGCGTAGATGGTCGTGATGGGCTGGATGAGGATGATGTTGCCCGGTAGGGTGGCGGTCGCGATCTCGGTGAAACTGAGGAAGGCGCTCTGGATCCACGCGGGGGTGATGAACGCCAGTGCCAGGAGCCCGGTGATGAGTTCGCCGCGCTCGGGGAGGAGGATGGATATTGTCAGGAACGCGAGCCCGATGAGCAGGAGGAAACCCCAGACGGTGCCGGGGATCGCAACTTCCTGCACAGAATAGATATGCTGCAGCGCAATGGTCGTGTTTTCTGCCGCCTGTTCGGGCAGGGTGGCCGACTCTGGAAAGGGCGAGAGGGCCGAGACAGCTGCAGGCATTGCTGCAAGAGCGAGTATGCCGAAAAGAGTGGGCCTCATGAGGCGAGGTCCTCCTTGAGCAGGGCGATCGTCGTGCGGATCCAGCCCCGTATCCCGCCAAGGATGGGGCTCAAAACCGGGACGCGACCGTTGATGGTCGCTTCGTACCATCCCTGGTCGATGCCCCGGCGCATCGCGCGGGTTTTCCGCTTCCATTCGGAGCGTAC
>CALFFB010000163.1 GCA_937958075.1 uncultured Geobacteraceae bacterium | reverse complement strand
ATCGGCTCGTTCCAGCTCAGATCAAACATTCCGCATCCTTTTTGCTCCGATGATGTTGGGGTGATTTGCCCTCGCGCCATCCGTTCCGCCACCACTTCTTGTCGGATTGTCTCCATTACCTCCGGGTCAGGGTCACTGCCGGGGAAGGCATCAAAGGGGATAGGGCTGTACTCAGGATATTGCTCCGCCAATGGTTTCTTCATTTCCGCTTCGATGAGCTGAAGAATCTCATCGTCCAGCTTAGGGGCTTGATAGTTTTTAGATAATTCAGTCAGCTTCTTGTTCATGATGTAATCGGACTCCTCCTGCAGATTTTTCAGGTTGTCAGGCAGAGGAGGAAAAGTCGGCTGCAGTTCATCCAGACGGTGAATCAACAGAGCATCATGCCAGAGCTTGCGGTAACGTACCTTTCGTTCATAGGCCAGACAATGAAAATGCTCCAACTGCTCGTCGGTCAACCCGTCCAGCAGCAACACACCGTTGGGGAAATAGTCCATACTCTCAAAGCGGGCATGGAGTATCCGGGCATAGGTTTCGATATACGGATCGGTAGGCAGCCCAACGTACACCCGCCTAGGCTCAGGCCGCCAGGTGGGGTTTCCCATTTCCGTGCCGAGCCAGCCCCATAAGGCATAGGACATGGGCTGAGCTGGATAGGGTCCCGTCGGGCAGGTCTTTTGACCAAGCCAGCGTAATTTGGAGGCGATTCGACCATCCATCGGGTCAGCGCTGGCATCGAGGTGCTTTAGTACCTCAACCACCCGCTCACCGATCAGCCACTTCAAAAAATCACATATTGGCTTGTCAGAAGAACCGCTCATGGAGTTTGGACTGTGATCAAACCACACCTGAAGCAATTTGAACATCTCTTCCCCCAGAGGCAATCTTTGTTGTTCTGTCATCTGACGATATATCATCGGCAAAGAGCGAACGCGTTGATCACTCATGATTTCCCTCCTTCTATCTGCTGTAATACCAGATCGATGCGCTGATGCTTGCTGGCGGCATCAGGCACAATCACCGGATCAAAGAAAACGATTTCGCCGTTGGCCATTTTGATGGCGTTGTTGTGATAAACATCACTGACGATGTAGTTTTCTCCTGGGTAGTACCAACTGGTCATGCCGTAACTGTCTGGTGATTCAGACATCGTAAAACCCATCTGTGCGAGGGTATCGTTAACCTCAGTGATCGAGGGCTTGGTGCCGCTGATATGAGGTTGTGAGGCCACCGGCATGTACTCTGACATATCAGCTGTGTCGATAAACCCTTCAAGGCGATAGGCTGCACAGCCACTGTTCATCCTGTTGGTGAGCAACAGGCGCTGAAAATAGTCGGTAAAACCAAAGGTCATGTAGTTCAGCGGATGGCGCTTGAACCAGCGGCCATTGTGGAAATACACCTCATGCTCCAGCCCCTGTGTGATGCCGTCAGCCAGTGCCTGTGCCAGCAGCTCATCAAACTGGTTTTTGCACCAGTAACGATTAGTGCTTTTGGCGTACTGGCGTAGCGCCCGGACTTCATATTTTTTCAGATGTTCATCAGTGATCTGTTCATGGTCAGTTTCTGCGGCCTTGCCGGAGCGGGTTATTTCACGGATGTTTTTTGCCGTGCGATAGCTACCACGCACAAGGTTCTCAACCTCTTCAAGAAATGTGACGCCCTGACAGGGTTCGGTTTGTGGAACTGGTGGGCGAGTGTTGATTCGCTCCGGGACAAATAATCCCTGCTCCATCCGACGGGTCATCACGGGGTCATGCTCGGGATTCAACAATGCACCATCAATCGAAATATGATTCTGTCGTGAAACACCCCTGCCTGCGTCAATTTCTGTATCGCCACACCGGTGAAGGTCGATGTGCCGGGTCTCCTTTTCAATTGCCTGCGTAAATAACTGCTGCTGGGCGATGACCTGGACCAGAGTCGGGACGGATTGATTTTCCAATGCCTGAGCAATCTTCTTGCCCCGGTTGATCCAGAAGTCTCGTTGTTTATCCGTCAATCTACTTTGAAACATGCGCCCTCCTTCATTTTCAGGGACAACTGGTTTTCAATAACTATGGTGTCGTGATGTGACATGACATTTCTCCTTGCGAATGCTGTGGCGATGAAAGAGCTTCACATCAGAAGCGAAACCAGGGGTCTTCCAGAACATGAACCCCCAGGTGCCAGTCTCCTGGTGCGAATTCCCGCCCATGCCATGCTTCCGGATCAAAGTTGTGTTGGAAAAAACGAACCAGTTCACTTTTGAACGCCGCTATCAGTTGTCGGCGGTCGACGATGTCATCAATAAATGGGGATTCGTCTTTATCCGCATATCGATCAGTTACCCGAAACAGGATCCGGTCTTCAGTGGCAGTTGGATAGGCGGATAAGGTTTTTTCAGTTCCCTCTTCATCAATCTCGAACTGTACCGGCGCATCTTCACGATCAATGGCTTTGAGCCACTCGATGAGACTTTCGAGGGGAGGGAAGGCGTTGGAAAGGTTGATTTTAACTTTAGTGTCACCGACCGTGAGCAACAGCTGAATGTCGCCCCAGCAATCCATCAGAAACTGGGTTGATACCCGCTGATCCTTGACTTTGGGAGCAATCCTGAAATGACGCTCCAGGATCGATGGGGGTCTGATCAGGTCGCGTTTGTGCTCAAAATACTCGTACACCTCACAGGCGGAATCAAACACCAGAGAAGGAACACAATGGCTCCAGCCCCAGCCTCCATCTCCGGTCTGCTGGTAAAACCACTCCAGATAGGATCCGTAGGTGGTGTGGGGGAAGGGCTGAAATGCCGTCGGTACGGCATGACCCCCTTCGGTTGGTGAATCCATGATTTCCGTAAGGTATTGGAAGTTCTCTGCCAGTATCTGAAAAAATGAAGAATCACGAGCAAATTCGACATAGCCATCCATTGCGGCATCCTTTGCCAGGCGAACCCTGTTGCCGAACACCGGTGACAGCAGCTGATCGGCTTGGTTGCGCCGTGCGCCGGCGTTATTGCAGTCAAGATCAAACGTCAGCGTTTCCTTAAGACGGGCCAGTGTGGCGCGGATGTTCTCGTCCTTGCAGGTCGCAAGGGGCAGGATCACCCCATGCTTGTAGTAGCAACCATGATTCCGGACTTCATTAACGGCAAAGATGCCTTCGAGACGTTTTTTATTGGGGAAGTTTCCTTGCCGACCCATGCTGCCCCTATGGAAGAGATAGATAAACGGCAACAACTCAGATATATCGCCACGGATACCGCCGCAGCAGCGTTTGAATGTTTTCTGCATTGACGCATACCTTTCATTAATGGAATTCATATTGTGATAGTTGCAGGCAGTATTGCCGCAAGGCACATACGACCCACTTCAATGAAATATTCAGTTGTCAAAGAGCGCACCAGAGGCAGTCGGAATCAGCTGCCCCGGCGATTGATATGGTGGTAAGGGCGGTTGGGTTGATCTAACCGCGGGTTACCTGGTTGGACTGTTCAGCAGGATCTGCATAGTGTTTTCTGGCTGTTTTCAGGAAATGTTCGGTATCCCCGTACAGGAACACATGACCGCAGTAGCGTCCCAAGGGGCGATCTGTAGAAGTCGTGGTTTGTTCAGGAACGGGATGGCGGTGTGCTGGTGGATTGGTCGGGATAGGTATAACAGTCTGATGTAACATGGCCTTCCTCCTTGCCCCCGCAAGAGTTCAGGCGTCATATCTGCCAGCGGGGAGAGGATCGGCAGTGACGCTTTAGCAGCATTTATGAGTCGCCCTGCAAGTTGTCTGTTAACTCGGCGACGTGGATCATTTTCATTTTTCGGGCAACAAAAAACCCGTCAGGCTCTTGCACAGCCAAAACGGGT
>CALFFB010000162.1 GCA_937958075.1 uncultured Geobacteraceae bacterium | reverse complement strand
CTGAGGTTGAGCAGCTTGCGCGCCCCGAACAGGGCGAAGGCCGCCAGGGCGGTCATGGCGCTGGTGCCGTTCATCAGGGCAATCCCCTCCTTGAAGCTCAGGCGCACGGGCGTGCGCCCCTGTTCGGCATAAACTTCGGCCGCCGGACGCAAGACCCCCCGGTCGTAGAGCTGCCCCTCGCCGATAATCGCCAGGGCCAGATGCGCCAGATGGATCAGGTCACCGGAAGCGCCGACACTGCCGCACTCGGGAATGTAGGCCGCCAGCCGCTGATTGATCATCCACTGCATGTGTTCGAGCAGTTCGATGCGCACCCCGCTGTAGCCCTTGACCAGGGTATTGAGGCGCACCACCATCACTGCGATGGCGATATAATCCTTAAGAGGATCCCCCAGACCGGCGGCATGGCTGCGGATCAGATTGACCTGCAGGGCTTCAATTTCCTCATCGTCGATAATCTTGTTGCACATGGGGCCGAAGGAGGTGTTGACCCCGTAGATAATCCGCCTGGCGGCGACCTCCTCCTCAAGAAAGCGGCGGCTGGCGCGGCACCGCTCCAGGGCGGCCGGATCAAGGGAAACCTGCTTGTCTCCGACGCCGATGGCGACAATATCATTGATGGAAAGGCTGTTGCCGTCGAGGATCACGGTGGCTGTATCGGGCATGGTACTGACCTTTATTGCGAAGGGCGTTGGTGTCGATAATCAAAAAAGGTGACCGGCTTGCGCCGATGACCGGGATGGGTTTTGCGGTACACTTCCTCCGGAGAACATACCCTCACCTCCAGTTTGACCCGGCTGCGCGCGGCAATGAGGCCGCTGATGTCTTCGGCCCTGATCTGGGGGTCACAACAGCCGACAACCACCCGCACATCATCCACCAGATCGTGAGCAGAATAGACCTCCAGATAATGTCCCCGAATCGCCGGCAGCTCCTGCAGTGCCGCGGTGATCGTCGCCGGAAACAGGGTCGTGCCACGGCATTTGAGCATCTGTTCACGCCGCCCGATGATCGGCCCCAGGCGGGGGGTGATCCGACCACAGACACAAGGCCCGTGATGCAGCCGCGCCAGGTCACCGGTACGATAGCGCAGCAGGGGCGTTCCCTCAATCCCCAGGGGAGTCACGACCACCTCACCGACCTCCCCTGCCGCCACCGGCGCACCGGCCGCATCGAGAATCTCCACCAGGGCCAGTTCCGGCAGCAGATGACCACCGCAGGCGCCGACGGCACAATCAGCAAAAGCGGTGGCGATCTCGGTGCCGGCATAGGTTCCCAGCACGGAAGCACCCCAACAGGACTGCAGTTCCGTGCCCAGTGCCGAAAGCCTCAGGTCCTCGCCGCGCACCGGCTCGCCGATACAAACAAGTGTTCTGACCCCAAGCTGCCGCAGATCAGGACCCGCCTGCTGCAGATGGTGCCCCAGGGCGAGGAACAGACTGGGCACCCCGACCAGAACCTGTGGCCGCTGCAGCAGCAGCATCTCGCGCAGATAATCCAGGGAACTGGAACCGGCACGCAGCACCGCCGCCCCCAGTTTCCTCAAGCCCAGAAAATAGGCGAGCCCCGCCATGAACCCGCGATCAAGGGCGGCGGCAACAAGCACACGATCTTCAGGTGTTACCCCGGCAGCGATAAACGCCTGGCACTCGTTTTCGGCCAGCCGCAGCAAATCCCCTTCCGTCTGCCACACCACCACCGGCGTACCGGTGGTCCCGGAAGTGGTACAAACATCAACGACCGCCACTTCCGGCACGGCCAGGAAGGCCCTGTTGTCCGCTGCCAGCTGTTTCTTGCTGGTCAGCGGCAGGTCCCGCAGCTGCTCAAGGGCCTGCAGCTCTCCGGCGCAAAACCCGATCTCAGTGAAACACTGCCGGTAAAAGGGTGAATTCCGCTCCAGATACAGTACATGCCGTTTCAGTAATTCCAGCTGGCGCCGGGCGATCTCTTCCGCACAGGCTGTGGCCGGAAGCTGACAACCATTAAAGGGCATGGGCATCCTGCCTTCTGATGTCATCCAGAGCCGCTGCCAGCCGCTCTTTGGTCAGCTTGCGTAAACGGATGTGCCCCTGCCTGTCCTGAAAATCATGAGTATCGATGGGCGGTAAAACGCGCAGGGTGACCGTGCAGGGGCGAAACAGCTTGCGCCCCGGCGGCAGCAGAGACTCGGTTCCGGCAATGCATAGAGGCACCAGCTCGACTTTGGAAGCGATGGCGACCTTGAAGGCACCGGAGTAGAATCTCTGCAGCTCACCTGTACGGCTGCGGTGCCCCTCCGGAAAGAACAGCACCGCCCCCTGCCTGGAAAAGGCATGGCGACAGTGCTCGAGAATAACCTCGAGGGGGCTCCCTTCGACGTCAAGATAACGCGCCAGTCGCATGAACCCCCGATACCAGAACATGCGAAACGGCCAGGAACGTACCGCAAACATGATGTTGTAAACCGGCAGCAAGGCCATACAGTAGGTGTCAAAAAAGGAGAAATGGTTGACCGCGAACAGACACGGACGATCCTTCGTCAGATGCTCCATCCCTTGACGCCGGAAGCGGACAAAGGGCCGCATCAGCAGCAGCCAGCCACGCCCGTAAATCCAGATGGCCAGCCGCGTCAGCCGGTCAGGCGGCAATTGCAGCAAGCGCCCGCTGAGATAAAACAGGGGGAAGAGCGCCATGCCCGTCAGGGTCCAGAGAACAAGCGCCGGATAGCACCACAGATTCATCAGCACAACAACTGCAGACAGAGGCTGGTGGGAAAGGCCTGAGAGGGAACGGCTCATGGGATTAGTCACCTTGTCCGATCATTTCGGCCGGCATTAAGACGATTCTGCCATTTTCTCCAGAACAAACCGGTGAATGTCACCCAGGGTCCGAATACCACGGACGGCCTCTTCTTCGCGGATCTTGAACTTGAAGGCGGCCTCCAGCACGATCACCATATCGACGGTATCCAGGCTGTCAAGGCCGAGATCTTCATAGATATTGGCCTCCGGGGTCATCTCCTCCCGGTTGAGCTCGAATTCTTCAGCCAGACTTGAGTCGATCAGCTCTATCACGTCCTGTTCAGTCACGCACGTCACTCCTTAGAATCAAGGTGCAGTTGATGCCACCCATGGCAAAGTTGTTTTTCAAAATGGTCGTCAGTTTGTGCTGACGCGAGTCCTGTACATGGGAAATTCCCGCGCAGGGCTCGTCCACCTGCCGCAGATTACGCGTCGCAATAACCTGCTGCTGTTGCAGCATGCCGATGGTTCCCGCCAGTTCAATGGCACCACTGGCGGCCATGGTATGCCCCAGATGTCCTTTAAGGCTGCTGACCGGAACCCGGTCGGCAAAGACCTGGCGGATGGCCTCCGCCTCAGCGATATCCCCCTGTATCGTTCCCGTGGCATGGGCATTGATATAATCGATATCACCGGCTGTCAAGCCCGCGTCCGCCAGGGCCAGTTGCATGCACCGGGCCATGGCGTCGACATCCGGATTGGCAATGCTGGAGCTGTCGGAGTTCGTCGCGAAACCGATCAGTTCAGCCAGTATTGCCGCGCCGCGCCGTCGGGCGCTTGTCCGGCTCTCCAGCAGCATGATGCCGCTGCCCTCGCCACAGATAACCCCGTCACGCTGCCGATCAAAAGGTCCCGGCACCGACCGGGGCTGGTCATTGTAATGGATGGACGCGGCATTGAGAACGTCGAAAGTCGCAACGGTCAGGGGGTGAAGTTCGTCGGCTCCACCACAGAGCATGGCCTGCTGTTTGCCGGTGGCAATCTGTTCGCAAGCGTAACCGATGGCCTGGCAGCTGGTGGCACAGGCGGCAGACGGGGCCATCACCCGGCCGGTAATGCCCAGGGACTGGGCGACATTGGCGGCGCAGGAGTGGCCCATGAGCTGAAAAAACAGTCCGGATTTCATGCGTTCCAGGCTGTAATCTTTGAAATAGTCGTGGAAAAACGCCTCGCTGGTCGCGGTGCTGCCCAGGGTCGAGCCGATCATCACCCCCAGCTCTCCCGATCCGAGCCGCTCATCCGGGTAGCCGGCCATCTCCAGCGCCTGGAGGCTGGCCAGATAGGCGTACATGGACATGCTCGACATGGACCGCCGAAATTTTCTGGGGATCTGCCTGGCGTCAATAGGCTCGACGGTAGCGGCCAGACGCGAGCGCAAGCCACCGACCTGGACCAATTCCGGCAGCTCACGGATACCGGACGCGCCTGCCTGCAGCGCCTGAGACAAGGCGCCAAAGCTGTTTCCCAACGGCGTCACCACACCGATTCCGGTCACAACAACGGATTCTATCGACATGCGCTTAGATCCTTATGCAGGGCCTCGTGACCGATCATGGTGCCACAGGTCAGATAGGCCGACGCCAGGGTTCCCAATAACCCCGGACCGGCCACCGCCTGACCGGAGAGAAAAAGCCCCGGCAGCCGGGTTGCAGGTTGCGGGTTGTATTGGCCGACAACCCTGCCGATTCCGTAGACGGCTCCGTGCGGTGCCCGTGAGAAATCCCGCAGGGTCAGGGGAGTTGCCAGATCGAGGGGCTCAAGGCCTGTCAATTCCGGAAACTGCTGGTGAATGTGTCGACACAGCCGCCGGGTCATCTCCTCTTTCCAGCGGCGGTAGCCCATTGGTCGTTCAGCGCCGCCCCCCGCCCAGGCATCGACCTCGGCATACGCTGTTGGCACAATGGCGATCAGACCACGGTCTGCCTCCCCGTTCAACCGACCGGTGCCGGCCAGATACATGGGACGCTGCTCCAGGGGCAACGCCAGATTTTCTGTCACTATCCCCTTTTGCGCCAGAAGATACAGGTTTTTCCTGTGCAGGACAGATGCCGCAGCGTCACAGCGGCCATAGAGAATCAGCGCTGATGATGTCTGATACAGGGTCTGCAGACGTTTCGTATAGGCCGGACGCAGAATACCAGCGGGAACCATTGGAGGCAAGAGGGTGGGGTTGCAGGTGGCGACCACCGCCTTTGCCTGGACTTTTTCGCCTGTCCCCAGCTCAACTCCGGTGACCCTGCCGTTACCGGTCAGGATGGCGGTCACCTCGGCCTGACAGCGAACCTCTCCGCCCAGGCCGGTAAACACCTGCAGCAAAGCCTTTACCAGCTGTCGACCACCCCCTGCAATCCCATGAACCGAATGAAAATATGAACCGACAACCTGATGATTCAGCGTAACAGGCGCAATTTCTGGGGCGACACCATAAAGCAGACTGTGCATGGAAAAGAGGCTTTGCAGCAAGGGTGACGCGGCAAAAACCACCAGACTCTCGGCCAGTGAGGGCTCGTGCACCGACTGAAAATCGTTACTGGTAAACCCATTATCGAGGTTCAGATAGGGAAAACTGCGCCAGCGGGCGCTGATGCTCTGCAAAAAACTGTCAATATGCTGTTTTTCGGCAGGAAATCGCCGACAGAGGCGCTCCCTGAGGGCCGACATCCCGACGGGCAGGGCAAAGGTCTCGCAACTGTTGCCGATCCGCAACCGGTCAAAGCCGGAGCCATCATAGGGGACAAGAGTCAGCTCGTCGGCAATCCCCAGATGCTTGAACATGGGGAGGAGAGGGCCACCCTCTCCGGCGCCTCCGACGTAGTGAAAACCGCTGTCGAAGTAGATCCCCTGGCGCTTGAAACCGCGCACCACCGGCGCCGGTTCATGATGCTGTTCGACGATAAGTACCTTGCGCCCGTGCCGCGCCAGGATAATACCGCAGGCAAGGCCCGACAATCCGGAGCCGATGATGAGAGTGTCGACCGCCATCCTGTTCAGCCGTAGGCAATAATCAGCGCGGCGTTGGTACCGCCGAATCCGGCTGAATTGCAGAGCACGTGGCGAGGGGCCTGGGGGATGGTTTCGCGCACGATATTCAGGCCTGCGGTTTCCGAACAGGGCGCACAGAAATTACGATTCGGCGCGATGAAACCCTGTTGTGCCATGATGGTGGTGTACACCACCTGCGAGGCTCCCGACATCCACAGTTCATGTCCGGTCATCGCCTTCAGGGATGAGACAGGTGGCGTTTTGTCGCCGAAAATCCGGCGGATGTTGTCGGCTTCGGCAGCATCGCCGGCGGGGGTGGAGGTCGCGTGGGCACAGAGATAATCGATGTCCGCCGCCGCCAGTCCGCTGTCCTCAAGGGCCATGGTCATGGCCCGTCCCAAACCCTCACGGGACGGCACCGACAACTGTTCACCATCCGATGAAAAACCGTAGCCGATGACTTCACCCAGGATCGTCGCTCCGCGCTGCTGCGCCAGATCGTAACGCTCCAGCACCAGCGCAGCGGCGCCGCCACCCGGAACCAGCCCATCCCGCTCCGCATCAAAAGGGCGACTGGCCGCCGCCGGATCGGCCAGTCGCAGGGAAAAAGCCCCCAGTCCGTCAAAACTGCACATGGACTGCCAGTTGATTTCCTGGGCACCGCCGCAGATCATCCGCTGCTGGCGCCCGAAGCGGATCAGATCCGCGGCCTGACCGACAGCGTGACCGCCGCTTGAACAGGCGGAGCTGAGGCTCCAGCAGGCCCCCCTGGTCCCCAGCAGGGTGTTGAGATTCATGGTGACGGTGGAGGTCATGGAACGGAAGATCTGGCCGCTGCCGATGGCTTTGGTCTCCCCCCCGCGCATCAGGGCATCCACCTGCTCCACAGCTGCGATGCAACTGGAATCACAGCCGAACAACAGTCCCGTCTGGTCATTCTGAACGGCCTGCTCATCAAGTTTGGCCATCTCCAGAGCGCTGCTGGTGGCCGCATAGGCCCAGACCGCAAACTCCGGCATGCTTTTACGCTGCTTGCGGGACAGCAGCGAGGCGTCAAAATCCCGGATCATCGCTGTCAGTGGACTGCGGAAACCCAGCCTGACGCGCTCTTCATCGATGACGACACCGGAGCGGCCGCTGCGCAACGCTTCTCCCACCGTGCCCGGATCCTGCCCCAGACAGGAGATGATCCCGATACCTGTAATTGCGACCCGATGCAAATGCTTGACCCTTACGTTTAAATGTGGACGCCGCCATTGACGGCAAAGACCTGTCCGGTAATGTATCCGGCCCGCTCGGAGCACAGAAAGGCGACCAGCCCGGACACATCTTCCGGCGTCCCGAACCGGCCCAGAGGGATGTTGGGGAGGATCTGCTCCTTCGGCAACCGGCTGACCATGTCGGTTTCGATGAAACCCGGCGACACCGCGTTGACAAGAATGTTGCGCCGGGCGACTTCAGCGGCCAGAGAGCGGGTGGCACCGATCAGTCCGGCTTTGGCCGCCGAGTAGTTCACCTGGCCGGCGACCCCTGTTTCACCCGATGTCGAAACAATGTTGATAATCCGACCGCAGCGCTTTTTCAGCATGCGCGCCACCACCAGGCGGGTGACGTTGAAAAAGCCGCCCAGATGCACGGCCATGACCGATTGCCAGTCCTGGTTCGACATCATGGCCATGATCCCGTCACGGGCAAAACCGGCATTGTTCACCAGCACAAAGGGCACCTGCTCCGCCAGAACCGGCTCCAGCGCCTGCGCGGTCTCTTCGGCGTCCGCCACGTCAAAGGGGAGCAGGCGACAACTGCCGCCCGAGTCCATGATCGCATCCGCTATCTGCTGCGCTGCCGCGTGATCCGCACGGTAATTGATCCAGACGCAGTAGCCGTCATCCGCCAGTTCCCGTGCGATCGCCGCACCGATCCCTTTGCTGGCACCGGTCACCAGCGCCACCGGTCTGTTCTCCATGCCTTTGATCCTTGCCTGCTGCTACTGCGTAATGGATGTCACCTTGCCGTTGTTGTCAAAATCGACTGCAAGGGTGCGGAAACGGTTCTGCCAGTAAACATACCGCGATGCCTCCAGATTGGGCGTACGATGTGCCGCCGGATACCCCAGTGCCGCCATCACCCCCTCCTTGCTCATACCGACCGCTGCTCTACCCTCTTTAATTCCCTTGCGGTCTGCCGCCGACAGATGGGAATAATCCACCGGACTACTGGAGGTGATCAGGTCGATATAGGCATCCATTGTCATGCCCATTCTGGGTTCGTGGTACTCGACAAAGGCCTCCTGGTCGGAAACATCATGGGTAAAGAAAAACCCCCGGTGAGCCTTTCTGGTGATATTGATTTTTGTCCCCGCCGGAATAATGACATGTCCATCACCCGGATTGGTGTAGTTGGCGTAGCTGCCCTTGAGCACATTGGCCCGATCGACCTGGGTGTGGACGTTGTATTT
>CALFFB010000161.1 GCA_937958075.1 uncultured Geobacteraceae bacterium | reverse complement strand
CTAGTACCTTGTAACAGTTATAACTTCGGATAAAGTCGAGTCAGTTTGATTCTGGCGTCAGCGGTTGTGAACTGCCAGTTAATTTTTTTCGTGCTGTTGTTGCGGTCACTCTCCCAGGCTGCGACCTCAGCTTGCATGGTCGCCATTTCGGCAATGCGTCGATTGAGACATTGCCCTTTTAACACGCTGAGCTCGATCTCCGCCATATTTAACCAGCTACCATGCTTGGGCGTATAATGAATGTCCAGCCGTTCCGCCAATCGCCGGGCCTCCTTGGGTTCGAATGTTTCATAGAGTGAGGCGATATTGTGTGTATTCAGATTATCCATCACCAGCCGCACCTGAAGGGCTTCGGGATAACGCTCGTCAAGCATCTGCTTGATCTGTTGTGCCCAGTCTTTTCGGGTTCGGCGCTCAGTTATTGCAACATGACGCCTGCCAGCCAAGGGTTCAACTTCCATAAAGATTTCGGCGACGCCGTGTCTGACGTATTCGTCATCCATCCGCTTCGGCTGTCCTGGCTTGCAGGGTATTGGCGTATGGACTTCGCCAATCAGTTGCTTGCTGGATTCGTCCATGCACACCACCGGGTAGTCGGGATCATACGGCAGATGATAGACTTCCAGAATATCCTCCATCGCCGCTACGAAGGCCGCACTGCCTTGTGGCGGGATTTTCCAGTATTTGCTGAGGTGAGGCTTAAGTTCGTTTTTTTTAAAACCCGTTGCACGGTCATATGCGAAACGGATGATGCAAATTTCAGTTCCACTGCTTTGTCAGCAAGCAGTCGGACCGTCCAGCGATCATATCCCTCCGGGGCATCGGAACACGCCAAGGCGATTAACCGAGCTTCAAACGCTCCGTCAAAAAGAACCTCGCGCGGAGGCTTTTCCCTGGATTTCCGCTCCAAGGCAGCCTCAATTCCTTCCTCGACAAAGCGTTGTTTGAGGTGCTCAATGGTGCGCGGCGTGACACCCAGCGCGGCAGCAACATTGGCAACGGTCCATGCCGGCCCATCAGGGCCTGCATCGCAGAGCAACAGCGCACGGGCATGGATGAACTTTTTTGCCCCGGTTTTCCCGTTCCGGGTGAGTGCTTCGAGGTCTTTACGTTCTTGCTTTGTCAGTGTGACGTGGTATCTCGGTGCCATGGCAGCCTCCTTGGGTTGCCATGGATTATACAACAATCAGCACTTATACGAAACTTTAAACGTTACATGGTACTAGATCAAAAATACTCAAGGGGTCGTCTTTCTTTATTGTTATAATGTGATGATAAGAATAGCTCTTCGCCGAGCTCACTGAAAGGATTCATTTGCCCTGCCTCCCCAGCCAAGCACTTCATTCAAGATAAAATTATGATTACCTCAGAGTTGCCATTTTGGGAAGAAAGAAGAAAGGAGTCGGTCATGAACAGACATTTCTGCTTTTCTGCGTCTCCAATCATAAACGGTAAAAAACACCATTGACCGGACATGCTTTTTCCGGACCCGGTTAGTTGATAAATGAAAAAGGTAGCAATGCTAACTGTTTGCCACTTTTCAGCAACCAACAACCTGCAATCAGAAAACAATAAGAGGTAAAAAATACCATCCACCAGACACGGGTTCACCGGACCCGGCTGAGCCCAGCCCTTAGATTTTGATTAGCAGTTAATGTTTTTGTTTGGTTGGTTAAAATCTTAAAACCACCAACCACCAGTCTTCTAAATCACCGCGCGCGTGAGCGCTCGCGCGTGCCTGCGTGCGCGCGAAGAAACCCGGTAAACCCCTGAAAACCTTGGTAAAACCGGTGGGTGGTGGTGATGTTTTTTAAATCTTTTTTGCTGAAAAAGCATAGATATCAGGAGGTTAGGGCGCAAAACCGCTTCCCCCCTCCCTTCGCTTCGCTCAGCGGGGACCCCAGCGCGGGAAGGGCGCAGGGGGAGTTTGAGGTTTTTCAGTCAAAAGCTGGCTGAAAAAGAGGGATTTGATGTTTTCTTCTATTTTGAGTCGCCCTCTGTAATCCTAATACGTTCTATTTGAGCCAAAACATAGCCCAGAATCGACGAACGGCGGCAAAGGCAGGCAAGGGGGGGTGGTCGTCGATTCTAGGGGCAAATGCGGGCGTTTTGCTGAAAGTCGAAAGGGCCGCCAAAAAGGCGACCCCTTCCCGTGGGCTTCTTACCCCTGCGTGCAGGGGAACAACTTTTTTTTCCAGGAGGGGAACACGACAATCAATTTCTTACCCCTGCGTGCAGGGGAACAACTTTTTTTTCCAGGAGGGGAACACGACAATCAATTTCTTACCCCTGCGTGCAGGGGAACAACTCAACAGGGGAGAGGATGGCAAGACCATTCAGCTTCTTACCCCTGCGTGCAGGGGAACTTTCACAATACTACCTTACATCCAACTGCTTCGCAAACCTTTTTGATCGTCTCGAATTTCGGAGAGCTGCCTGGAGTTAGTGCTTTGTATAGATTTTGCCGACTCAAGTTGGTTTTGCGGGAAATTTCCGTCATGCCTTGGGCTTTAGCAACATTTCCGAGGGCATACTGAAAACCTTCGATGCCGTTTTCTTCAAGCATGACCTGGAGATATTCATTGATCATTTCGGGGCTGTCTAAATATTCGCTCGAATCGAATGATTTTATTTTTAAAGTCATATCTCCTCCAGGAGTTTTTTAGCTTTTTCTATATCCCTGTCTTGACTTGACTTGTTGCCGCCACAAAGGAGTAAAACGACAACGTCCTCACGGATAGTGTAATAAAGGCGATAACCAGGACCAAAGAACAACCGTGCTTCAAACAGGTTAGGCGCTATCGTTTTAACATCTCCCATGTTGCCCTTCTCGAAACGATACAAGCGCGCCAGAATGCGAGCAACTGCGCTTTTGTCTTTCAGCTTTATCAGCCACCTGTCAAAGATATCTGTTGTTTGAATGTGATAAAGCATAACCGATTGTCGCACTAAAGAGACACTTAGTCAATATCAACCCAGCTTTTCAGCCAGGTTTTCAGCTTTTAGATGAGTGTAACGCTTTAACATCGTTAATGATTTATGACCTGTTATGCTCGCAATCTCCATCATGTCGAGGGTTCCCTTTTCAAAAAATCGGCTGGTTGCTTCGTGTCGGAGATCGTGAAATCGAAGGTCTGTTAGCCCGGCGCGTTTAACCGTCGTTCTCATCTTGTCGGTTATCTGATCTTTTGTGAGCATAAAAACAGGCTTTGTTTTGTCCAGGCTGCGCGGCAGCGATTGCAGGACAGCAACTGCACTGCCCGAAAGCGGAACCGTCCTGGCTTCTCCGTTTTTTGTTCTCGGCAGGTATGCAGTTCGACGGTCCAAGTCAATATGTTGCCACTCCAGCGTTGCTATCTCTTCTCTTCTCATAGCAGTTGCCAAGGCGAAAAGAATAACGGGCTTAAGGTCGGGCCGGGCGGCGGCCAGCAGCTTTTCTTCTTCTCCTTCTTCAAGTCGCCGGGTTCGAGCCGTACCGCGAAGGGAAGGGCGGCGAACGGCATCAACCGGGTTTTTCAAAGACTCCATACCCCATTCCTGGCGAGCGTGTTTGAAAAATTTTGACAACAATGCAAGGTCAAGCCTGATCGTATCTGCAGCTATGCCTTCCTTTTCCCTACTCCTGACATAATCTGCAACATCCTTGGCGGTGAGCGAGGACAAAGCAAGAGATCCCCAGCGAGAGCGCTCAAGCAGCGCCAAGAGTCTGTTTTTCTCTCTGTGACTGTGCTTTAGCCTGGTCAAATGTTCTTCTTCAAAATCTTCAGCGGCATCTTTAATCATCGTCGTTCGGGCTTTGTCGTTGCTTTCTATGTAAATACCACGCTCAAGCTCACTCTCTGTTTTTCGCGCCCACCGTTCCGCATCTTCATAGAGCAAGAAGCTTTTTGTTAGAACCCTGTGCCCCTTTTTCCTGATTTTCGCTTGCCAGCGGTCGCCGCGCTTGGTGAAAGTCGCCATGGTTTTAGCCCTCAGTGTCTACCAGAGTGTCCCAAAAGGGTTTTTTGTTTTTCTATTTATTGCAAAAAGATGATTGATTATAGGTCTTTGAAGGGAAAAAATAAAGGAAAAAATAGGGACTTAAAATCCCTCGGGA
>CALFFB010000160.1 GCA_937958075.1 uncultured Geobacteraceae bacterium | reverse complement strand
CGGCCACCGCCACCTTCGGTATCTTCAAGGGCAATCCGCGCATCATCTATACCCGTGAGCTGGTGTGGTAAAAGCGCCGATCATTGTTTGATATAAAAAGACCCCGCTGGAATCAAACCCAGCGGGGTCATTGCATTAAAACGTAAAATCTTTATCTGCTATTCACACAGATCGACTTTGATATCCCAGTTTTTGATGCGCATGGTGCCGTTGACGGCCATGTTCTGCTGCATCTTGAAGGCACGGTCGAACAACTGCGGTTCGTGGCCGATGCCTTTGGCGAGACATTCTTTGGAAGCCATGTCCAGATACTCGTTGAGGATCGGCTTGTACTCAGGGTGCGCACACTTTTCGATGATGAGCTTGGCGCGCTCTTTGGGAGCGACACCCCGCAGGTCGGCCAGGCCCTGTTCGGTGACCAGAACATCGAGGTCGTGCTCGGTGTGGTCGATGTGGGGTGCTTTCGGCACGACGCAGGTGATACCGAGGGGATCGGTCTTGCTCGGGCGGGTGGACGGCGTGTGCATGATCTTCAGGTAGCCGTTGCGCAAGAAGTCACCGGAACCGCCGAGGCCGTTGATCATCCGGGTGCCGCCGACCAGGGTGGAGTTGGCGTGGGCATAGATGTCAAATTCCACCGGGGTGTTCATGGCGATAACGCCGAGGCGACGGATCGGCTCAGGAGCGTTGGAAATGGACAGGGGCCGTAAAACGATTTTGTCGAAATATTTCTCCCAGTTATCGAAGAAACGCGGGAAGCCGGGGGTTTCTGACAGGGACAGGGAGCAGGCGGAGGCGTAGTTGAGGTTGCCGCCGTCAAAGAAGTCGAGCATGGTGTCCTGCAGAACCTCGGTATAGACCGATAGATTGGAGAAGGGGCCTTTGGCCAGACCGCCGACAACGGCATTGGCAATGGAGCCGACGCCTGACTGCAGCGGCAGCAGGTTTTCCGGCAGGCGGCCACGCTTCACCTCGTGAGCAAAGAACTCCATGATGTGCCCGGCAATCGCTTCGGAGGTGTCGTCCATTTCGGCGAAAGCACGGCCTTTGTCGCGGTACTTGGATTCAACGACCGCGATGACTTTTTCCGTATCGCAGGGAACATAGGGGCTGCCGATGCGGGTATGGGCTTCGGTAATCAGGAAGGGCGCGCGATGCGGCGGCTTCTGCTGCATGTGAATGTCGTGCATGCCTTCGAAGGAGGGCTGCCCGGTGTTGACCTCGATAATGATCTTGTCGCACAGGGCGATGGCCTCGGCGACAATGCCGCAGGAGCTGGTCAGAGCCAGTCCGCCATCTTCGGCGATGGCTGAAACTTCAATAATGCCGATATCGTAACGACCGTTCTCTGTATAAAAGCCGTAGCTGATGTCCTGGGCGAAGTGGCCAAGGTGCTTGTCGCCCATGCGGATACGACCGGCGTTGATCCCCTTGGCGATGTTTTTACCGGTCTGGTAGGGCCAGCGCCGATCGATCATGTCGAGGG
>CALFFB010000159.1 GCA_937958075.1 uncultured Geobacteraceae bacterium | reverse complement strand
CGCACTCTTCGCGCACTCTTTGTGCTACACCGGCACCTTCTTCCATCCCCTTTCTTCTGGAAAATCATGAGCGTTTCCTCTATGATTCGGCCAATGTGTTGACTGAGGGGACAAAAATCCGCAAAAACCTGGAGGGGTTGGGTTATGGGGAGTGATTCGAGGGCAATGGTGATCTCCGATCGCCTGCGTGATCTGATTTTCGTGGTACGCGGCGTACAGGTGATGATCGACAGCGATCTGGCGAAAATCTACGATGTTGAAACAAAGGTGTTTAACCAGGCGGTGAAACGTAATATCGCCCGATTTCCCGATGCCTTTCGGTTTCGGCTCACCAAGGAAGAATACGAACAGACGTTTTTAAGGTCACAATTTGTGACCTTAAGTGATCCCGAGATCGATCAGCGAGGCCGCCACCGAAAATATCTCCCCTACGCCTTTACGGAGCAGGGTGTGGCCATGCTCTCGGCAGTGCTGCGTAGCGAAACCGCGATTCAGACCAGCATTCAGATTATCAACGCTTTTGTCGAGATGCGCCGCTTTATCAGCGGCAGTGGCAACCTGCTGCACCGACTCGACACGCTGGAACGACGACAGATGACCTTTGAGGTCAATACCGATGCACGGTTTGAGCAGGTTTTTGATGCTCTGGAGCAGCACCTGCCCGCGACCCAGGGAGTTTTTTTCGACGGCCAACTGTTCGATGCCTATGTCTTTATCAACGATCTGCTGCGGCAGGCAAAAACATCCATCGTCCTTATCGACAACTACGTGGACGACAGTGTCCTGGCGCAGCTTGCCAAACGCAACAAAGGGGTCAGGGCGACGATTCTTACCAGAACCATCAGCAAGGCGCTGGCGCAAGACCTCAAAAAACACAACGCCCAATATCCGTCCATCGAGATTCTGGAGTTCGCTGCCAGTCACGACCGCTTTCTGATTCTGGACGGCGAGACCGTCTATCACCTCGGTGCATCACTCAAAGATCTGGGTAAGAAATGGTTCGCCTTCTCGAAGATGGACAAGAGCGGGCTGAAGGTGGTGGAAAAGCTCGATGCGGTGATTCAGGAGAATCTGGAGGTGTTGGGCTATGGGGGGTGAACCAACTCCGACAAAAAAACTCGCAAAACTCTGTAGCATTATCGCTGGCCCTAACGGCGCTGGAAAAACCACCTTTGCCATGGAATATCTGCCCAACGTCGCAGGGTGTACCCACTTTATCAATGCCGACCTGATTGCCGCCGGGCTTTCACCACTGGCGCCAGAACGTGAGCTCGTTGCCGCCAGTCGAATTTTTCTGCGCGAAATTGATGAGCGCATCGAAAAGGGCGAAGATTTTGCCTTTGAAACGACACTGGCCGGACGAACGTATCTACGTTTGATCGATCGACTCCAACGACAGGGCTGGATTGTTGAGTTGATTTATCTGGCACTGCCCAATGTTGACATGTCAAAGTTGCGCGTTAGCGAGCGAGTTGTTCATGGTGGACACAATATTCCCGTCAAAGACATCGAACGCCGCTTTCCTCGCAGCCTGAATAACCTGCTGAATCACTTCAGCCATCGGGTCAACCGTTGCACTTGCTTCATGAACGATGGCGAAACACCTGTTCTGGTTTTCGAGCAAACCGGCGACATCCGTGATATTATCCATGCAGGTTACTATCAACAGCTACTGAGGTGCACCCAATGACAGAAACGCACAAAAAGACACCCTCTGAGGCAGGCCAGATAATGCTCGATACCTTGCAAAGAGCGGTTACGGACACTCTTGAAAAAAAACGCCG
>CALFFB010000158.1 GCA_937958075.1 uncultured Geobacteraceae bacterium | reverse complement strand
GGCGCGGCAACCGCTACGGCATGGTCTCCATGTGTATCGGCGGCGGCATGGGGGCGGCGGGAATCTTTGAACGAATGTAACTGCGCAGCATGTTCACAATCGGGAGCAAACCGCCTGGCAAGGGGATGTGCTCGAACGAAAGCGGGTAACTGTTTGAGCGAAGCGAGTTTTACCCGCCAGTGAGAGTTCTCCCATTGCCAGACGATTAACCAACCTGCATCAAATATAGTGGACACTCCTTTTATGTGCGAAAGAGGACCTTGCTATGACTGAAAAAATCAGAAAAGGCGGAGATTTTCTTATTGCCGAAACAGCATGTCAGGATGTCTTCACCCCGGAAGACTTCTCTGATGAGCAACGGGCTTTTGCCGAGACCACGGAAAAATTCGTTGCGGATGAAATCATCCCGCATCTGGAAGAGATCGAAAATCAGGATTTTTCCCATGTTGTCGCCGGCATGCGCACATGCGGGGAGCTGGGATTGCTGATGATGGACGCCGCCGAGGAGGATGGCGGGCTGGAACTGGACAAGGTCTCCAGCATGCTGGTCGGTGAAAAGATCGCCGGCGGCGGCTCTTTTTCCGTTGCCTTTTCCGCCCACACCGGTATCGGCACCCTGCCCCTGATCTACTACGGGACAGCGGCACAGAAAGAAAAATACCTCGACAAGCTGATCACCGGCCAGTGGTGCGCCGCCTACTGCCTGACGGAACCCGGCTCCGGCAGCGACGCCCTGAGCGCCCAGGCCACCGCCACCTTGAGCGACGACGGTAGCTGTTATCTGCTCAACGGCACCAAGCAGTACATCACCAACGGTGGTTTTGCCGAGCTGTTTACGGTGTTCGCCAAGATCGACAAGGAACACTTCACCTGCTTTCTGGTGGAAAAAAGCTTCGCGGGTCTTATCGTCGGCAACGAAGAGAAAAAAATGGGGATCAAGGGCAGCTCCACCACCCAGATCATCCTTGATAACTGCCGGGTGCCGGTGGAGAACGTCCTCGGCGAGATCGGCAAGGGGCACAAGATCGCCTTCAACGTCCTGAACATCGGCCGCTTCAAGCTCGGCGCGGGAGTGACCGGCGCGGCGAAAATCGCCCTCGCCGAGGGTATCCGCTACGCCAATGAGCGCAAGCAGTTCGGCAAGCCCATCGCGGCCTTCGGCGCCATCCAGGAAAAGATCGCCGATGTCACCGCCGCCATCTATGCCTCCGAATCCCTGGTCTATCGCCTGGCCGGCTTGCTCGACACCAAGCTGGCGACCATCGACAAGGGGATTCCCGATTACTATGAGCAGTATCAGAAAGGGATTGAGGAATACGCCCCCGAGTGCGCCATCTCCAAGGTCTTCTGCAGCGAAGTGCTGGCCCAGACCGTTGACGAGGTGGTGCAGATTCACGGCGGTTACGGCTTCTGCAGCGAGTATCCGGCCGAGCGTTTCTACCGCGATGAACGCATCAACCGCATTTTTGAAGGCACCAACGAAATCAACCGCCTGCTGATTACCGGCATGATCCTGCGCCGCGCCATGAAGGGGGAACTGCCGTTACAATCGGAGGCGATGAAGGCCTTCGAGTCGCTGATGACACCCTCCTTTGACGAGCTGGACGACTCGGCCCCCTTTGCCGCCGAAAAAGCAACCCTGCAGAACCTGAAAACCCTGTATCTGGTGCTGGCCGGCGCCGGAGTCCAGAAATTCATGGACAAACTCGCCGACGAGCAGGAAATCCTGATGGCAGCCGCCGATATCGCCATCCAGATTTTTGCCGCGGAAAGCGCCATTCTGCGGGCGGAAAAAATTCACCACAGCCTCAGCGCCGCCCGTCAGCAGCAGCTGATCGCCGCCGTCAAGGTCTTCACCTTCAACGCCACCGAGGCCGCCGCCACCGCCGCCCGCAAGGCCGCCTACTATATAGAGGAAGGGGACACCCTGACCATGATCCTTTCCGGCGTCCGGCGCTTTACAAAATATGACGCCACCGGGCTGCTGGCCGCCAAGCGCACCCTGGCACAAGCGGCCGCCGAAACGGAAAAATATCTGTTTTAATCCGGTTAAGACGGTTGACACACAAGAGGGCTGCCCATGGATTTTGCCTTACATGACGAACACAAACTGATGCGCGACATGGTCCGTGACTTCGCCGAAACGGAGGTCCGGCCTTCGGCCGCCGAGCGCGATGAAAGCGAGCGCTTTGACCGCCACCTGATGTTCGAGCGGCTGGCGGAACTCGGCCTGACCGGGATTATCTTTCCCGAGGAGTATGGTGGTGCCGGTGCCGACTACCTCAGCTATGCCATCGCCGTCGAGGAGCTGTCGCGGGTCTGCGCGTCCACCGGCGTCACCCTGTCGGCCCATCTCTCTTTGGGGGCCAACCCCCTCTACCTGTTCGGCAGCGAAGACCAGAAGCAGCGTTTTCTTGTGCCCCTGGCCCGGGGCGAGACCCTGGGCGCCTTTGCCCTGACGGAAAGCGGCGCCGGCTCCGATGCCGGCGGCACCCGCACCACCGCCGTGCGCAATGGCGACAGCTGGATCCTTAACGGCAGCAAGAATTTCATCACCAACGGCGGCGACGCGGATACCTACATCGTGCTGGCCCGCAGCGACGGAAGCGCCGAGAAACACCGGGGCATCAGTGCCTTTATTGTCGAAAAAGGCACGGACGGTTTTCATTTCGGCAAAAAAGAACGTAAACTGGGGATCCGTTCCTCGCCCACCATGGAGCTGGTGTTTGACAACTGCCGGATTCCGGCATGCAACCTGCTCGGTGAAGAGGGGCAGGGGTTCAAGATCGCCATGATCACCCTCGACGGCGGGCGCATCGGCATCGCCGCCCAGGCTCTGGGCATTGCCCAGGGCGCTTTCGAGGCCGCGGTCAATTACGCAAAGGAACGCAAGCAGTTCGACCAGCCGATTCATCAGTTCCAGGGGGTGCTGTTCAAACTGGCGGACATGGCGACCCAGATCGAAGCGGCACGGCTGCTCGTCTATCAGGCGGCCTGGCGGGCCGGCAACGGCCTGTCCTTCGCTCAGCAGGCGGCCATGGCCAAGATGTACGCCGCCGATGTCGCCATGCAGGTCACGACCGAAGCGGTCCAGGTGTTCGGCGGTTACGGCTATACCAGGGATTTTCCCGTGGAGCGGATGATGCGCGACGCCAAAATCACTCAGATCTATGAAGGAACCAATGAAATTCATCGCCTGGTGATCGGCTCATCCCTCGTCCGCTGACCGGCCGAAAACCTGATAAAACCCTGAGGAGTTTTCTTTAAACCATGGAATACACACGGGAGATCTACTGGAATATCGGCCAGGGCGCGGCGGTGCTGGTGCCCATGTATGTACTGGCCCTTATTGCCCTGGTCCTGTTCGTTTACGGATTTTACCGGCGCCTTCCGGTCTACCGTCAGGGACAGGCCCTTGACCGGTCTGATCAGCGGTCAACCCGTCTCAACCTTGTCCTGCGCGGGATCCTGCTGCAGACCAGGGTCCTGCGCGAGAGGGCGCCGGGAATCGCCCACGCCCTGTTTTTCTGGGGCTTTGCCCTGCTGTTTATCGGCACGGTACTGATTTTCATCCAGGCGGATATTACCGATCCCCTGTTCGATATCCGCTTTCTTTCCGGCTCTTTCTATCTGTTTTACTCCCTGGCCCTTGACCTGGCCGGCCTAACTGCCATCGGCATGCTGCTGGCGCTGCTCTATCGCCGTGTCATCATCCGTCCGCCGGGGCTGGACAGCAGTTTTCAGGATGGACTGATCCACGCCCTGCTGCTGATCATTCTCATCACCGGCTTTGTCATTGAAGGCGCGCGCATGGCGGTCACCGAGCTGGGCACCCCCCTGGCCTGGTGGTCACCGGTGGGGCTGGTGTTCGCCAAGGGCCTGGCGGCCTTCGACGAAACCACCCTGCGCAGCCTGCACAGCAGTATCTGGTGGCTGCACCTGCTGCTGGCCCTGGCCTTCATCATCCTGATCCCCTTGACCAAGCTGCGCCACCTGGTCACCACCGGCGTCAATTATTTCTTTACCGATCTCGGCCCCAAAGGGCTGCTGCCGGCCGTTGATCTGGACAACGAAGAAGCCGAGCAGTTCGGGGCGGCGCAGATTAAAGATCTGACCTGGAAGGATATTTACGACGCCGACGCCTGTACCAGCTGCAAGCGCTGCCAGGACCGCTGTCCCGCCTGGGCCACGGAGAAACCCCTGTCGCCGATGAAAATTGTCCATCAGCTCGGCGAGGTTGCCTTTCAGACCCCCGAGGCGCAACTCGCCGCCACCCTGGAGCGGGATGCGGTGTGGGCCTGCACCACCTGTCTTGCCTGTCAGCAGAGCTGCCCGGCGAGCATCGAGCATGTGCGGAAACTTGTCGACGTGCGCCGCCATCTGGTGCTGATGGAAGGGGAGTTCCCCGGTGATGAAGTGATGTCGGCCATGGAAAATACCGAGGTCAACGGCAACCCCTTAGGTTACGCCTTTGCCGCGCGGGAGGACTGGGCGGATGACCTGAATCTCTCCGAGGACCCTGAAGACCCTGCCGACATCCTCTATTTCGTCGGATGCTACGCCGCTTTTGACAAACGCAACCAGGCCGTGGCCAGGGCCTTTGTCCACCTCTGCCGCGCCGCCGGGGTCAAGGTCTCCATCCTCGGCAAGCAGGAAAAATGCTGCGGCGAGCCCATGCGCAAGATGGGCAATGAGTATCTCTATCAGACCCTCGCCGCTGACAATATCGAGACGATCAAGGCCAGCAGCGCACAGCAGATCGTCACCACCTGCCCCCACTGTTTCAACACCCTGAGCAAGGATTACCGACAGCTCGGCCTGGACGTGCCGGTACGTCACTACACCGATTTTCTTGCCGAGCTGCTGCATCAGGGCAGGCTGCCGTTAACAGCGGACGCCGTCGACTGCACCTATCACGATTCCTGCTACCTGGGACGCCACAACGACATCTATCAGTCGCCACGCGCCCTGCTGGCCGCCGCCGGCGGCCGACTGACGGAAATGACCCGCCATGGCGATGAGTCCTTCTGCTGCGGCGCCGGGGGGGGACGCATCCTCGCGGAAGAGCATCTCGGCAGCCGCATCAGCGATACCCGCGTGAGCATGGCGGGCGAGACCGGTGCTCCCCTGCTGGTTTCCAGTTGCCCCTTTTGCCTGACCATGTTTGAAGACGGCATCAAGAGCCTGGACAAAAGCGGATCCCTCAAGGCGCAGGATCTGGCGGAGCTGCTGGCGCAACGCCTGCCGACAACCCAACAAGGAGCCAACCCATGAAGAAACTGCTGGTCTGTATCAAACAGGTTCCCGACATGGAATCCCGCTTCAAGGTCAACACCGACGGCACCTGGTACGAAGAAACCGACCTGGCCTGGCGCATGAATGAATACGACGAATACGCGGTTGAGCAGGCGGTGCAGCTCAAGGAGCAGCTTGGCGAAGCGGAGCTGACGGTGCTCTGCATCGGCCCGGATCGGGTGAAAGAAACCATCAAGAAGGCTCTGGCCATGGGCGCCGACCGTGGGGTCCACATGACCGACAATGAGAGTCATCTGCGCGACCCCCTGGCCATCGCCTCGATGATCGCCGATTTCGCCCGGCAGCAGGATTTCGAGCTGATTTTTACCGGCATGCAATCGCAGGATCGCGGCAGCGCCCAGGTCGGGGTGCTGGTGGCAGAACTCCTCGGCATCCCCGCCCTGACCACCCTGGTGGAATTTGCCTACGACCAGGGCACTATTACCGCCAAGCGGGAACTGGAAGGAGGCAGCCGGGCACTGGTGAGCTGTTCCACACCGGCTCTGGTCACCTGTCAGCTGGGGCTGAACCGACCGCGCTACCCGACCCTGCCCAACATCATGAAGGCCAAGAAAAAGGAGCTGGCATCCCTGCCCGTTACCGATCTCAAACTTCCGCCGGCACAACTGAAGACGGCGGCCATGGCGCCGCCGCCGAAACGCGGCAGCGCCCGCATTCTCGAAGGGGATACCGGCGATGTGGCCGCACAGCTGGCGGCCGTCATCAAGGAGAAAATGTGAGGAAAACATCTGTCTCTTCAGCCCAGGTCGAGGCGCACCACTCCAAGGGACGCTGTACACCATCCATGGTCTCTCGACTGTCGCCCTTTTCATGGTGAACCTCGTCCTGTACCCAAAATGAAATGACAGGTTACGGTGAATCCACACTGGAGGTTAAAATGAAAACACTGCTCATAGCAGAATATCGCGAAGGAAAGCTCCTCGACAGCTATACCGAACTGATCGCCTTTTCTGAAAAACTGGGCGCTCAGGCCAGCATGTTCGTCGTCGGCAGCAGGGAGCAGCTTCCCGCCTTTGCCGGGCGGCTGTATCTGGCGGACGTCAAGGCGGCGACAGAATTCAATCCGGCGGTGCACAAGCAGCTGATCTGCGAGGTGGCCGCCAAAGAACAGCCGCAGATGATCGTGCTGCCTCATTCCTCCTACGGCTGGGATCTGGCCCCCCGCCTGGCTCTGGCCCTCAAGGCGGCGCAGGTCTCCGAAATCGTCGACGTGCGCGATGGTCAGCTGGTGGTGCCGGTGTGCAACGGCAAACTGCAGCGTCAGGTAGACGTGCAAACGGAACTGACCGTCGCGACCCTGCAGGCCGGGGCCTTCCCCTTGAAGGAAGCCCCTGCCGGCACGCCCGAGATCATTGATCTGGCCGTTACCGGCAGCAGCGATCTCACTTTTTCCGGCTACGAGGCGGCCGCCGCCGGGGAGGTCGATCTCGGCAAGGCCAGGGTCATTGTCAGCGCCGGCCGGGGCATCGGTAAGCCGGAAAACCTGGAGATGATCAAGGGTCTGGCCAAAGCCCTTAAAGGAGAGTACGCCGCCAGCCGGCCGGTGGTGGACGCCGGCTGGGCTGACCACAGCCGCCAGGTCGGCACCACCGGGCAGACGGTGGCGCCGAAACTCTATGTCGCCTGCGGCATCTCCGGCGCTATTCAGCACCTGGCCGGAATGAAAAAATCGGACTTTGTCGTCGCCATCAACAGCGACAAGGACGCGCCCATCGGCGAGGTGGCCGACGTGCTGGCGGTGGCGGACCTGAAACAGCTGGTTCCGGCGTTGACGGAAAAACTTCAGGCCTGATAAACGATCTGCTCGTGTTGACCCGCAGATACCGGCGGACGGGCCTGTTAGCAGGTCTGATCCTCCTGCTTTCCGCCGGCGGCTGGTGGTGGACCTATGTCAGCCCGTACGCCTATCAGACACCGCCCGGACTTGCCGTCACCTACACGCAAGACCCCCAGCGGGTCTTTGTCTACGGCACCCTGCGCTCGTCCGCCCTGCGCTGGCTGCTCACCGGCGACACCCTGGCCGCAACATCCGCGGTACTACCGGGCTTCAGCAAGCAGGGACTTGATCTTGTTGAAACGCCGGACGGCCACCTGAGGGGTCTGGTCTTTTATGTCGATGCCGCCGGCCTGCGGCGTCTGGACCGCTACGAACGCCTGGGCATCCGCTATACACGGGTTGAACTGCTGCTGGCTGACGGCAAACCGGCCTGGGTCTACCGCCGGTTGTAGAGCAACTCCTTTACAGTTTCGCCCAATCCCGCTATAACAGCCTGTCCTGATGGGTGACATCCTTATCCAGACCTTTAGGTAATTTTTCTGCACAGCTTACGATCTTATCTCACCTGGAGTTTCCGCATGTCCGTTTCTTCACCGTCTGAACGCTATGCCTCGCCCCTGCTGGGCTGGATCATGTGGGGGCTGGTCGCCAACCTCTACCTGGTCGGGTTTTTCCAGCGTGTTGCCCCGGCGGTCATGGTTGATGAGCTGATGACCGATTTCGGTATCGGCGCCGCCATTCTCGGCAACCTGTCGGCCACCTACTTTTACGCCTATGCCGCCATGCAGATTCCCTGCGGCCTGCTGGCCGACGCCATCGGCCCGCGCCGCCTGAGCGCGACCGCCGCCCTGATCGCCTCCGTCGGCATTTTTCTCTTTGCCCTGGCGCCGAATATCTGGGTGGCCTATGTAGGACGCTTCCTCGTCGGCGCGTCGGTGGCCGTTGCCTTTGTCGCCTGCATGAAACTGGCCGGCCACTGGTTCCCCACCAACCGCTTCGCTACCATTACCGGCGTCGCCCTGCTCCTTGGTAACTTCGGCGGCATTCTTGCCGGGGTGCCCCTGGCCGAAGCCATCGCCCTGTTCGGCTGGCGCTCCTCCATGTTCGCGAGCGGCCTGGTGACCCTGGCCGGGGCCGTTCTTATCTGGCTGGTAGTGCGGGACGACCCCAGCGAGCGCGGCTATACATCCTTCGCCCACGCCAGCGCCAACCAGCCCCGGAAAATGTCTCCGGGGAAATCCCTGGGCATGGTGGTGCGCGAACGGGACACCTGGCTGCTGTTTCTGGCGGCCGGATTTTCCTCGGCACCGCTCCTCACCTTTGCCGGATTGTGGGGAGTCCCCTATCTCACCCAGATTTATGACCTGCAGCGCTCCCAGGCGGCCCTGCTGACCTCAACCATGCTGCTGGCCTGGGCCATAGGCGGCCCGGCCCTGGGAGCCCTGTCCGACCGGATTCATCGGCGCAAGCCACCCTACCTGATTGCCAACACCGTCGCCGCTGGGTTGTGGGGCGTTTTTCTGCTGGTCGATCTGCCGCAACCCCTGCTCTACCCCCTGTTCGCTGCCATCGGTTTGTCCTCTGGCGGCCTCATCGTCGGTTTCGCCTTTGCCCGGGAAGCAAACCATCCAGCCGTTGCCGGGACCGTCGGTGGCGTCGTCAACATGTCGATCCTTGGTTTTGCCGCTATTCTCCAGCCCCTGCTCGGCGCCATTCTCGACCGCTACTGGGATGGCACCCTGACCGCCGGCGTCCCCAGCTACAGCGCAGAAGCCTACTTTGCCGCTTTTGCCTGGCTTTTCGGCTGTGCCGTCCTGTCCGTTCTGGCCCTCGTTCCGGTGCACGAAACCCACTGTAAAATGAAGGATTTTTCTTCATGAGCCACTTTTTCTGCAGCAAGGACTGCCCCGACCTGTGCGGCATGGAAATGGCCACCGACGCAGCCCCCTTCAAGGTGGCCGCCGGACAACCCCAGGACTGGTGCGCCCCCGGTTTTGTCTGCGGTAAATTCAATACCTTCATCCGCCGTGAAATCGACAACGGCCTGCTGTCCTGGCAGCGTACCCCCGGCGGCCGCGTGGACTATGCCGACGCGCCTGCCGCCCTCGATGCCCTTGCCTCCTGGCTTGCCCCCTTGCGCGACAAGAAAATCCTCTATCTGCGCGGCTCCGGCAGCCTCGGTTACAACATGGGTTACTGGGATCAGCTCTTTTCCCAGTTTCCCGGTGCCGTCAGTATCAGCGGCGATCCCTGCGACGCCACCGGCTCCGCCGCCCATTATGAGGACTTCAGAAGCGTCAGCAACCCGCCCGTCACCGCCCTGGCGCAGGCACAGACCATCATCCTCTACGGCAAGAACGCGGCGGTGACCAGCCCCCATCTGGCCGTTTATCTGCAGCAGCTGCGCCGCAACGGAACGGAGATCATCCTCATCGATCCGGTGCGCACCGCCACCGCCCGACTGGCCGATCATTATATACAGATCCAGCCCGCCAGTGACGGGCTTGTGGCCTGCGCCCTGCTGACCAGACTCGGCTATGAAAAGGATCACTCCGTCTCATCCCTGCTGACGGCCGCCGGGATCAGCGACGCCGATTTCGCCCTGCTCCTCGACCGTATCGCCCGACGCAAGGTGGCCCATATCCAGGGGCTGGGCATGCAGCGTCACGAAAACGGCATGAACGCCATCCGCTGGATCAACCGTCTGGCGGTACGCACCGGCGCCCAGGACCTGCTCTATTACGGCCACGGCTCCAAACGCTTCTGGTATGGGCATCCCGCCTGGTTCGACCAGCAGCTCCCCATTGATGAGGTGCCGCAGCGCCTGGCACAAGGGGAGTTCGATCTGTTCGTCAACATCGCCGCCAATCCGGCGGTCACCTATCCTGACAGCAACCGCTGGGCCCGGGGGCTGGCGAAAACCACCACCCTGGTGGTTGACACCAACGACTCCGCCACCACCGGCTACGCCGACTTTTTTCTGAAGGTTGGCGGCATGTTTGCCCAGACTGATTTCATGGGCAGTTATTTTTTCCCCCATCGGCAGCGACGGCAGGCACTGACCAGGGAACTGAGCGACATGGCGGCGGCCCAGGGGATTGCCGAAAGGCTCGGCATCAGCCTGCAGATCAGGGATGAAGCAGAGCTCAGCGCGCCCCCGCAGTCGCCACGGCGCTATCAGACCGAACACCTGGAGCTGATGATGCCGACGGCAGCTCGGCCCTTTCGCCTGCTGACCGCCTCGCATCCGGCCTATCTCAACTCCCAGACCCTGCCGGGGCAGGAAACCGGGCGCCAGGTTGTGTTGATCCATCCGGATGATGCGGAAAAACGGCAGATCGGCGCGGGCGACAGGGTGAGGATTGTCGGGGACTGCGGGCACTTCACCGCCCTGGCGCAGGTCACGGACAGGGTGGGAGCGGGGGTGCTCATGAGCTGGAAGAACCTGCCCATGCCTGAGGGGCTGTGCAATAGCGCCATTTCCTCGCGGCTGACGGATTCACGACAGGGGCTGGCCTACTACGCCGCGCCCGTCGACATCGTCAAAAGCGACGGGCATCATCATGCACATCTGGGTTGATGCCGATGCCTGTCCAGCGGCCATCAAAGACATCCTCTTCCGTGCCGCGCAGCGTACCGGACTGCCCTTGACCCTGGTGGCCAACCATGGCATGCGCATCCCGTCATCGCCACGCATCTCATTTGTCCTGGTCGCCGCCGGCAGCGATGTCGCCGACAATGAAATCGTCAAGCGTTTGCATGCCGGCGATCTGGTCGTTACCGCCGACATCCCCCTGGCCGCCGAGGTTGTCGCCAAGGGCGCAGTCGCCCTGGATCCGCGCGGGGAGCTGTATACCGAAGACAACGTCAGAGCACGGCTGAGTGTCCGGGATTTCATGGAGACGTTACGCAGCAATGGTGTTGAAACCGGCGGTCCGGCCACCTTGTCCGCCAGGGACCGTCAGCTCTTCGCCAACCGCCTCGACACGATTTTAGGCCGACGGTGAAAAGCCATCCCGCTGCCGTTGCCGGTAAAAACAGTCAAGCCAGTCGCGATCGGCGGCCTCGATGTCCTGGTAGGTGCTGGTGGACAGCGCCAGGAAACCGCCCACCTCTGCCGCAATGCGCTGTCGCAGGTGCGTGCGGCAGATGTCGATGTGAACCGGGCTGTAACCGGAATCTCCCAGTTCTTCCACCAGATGCAGGGCGATCATACGGCTGATGAGCTGACCAAAAGCATTGAGCTGCCGCTGCGCCAGGGGCAGGACCAGATCGACATTGATCTGCCGGTGGACGCTGTCGACGGCGCGCCGGGTCAGCTCAAACTGGCGGCTGAAGGCCAGCAGGTTCCGTTCCTTTCGCCGCTGCATCAGTTTCTGCACCGATTCCGCAATCTGGATATAAAGGATATCGTTGGAGCCTTCGAAGATCTGAAAGGGGCGGCTGTCGACCAGGGCCCGTCCGGCGATATGATCGAGGCGATAGCCTTTGGCGCCGACCAGTTGCAACAATGACTGGGCGGATTCCTGCATCAGATCGGTAACACAGGTTTTGACGGCGTTGGCTTCGAGTCCTGCGCCCGACAGATCCCTTTCCACCCCGGCCTTGCTGCTGCTGTTGAGACACAGGGCCGCCGCCACCGTGACATTGGCCTGCAGACCGGACAGTCGTTGCTGCACCTGGTCGTACTGAAACAGGCTCTTGCCCCCCACCTGACGCCGGCGACAGTGGGCAACGGCTTCATCCTCCAACCGTTGCAGAAAACCGAGGGCCATGCCGGGAAACTGCATGCGGCTGCGGTGCAGCAGGTCCAGCATCATTTTGATGCCGGTACTTTCGGGCTGAAGCTTCTGCACTGTCGGCACCCTGACGTCGATTCGGTTGCGTCCGTATGGCAGCATGTAAATTCCCAGATTCTCAAACAGTTCCTCAACGACTACCGTCTGTCCGGCGGCCGAGGTGTCACAGATAAAAAAGTCCACATCCCGTCCGAGCTGACCGGAGTCATGCTGCCTCCGGGCGGTCAGCAACCAGTAATCCGCCCAGCCCGTCAACCCCGCCCAGTGCTTGACCCCCTGGATATGAAAATGATCACCCTCCTGCCGATAGTGGCTCTGCATGTGCAGGGCGTCACTGCCGAAATCGGGCTCGGTGATCATCAGTCCGCCCATCTTCTGGCCGCTGAGAAAACCGTCAAAAACAGGCTGTTTGACCGGTTCCATGGCATATTTGGCAACGGGCTGAAGAAACAGGGCCCAGTTGATGCCGAAACCAAGGGACAAAGGCAGCGATTCGTAACTGGCCGCCGCCAGCAACGCCAGGCCTTCGTGGATATGGCCACCGCGCCCGCCATAGGTTCGGGGAATAAAACACGCCATGGGCTGTGCTGCCAGAATATCGCGCAGGATAAAGGGGGGAATCCCGCGTTTGATGCTGAGCTTGTCGATATCGCTGCGCACATGCAACAGGTGCTGCAGCCGGCTTTTGAAGGTTGTCAGAAAATCGTTGAAATCGGGCTCTGGGCGGGAAACGGGCGGGATCTTCATGGTGGACTCCGGGACGGGTTAAGGGACAGGGTAACTGTTCAGTCCGGATTCGGGCACAGGACCGGGTTCCTGGTTGATAGTACGCGATGTCGGCGCCGCGATCCAGTGGCGTCCTTTGTGTCCCCCTCCGACTTGACGCTTTGGCCGGGGTTTGGCAGTCTGTAAAGGGTAACGTTCCGCATCCGGCAGTATACGTTGTTGCCTCGTTCATGACCCATGCGGACAACCCCTGATCGGGAAGGACATCCCTCATGCCCCCTGCCCCGCTCCTCTACCCGGCACTTATCAGTATTCACGGACTGATCCGTGGCAGCAACCTGGAACTGGGTCGCGACGCCGACACCGGTGGCCAGACCCTCTACGTGCTGGAGCTGGCCCAGGCGCTGGCGCGACGGGACGATATCGCCCGGGTTGACCTGGTCACCCGTTTGGTGGTGGATGAGGGGGTCGCCGCCGATTACGCCGTACCGGTGGAACCCCTGTCCGACAAGTTACGCATCGTCCGGATTGCCGCCGGGCCGGAAGCCTATCTGCCGAAAGAACAGCTCTGGGATCATCTGCCGACCTTTGTCGATGAACTCTACACCTATTTTCGTGAACAGGAACGCTGGCCTGATATCCTTCACAGTCACTACGCCGACGCCGGGTGGGTCGGCAGTCGCCTGGCCCAGCTGACCGGCATCCCCCTGATTCATACCGGGCACTCCCTCGGGCGGGTCAAGCGCCGGCGCCTGCTGGCCGCCGGCCTTTCCCGGGAAGATATCGAACAGCGCTACAACATGGCCCGGCGGATCGAAGCGGAAGAATTGACCCTGGCCACAGCGGAGCGGGTGATCACCAGCACCCGGCAGGAGATCGAAGAGCAGTATGAGCTCTACGATTATTATCAGCCGAAGCAGATGCGGGTGGTGCCGCCGGGCACCAATCTCGATCTGTTCACCGTGCCCGAAGGCAACGAGCAGGAACTGCCGCAATTCGCCACCCTGACCCGTCCTTTGACAGATCCCCACCGGCCCATCATCTTTGCCCTGTCACGGCCGGACAAACGCAAGAACATCACCCGCCTGGTGGAGGCCTACGGCGCAAGCCGGCCCCTGCAGGAGCGGGCCAATCTGGTGATTATCGCCGGCAATCGTGATGATATCGATGATCTGGACAGGGGCGCGCGTGATGTTTTTCAGGAGCTGCTCCTCGCCATCGACCGTTACGACCTGTACGGCAAGGTGGCCCTGCCCAAGCATCACCAGCGGGACGACGTTCCACTGTTTTACCGCATTGTCGCCGCCACCAGGGGCGTCTTTGTCAATCCCGCCCTGACGGAGCCCTTCGGCCTGACCCTCATTGAGGCGGCCGCCTCGGGACTGCCCATTGTCGCCACCCGGGACGGCGGTCCGCGTGACATTATCGGCAATTGCGCCAACGGCTTTCTGGTCGATCCCCTGAATCCGGAACAGATTGCCGAACGCCTGCTGCAGTTGCTGGACGATGCCGACCTCTGGCGGACATGTTCGGAAAAGGGGCTGCGGGGAGTCCGGGAACACTACTCCTGGGAGGCCCACGCCAGCCGCTACATGCGGCTGATAACCGCGGTCGCCGGACGCTACGAACCCCTCGTTCGTGAGCCTGTTGCCCGCAGGGATGCCCTCTACAGTGACCGCGCTCTGGTCAGTGGCCTGGACCAGAATCTTATCGGCGACGCCGCTGCCCTCAAGACACTGATGGCCCTGATCCGGCGGGAGCGTAAAAGTACGGCCTTTATTATCGCCACCGGACGGCGACTGGATTCGGCTCTGGCCCTGATGAAAAAGCATGGGATCCCGGAGCCGGATGTTCTGATCACCAGTGGCGGCAGCGAGATCTACTATGCTCCGGAACTCGAAGAAGATCCGGTCTGGGCCAGGTACATCGATTTTCAGTGGGCACCGCACAAGGTGCGGGAGCTGCTGACCGATTATCCGGGACTGAAACGCCAGCCGAAGAGTGAGCAAAGCCACTTCAAGGTCAGTTATTACATCGATCCGGCCAAGGCCGATGTCGAGGCGATCCGGCGCCTGTTGCATCAGGAGGGTCTGGCGGCGCATGTGCTCATGAGTTTCGGCCAGTATCTGGATATTCTGCCGGCGCGGGCGTCCAAGGGGCTGGCCCTGCGTTACGTGGCGGAGCGGCGCGATATCCCCCTGGAGCGGATTCTGGTGGCCGGTGGCTCCGGTGCCGATGAAGACATGCTCTCCGGCAACCCCCTGGCGGTGGTTGTCGCCAACCGTCATCACGAGGAGCTCTCCGGACTGGTCGATGTCGAGCGGATCTATTTCGCGCAGAATCCCCTGGCGGCGGGCATCATCGAGGCGATTGACTATTATGATTTCTTCGGCGCCTGCCGCGATCCACGAGAAGCCCCGTGAGTGCCGGGATGAAGCTGCTGCTGTGTACTGACCTTGACCGGACCCTGATTCCCAACGGCGCGGCCCCAGAAGATCCGGCGGCGCGCGGGCTGCTGCACACCCTCTGCGCCCATCCGGGGGTGACCCTGGTTTACGTCAGTGGCCGCGACCGGCAGCTGGTGGCTGACGCCCTGGAGGCGTATGCCCTGCCCCGACCCGCCTACGCCATCACCGATGTCGGCTCGACCATCTATCGCCTCCATGGTGACACCTGGCAGCGGCTGGAGCCCTGGCTGGAGCTGCTGCGCAGAGAATGGCCGGAGGGAACGGTAGAGCAGATCAAAACGGTCGTCGACGGGGTGGCCGGGGTGGTTCTCCAGGAGCCGCACAAGCAGAACCTCTTCAAGGTCAGTTATTATGTGTCCCTGCAGCAGCCGACAGATGACCTGCGGCAAAAAATCGCCCAGACGCTCTCGGCCGCGGGCATAGGGGCAAACCAGATCTGGAGTCATGATGAGGTGACCCGGGTCGGCCTCCTTGATATCCTGCCCACCGCCGCCGACAAGTATCGCGCCATCCGCTTTTTGCAGAAGCTCCTGGACTTTGCCGATACGGAACTGGTGTTTGCCGGCGACAGCGGCAATGACCTGCAGGTCATCAACAGCGATATCCCCTCGATTCTGGTGGCCAACACCGCGCCGGACATCAAGCAGGCCGCCCTTGACTGGGCCCGTCGCCGGCAGCGCCTGGGGGCCCTGTATATCGCCAGGGGAGCGGGCCCGCTGGCCAGCGGCAACTACAGTGCCGGGGTCATCGAAGGCGTCTGTCATTTTCAGCCGGCCCTGCAGGCCTGGTTAAAGGGTAGGTCCCTATGAACTTATACCATCAGATCCTTATCTTCGGCGAAGTCCTCTTCGACTGTTTTCCCGAGGGCGAGGAGATTCTCGGCGGCGCGCCCTTCAATGTCGCCTGGCACCTGCAGGCCCTTGGGGCCGCGCCCCTGCTGATCTCCCGGATCGGCGACGACGACCGGGGGCAGCGCATTCTTGCCGCCATGAATCGCTGGGGCCTGGGCACCGACGGCGTTGAGCAGGACCGGGACCATCCGACAGGAACCGTCGAAGTCACCCTCAGTGACGGGCAGCCGTCCTATGAGATCAGGGAAGGGGTTGCCTACGACTACATCAGCTGCGACCCCCCGCCCGTGACGACCGGGCGGCAGCTTCTCTATCACGGCACCCTGGCGTTGCGCCATGAAACCTCCCGTCAGGCCCTGGAACGGCTGATGCGGCAGAGCGACTGTGATCTGTTTGTCGATGTCAATCTGCGCCCGCCCTGGTGGCAGCAACAACAGGTTCTGGGCTGGCTCAGGCAAGCGCGCTGGGCCAAAATGAACAGCGCTGAGCTGCTGGCCCTGGGGGCCATCGGATCGTCTATCGAGGCCGCCATGATGGAACTGCTGCAGCGCTGCCATCTGGAACAGCTGATCGTAACCTGCGGCAGCGACGGTGCCCTGGTGGCCTCCTCTTCCGGCGAACTCCTCCGGGCCGCGGCCCGTGTTCCCCAATCTTTTGTTGATAGCGTCGGCGCCGGTGACGCTTTTTCCGCCGTCTATCTGCAGGGGCTGCTGAAGGGCCGCTCCATCGCCGACAACGTCAGCCTGGCGCAACAGCTGGCCGCCAGGGTCATCGGCCGGCGCGGAGGCATAACGGACGATCTGCAGCTTTACCAGGGTTTTTCCACGACAGGTTGACTTATGTACGAACAGGTATCCCACGCCCTGCTCAACGATATTCTCAATCGCTTGAAGGAAGAGATCAGCGAGCAGGATCTGCGCCACTTCTACACCCGTCTCGGTGCCAACTTTTATGCCATACACTCCCTGTTTTACCGGCTCTACGGTGAACGTCAGGATTTCGAGCAGCAGGCGCAAAAGCTGGTGGAAACCATGGCCCGTCAGTATATCGCCCGACCGCAGCAGCTGCGCCAGGTCGATATTGAACGGGAGCGCGACTACAGCTGGTTCCTGCATCAGAAGTGGGTAGGCATGGCCCTGTACAGCGAAGGGTTCGCCGGAAACCTGCCGGGGGTCACGGACAATCTGGCCTATTTTCAGGAGCTGGGGGTCAACCTGATCCACATCATGCCGGTGATGAAATGTCCGGAGGGGCGCAGCGACGGCGGCTATGCGGTGAGCGATTTCCGGGCCGTCGATCCGCGGGTCGGAACCCTGCAGGATCTGCAGCAGCTGGCCGCAAAGGCGCGTGAACGGGGCATTCTTCTTACCCTCGATGTGGTCCTCAATCACACCTCCGACGAGCATGAGTGGGCCCGCCGCGCCCGGGCCGGCGAAGAGCGTTACCGGAATTACTACTACAGCTACCCGAACCGCACGGTTCCCGACATGTTTGAACAGAACATGCCGGAGATCTTCCCGGAAACCGCCCCCGGCAACTTCACCTGGGATGCCACCATGGAACGCTGGGTGATGACCGTCTTCAACGATTATCAATGGGATCTGAACTACAGCAACCCGTCGGTTTTTATTGAGATGCTCGATATCGTTCTGTACTGGGCGAATCAGGGGGCCGACATCCTGCGCCTCGATGCCGTGGCCTTTTTATGGAAGAAGATCGGCGGCACCAGCCAGAATGAGCGCGAGGCGCACCTGATCCTGCAGCTGATGAAGGATTGTGCCCAGGTCACGGCTCCCGGCGTGCTCTTTATCGCCGAGGCCATCGTCGCCCCAGTGGAGGTGATCAAGTATTTCGGCGAGGACGCGGTTATCGCCAAGGAGTGTGAGATCGCCTACAACGCGACCTTCATGGCCCTGTTGTGGGATTCCGTCGCCACCAAAAACGCCAAACTGCTGAATCAGGGGATCAAAAGCCTGCCGGTCAAGCTGGAGCGCGCCACCTGGCTCAACTATGTGCGCTGTCACGACGACATCGGCCTCGGTTTTGATGATCGTGATATTGAGCTGGCCGGTTACCAACCCGTCAGCCACCGGCGCTACCTGGTCGATTACTTTACCGGCAGCTACCCCGGATCCCACGCCCGGGGGCTGCCCTTCGGTCACAACCAGCGCACCGGCGACAGCCGGATCTCCGGCTCCCTGGCCTCCCTCGTCGGCCTGGAATACGCCCTGGAGCAGGGCGACGAGAAGGCGATTGACGATGCTGTTGCCATGATCCTGCTGCTGCACGCCATGATCATGTCCTTCGGCGGCATCCCCCTGCTCTATTATGGTGACGAGATCGGCACCCTCAACGACCATTCCTACCGTGACGACCCCCTCAAGGCGGAAGACAGCCGCTGGATGCACCGCCCGCTCATCGACTGGGACAAGGCCGACCGCCGTCATCAGTCCGGAACCGTCGAGTACCGGATCTTCAGCGCCCTCAAACGGATGATCGCGGTGCGCCGTGAAATCAGTGTCTTTGCCGATTTCAACAACCGGGAACTAATTGATGCGGGCAACCCTCACCTGTTTGTCTTCGAACGCTTCAACTGGATCAGCCGGCGCGACTCGGTGCTGGTGGTGGCCAATTTCGACGGCAAGCCCCACTCCCTGGAGTTGGAGAACCTTTCAACCTGGGGACGCATCGATTACGACCGGCTGGAAGATCTCTGTCACGGCGGCCGGCCCGACATGGTCAATCACACCCTGGTGGTGCCTCCGTTTGGCTATTACTGGCTGACGGAACGGTAACGCGGCGCCTCACTGTTCCAGCACGAAGTCCGTCAGCAGAATATCAAAGACGCGCTGCTCTTCCTCTTCGCTGATGACCAGACCGCGCACTTTCATACCGTGCATGATCTGTCGCCAACCCGCCTCGCTGCGCCTGGTTTCATACACAATTGAGGCGCTGTGACAGGTGCCGCATTTCTCCTCGATCAGAGGAATGGACTCCTGACGACAGGACAACAGCAGGGGCATGGTCAACAGCAACAGCAGCAACGCCCCTGGAAAAATCCCTCTGAATGATCTGCCATGCATCCTATGCCCCTGTTGTCAATGGTGGTAGCCCTCTGGACTGGGCCAGGTCCGGTTGCCGACAATTTTTCACCAAAGCCGTTTTCCGCGTCAACCGACAGCTGCATAATTCTTCGGTAGTTTATCGAAAATAACACACAAGACACTGAACTTGACGCCCTTTGCAGTTGAAAAATAATAAAACGGTGTTAAATTTACCTTGGGTCAAAATCCTTATTCCATTTCGGGGAGGTACGGGTTATGAGTGATTTCAGGGAACTGCTTGACAGCCACAACATCACACGCAGGAGTTTTCTCAAGTATTGCTCTTCCCTGGGGGCGCTGCTGGCGGTACCGGCGGCCATGACCCCGAAGATCGCGGCGGCCATCGAAAACGACAACCGGCCACCGGTCATCTGGATGGAGTTTCAGTCCTGCACCGGCGACACGGAATCCCTGCTGCGTGCCAACCGCCCCTCGGTGGGTGAGCTGATCCTCGATCATATCTCCCTCGATTATCACGAAACGGTCATGGCCGCCGCCGGTGAGCAGGCCGAAGCCAGCAAGCACGCCACCATGGAAAAATACAAGGGGCAGTACATCTGCATTGTCGAAGGGTCGATCCCCGCCGGCGCCGATGGCGTCTACTGCACCATCGCCGGCCAGACCGCGGTGGATATCCTCAGGAAAGTCGGTGGCAACGCCGGCGTGATCATCGCTGTCGGCAGCTGTTCGTCCTACGGCGGCCTGCCCGCCGCCTATCCCAATCCGACGGGAGCTGTCGGCGTCAGCGACCTGCTGCCGAACAAAACCGTCATCAACCTTCCCGGCTGTCCCATGAATGTCGACAATCTGACCGGAACCATCGTCCATTACCTGACCTTCGGCACGCCACCGGCCATGGATCGGTTCGGGCGTCCGAAGTTTGCCTACGGCAAGCGGATTCATGACAACTGTGAGCGGCGCGGTCATTTCGATGCCGGCCAGTATGTGGAAAACTGGGGGGACTACGGTCATCGCCAGGGCTGGTGTCTGTACAAGATGGGCTGCAAGGGACCGGAAAGCTTCCACAACTGCCCGACCCTGCGCTGGAACGAGGGCCTGAGCTGGCCGGTCATGGCCGGACACGGTTGTGTCGGCTGCAGTGAACCCGGTTTCTTCGACACCATGATGCCCATGTACCAGCGCCTGCCCAATGTCCCCGGTTTTGGCGTGGAGGCCTCGGCCCTGAAAATAGGAGCCGCCATTGTCGGAACCTCGGCGGCGATCTTCGGCGCCCACGGCGCCGTGACCCTGGCCCGGAACTGGAAGCAGGTCCGGGAAGCCAAAGAGGAAACCCGCGAAGAAATCCAACAGACAATTGACGCCGACAGCGACGCTGACAAATAAGGGGAGTGACGATCATGGCCAATAAAATCGTAGTGGATCCAGTGACCCGCATCGAAGGGCACCTGCGTATCGAGGCGAAAATCGAGAACGGCGTGATCACCGACGCCTGGTCAAGCGCCACCATGTTTCGCGGGGTGGAAACCATCCTCCGAAACCGCGATCCCCGCGACGCCTGGTATTACACCCAGCGCTTCTGCGGGGTCTGCACCACGGTTCATTCCCTGGCCTCCATCCGCGCCGTGGAAAATGCCCTGAACATCCAGATTCCCTTTAATGCCGAAATGATCCGCAATGTCATCATGGGCATCCAGAATGTCCAGGATCATGTCATCCATTTTTATCATCTCCACGCCCTGGACTGGGTGGATGTGGTCTCGGCCCTGTCCGCCGACCCGAAAAAGACCGCGGCCCTGCAGCAGAGCATTTCTCCCTGGAAATATTCCAGCGAAAAGTATTTCAAGGGGGTGCAGGATCGGGTCGCCGCCTTTGTCAACACCGGCAAGCTCGGCCCCTTCACCAACGGCTACTGGGGGCATCCGGCCATGAAGCTGCCGGCGGAAGCCAACCTCATGGCGGTGGCCCACTATCTGGAAGCCCTGACGGTGCAGAAGGAGATCATCAAGATCCAGGCCATCCTCGGCTCGAAAAACCCCCATCCCCAGACCTTCCTGGTGGGCGGCATGGCGATCCCCGTCGATCCCAACAGCCAGAACGCCATCAACGCTGACAAGATCGCCCAGATCAGGCAGTATCTCGCCATGGCCAGGGAATTTGTCGAGCAGGTCTATATCCCCGACGTGCTGGCGGTGGCACCCTTCTATCTGGAGTGGGCGGGCATCGGCACCGGCCACAAGAACTACCTCTCCTACGGCGACTTCCCCGAAGGGCGGCGCGGCTATCCGCACGATTTCTGGATGCCGGCGGGGGTGATTGTCGATGGTGACCTGTCCAGGGTCATGCCCGTCGATCAGCAGAAGGTGACCGAGTATGTCACCCATTCCTGGTATGAGTACAGCGGCGGTGACAGCGTCGGCAAACACCCCTATGAAGGAGAAACCAACCATCAGTACAGCGGGCCGAAGCCGCCCTACGATTTCCTCGATACGGACAACAAGTATTCCTGGGTCAAGTCCCCCCGCTACGATGACAAGCCGATGGAGGTGGGCCCCCTCTCAAGGATGCTGGTGGCCTACGCTTCAGGACACAAGGAGGTCACCGACACCGTCAACCTGGTGCTGGGCAAGCTCGGTGTCGGGCCGGAGGTGCTGTTCTCGACCCTGGGCCGGACCGCCGCCCGCGCCGTCGAGACCCTGATCATGATCAACAAGATGGGCGACTGGCTCGATGCCCTGGTGGCCAATATCAAAAGTGGTGACTACGCCATCCATAACAACGAAAACTGGGATCCGGCAACCTGGCCGGCAAACGCCCGTGGTTTCGGTTTCCATGAAGCGCCGCGCGGCGCCCTGGGGCACTGGGTGGTGATCGACAACAAGAACATCAGAAACTACCAGGCCGTGGTGCCCACCACCTGGAACGCCGGGCCGCGTGATCCCGCCGGGGTGCGCGGACAGTATGAGGAATCCCTTATCGGCACGCCCATCGCTGATCCGCAGCGGCCTCTGGAGATTCTGCGCACCATGCACTCCTTTGACCCGTGCATGGCCTGCGCCGTGCACCTGTACGACGAGGGCGGACAACTCATATCCAAAGCGAAAATACTCTAGGGAGGCGTTATGGCCGAGAGCACCAATGCAACATTGACGACCCCCGAGCAGCCGGCCGAATGCGCCGCCCGCCGCTTTCTCTATATCTGGGAAGGGCCGGTGCGGATCATTCACTGGGTGAATTTTTTCTGCATCATCGTCCTGTCGGTCACCGGCTATTTTATTCACGATCCCTTCATGAGTGCGGCGCAGCATCCCTACATCATGGGCCACATGCGCCACATTCACTATGTGGCCGGAGTGCTGTTTGCCGTGAGTATCCTGGCCCGCCTCTACTGGTTCCTCGGCGGCAGTTACTATGCCAGCTGGCGAGCTATTCCCAACCCCTTTAACAGAAAGGATCGGGAAACCTTCTGGGCCTATTTTCGTTTCTATATCTTTCTCGGCCAAAAAACCCCGCATCTGCTCGGGCACAATCCGGTGGCGTTCTGCGCCTATACCCTGCTGTTTCTGCTGTTTTTTCTGCAGATTCTTACCGGCTTTGCCCTGTGGGCCCAGGCGGACCCCGGAAGTACCCTCTATGCTGTCACCGGCTGGGTGTTCGGGCTGGTCAGCAATCAGTGGGTGCGCTGGTTTCATTTCATGGTGATGTTTCTGGTGGCCGGCTTTGTCATCAATCACCTGTACAGTGTCGTGCTGTTCGACTTCAAAACCAAATCGGGTGAGATCAGCTCCATCTTCTCCGGATGGAAGCCGGATCACCGTGACTGATGGCCCCTGGTCATCGACAGCTGGAGTTGAGACACTGATGGCGAACTTTCTGGTTTTGGGTCTGGGCAATCTGCTGATGAATGACGATGCCGCCGGGCTGCACGCGATTTATGCCCTGCAGCAGCGTTATCCGGATCGCGACAATTTTCAGATTATCGATGGCGGCACCCTGGGGCTTGATCTGCTCGGGCACGTGGCCTGGGCAGACAGGCTCCTGCTCCTCGACGCCATCAACATCGGCGAGGCGCCGGGAACCGTGGCCCGGATCGCCGGTGAGGACATCAACCCGATTTTTTCCCGGCGCATCTCCCCCCACCAGGCGGGCATCAAGGATCTGCTGGACGCGGCCGAACTCCTCGGTGACCGGCCGGATGAGGTCGAACTGCTGGGCGTCCAGTATGATAATATTCAGATGGAAATGACCCTGTCCCCACCGGTTGAACAGGCCCTGCCCAAACTCATCGCCGAGGCGGCCCGGCGCATTGATCACTTTTTACATGAACAGGCGGATCTTTGACCCGAATCCTGGCCGACAGTCCGCACATCTTGTCCCCTGAGGTCCCTGCCGCCCGCCGGCGCCTCCTTGTCAGGGGAACTGTCCAGGGTGTCGGTTTTCGCCCCTTTGTCTATCGCCTTGCCCAGGCCAATCGCCTGACCGGATCCGTCGCCAACACACCCGCCGGTGTCGTTATTGACATCAGCGGCGAACGGGCCCGCCTTGAGCGTTTTTTACAGCAGCTGACCGCAGAGGCTCCCCCCCTGGCCCAGATTGATGCGGTGACGGTGGAGGATCTGCCCTTTACCGATCAGCACCGCAATTTCCGTATTCTTGCTTCCCATGACAAGAGCCTCACCGAGACCCTGGTGCCGGTGGATGTCACCCTGTGCGGTGACTGCGAACAGGAACTGATGGACCCGGAAAATCGGCGTTTCCAATACCCCCTGAATAATTGCACCAACTGCGGTCCCCGCTACACCATCATCCGTGCTCTTCCCTACGACCGAGCGACAACGGCCATGGCCCCTTTCCCTCTGTGTCCGGACTGCCGCCGGGAGTACGAGAATCCGCAAGACCGGCGCTTTCATGCCGAGGCGACGGCCTGTCCGGTGTGCGGTCCGCACCTGAACCTGATCACCGCTGCCGGGGAGCCGATAACCATGGCGGAGCCCCTGATGCTGGCAGCAGAGATGATCAGGCAGGGGCAGATTATCGCCGTCAAAGGGATCGGCGGCTTTCATATTGTCTGCGACGCCGGCAACGCCGCTGCCGTAGCGCAGCTGCGCCGGCGCAAGGAGCGTCCGGACAAGCCCTTTGCGGTGCTGGTGCGGGATGTGACCATGGCTGAGGAATTCGGCTGCTTTGATGACCACAGCCGGGCTCTGCTGACCAGTCTGCAGCGCCCCGTCGTTCTGGTCCCGAACAGAAACCGGTTACCCGGGGACGTGACCGGCCCCCTTGATCGTATCGGTCTGTTTCTCCCCTATTCGCCCCTGCATCTGCTGCTGCTGCAACGGCTCGACCGTCCCCTGGTCGCCACCAGCGCCAATATCGCCGACGAGCCGGTTATCACCGCCGGGAATATCCTGCGTGACCGCCTGGGAACGGTGGTGGATGCTGTTCTCGATGTCAACCGGGAGATCATCAACGGTTGCGATGACAGCGTCGTGACCAACGCAGCCGGACAAACCCTGATGCTGCGCCGCGCCCGGGGCTATGCGCCGGCGGCCATCAAGCTGCCGGGAACGCTGACGCGGCGGGTCCTGGCGGTCGGTGCCGGACTGAAAAACACCATCGCCCTGGGCATCCACGAACAGGCGATCCTGAGCCCTCATATCGGTGATCTTGAAGGGGTTGGCGCCGAGGACTATTTCCAGCGCACCATCGCCACCTTCAAGCGGCTCTATGATTTCGAGCCGGAGCTGATTCTGTGCGACAAACATCCCGGTTACTTTTCCTCCCGCTGGGCGGCCCGACAGCAGGTGCCGGTGCAGACCGTCCAGCATCACCACGCTCACGCCCTCTCCGGCATGGTCGCCTGCGGTCTGGGCCTGGATGCGGAGATCCTTGCCTTCTGCTGGGATGGTACCGGCTATGGCGACGACGGCAGCCTCTGGGGCGGGGAGGTGCTGCACTGCTCCTACCGTGACTATGAACGCCGCTATCAGCTGCGACCCCTGCGGCTGCTGGGAGCAGAACAGGCTATCCGCGAACCGCGCCGGGTGGCCCTAAGTCTGCTCTTCGACCTGTACGGGGAAGAGGCTCTGGCCCTTGACAACCCCTGCCTGCGTTCCTTTTCCCCCGAGGAAGCCCGGGTACTGCTGCAGATGCACCACCGCCGCCTCAACGCCCCCGTGTCCTCCTCCATCGGTCGGCTGTTCGATGCCGCCGCTTCCCTGCTGGGCATCTGCCACCAGCTCACCTTTGAAGGCCAGAGCGGCATGCTCATGGAAAAATACTACGACAGGACATGTGATCTCTGTTATGGTTTTGTCCTTGGCAACGACGGCGTGATCGACGTGCAACCGGCCCTCGAAGCCTTGCTGCGGGAATCAGACCCGGTTCGTGGCGTCACCGGATTCATCAATATGCTGGTCGATATGGTCATGAGGATCATGGAGCGGGAAGGACGCCATGAGGCGCTGCTGACTGGTGGAGTCTTTCAGAATACCCGCCTGGTACAGGCCCTGTTAACACAGGGGGAAAAGCGCAATTTCAGGCTCCACATTCCGCAAAAGGTACCGGTGAATGACGGCGGCATCGCCCTCGGACAAATCGCCGCCGCCCTGGCCGCAGAAGCTTCACAGGCGGTATCATTCTGAAAACATCTTACGCGGTACAATGATACAACACCAAAGGAGTGCAGCATGTGTGATGACAGCCACAGCCATAGCCATAGCCATAGTCACCAGCAGGATGGTAACCGGCTGCTCG
>CALFFB010000157.1 GCA_937958075.1 uncultured Geobacteraceae bacterium | reverse complement strand
AATTTTACCAATCTGCTCATTTCTGTTACCTCCTTAAGGTAATGGAAGATGTGCCGGAGTCATTCCGGCGGTTGGAAAAAAACAAACTTATACGCTCTAACTTAATTACAAATAACTGTTGCTGCGGTTAGTCTCTAAGGCAAAATGTATGCCGTATGCACAAGGCATTGGGTCAAGCCAGTCAAAAACCATTGTTTTGCAGGGGCTTAACTTTTATTTCGGGCGCTGCCCAGCAGATCCAGTTCGTTCCGGAAGGACCCTGCCTGTTGCCTGCCTGCCACATACCTGTTGTGGTGTTGCCGCTGCGCCACAGTTGCTGCTGTTTTTATGCCCGGCGCCAAGTTACCGCACAACAGAGGCGAGTATAGTAATCCGTTGTTTTATGTCAAGCAAAAATGGTCGTGTCGGGTGCTGTGAAATTGAGGCCTTGACTTCACTAAAGCCCTGTGATAATCAGGCACAACTTTTTTCACCAGCGGGAGATGTGACCCATGTTTAAAACCCTTGCGGCAGCACGAGCGATGATGGCGGCAACCGGCCGCCGAGAGTCTGTCCATCGCCCCTGAAAAGAGGGTGCAAGCCGCGCAGGTACAGTTGACATATCACCTTCAGGCCATGGACAGTTTTCACCTAGTCCATGGCTTTTTTTATGATTATTTTCGGGCAGAGGGTCAGGGTTCCCATGGAAAGGGCGTCAAGTCGCCTGGATGGCGACTTTCGAGTGGCCAGGGATGGTGAAAAGCGTCCCTTGAAATGGGAATCCTGATCCTCTGCTGAAGAAATATCTCTTATTTGACTATACGGAGCTTGAACCATGCGGAACAACATTGTGCATATCGGTGCCGGCGAGCTGACTTACGAGATTCGGGCGATTGTGACCATCGCCGAAAAGCTGAACAAGCTCGGCATCAAGACCAATATGGAGAATATCGGTGATCCCGTTGCCAAGGGGGAGCGGATTCCCGTCTGGATGAAGGAGATTGTCGCCGACCTGGCCATGCAGGACTGTTCCTACGGCTACTGCGCCACCAAGGGACTGCTGGAGACACGCCAGTTTCTCGCTGATCTGACCAACAAGCGGGGTTACGCGCAGATCTGTGTCGAGGATATCATCTTCTTCAACGGTCTGGGGGACGCCATTCAGAAGGTGTACGGCCTGCTCAAGCGCGAAGCGCGGGTCATCGGCCCGTCGCCGACCTACTCGACCCACTCGTCGGCGGAAGGAGCCCACGCCGGACTCAAGCCGGTGACCTATCGCCTTGATCCCGACAACATGTGGTACCCCTGCATGGACGATTTGCGCCAGTCCATTAAATACAATCCGTCCATTTCCGGGGTGCTCATCATCAATCCCGACAACCCCACCGGCGCTGTTTATCCGGAACGGATTCTCAAGGAGATTGTCGCCCTGTGCAAGGAGTACGATCTGTTTCTCATCTGCGACGAGATCTACCACAACCTCTGCTACAACGGGCAGACGACACGGCCCATTTCCGACCTGATCGGGGATCTGCCGGCCATCGCCATGAAGGGGATCAGCAAGGAACTGCCCTGGCCGGGGTCGCGCTGCGGCTGGATCGAGGTGTACAACGCCGACAAGGACCCGATCTTCAAGCGCTATATCGAGAGTATCATCAATTCCAAGATGGTCGAGGTCTGCTCGACGACCCTGCCGCAGAAGGCGATTCCGAAGATTCTCGCCCATCCTGAATACGAAGGATATCTGCGCGAGCGGCGGGAGCGCTATGAAAAGTATTCGAACATCGCCTATAATCTGCTGAAAGATGTGCCGGGAGTGAAGGTCAACCGCACCAACGGCGCTTTTTACATGAGCGTGGTGTTTGAAAAGAACCGCCTGACCAGCAGCCAGTCCCTGCCCATTGCCAACCCCGAGGTCAAGGCGCTGGTGGAGTCCCTCGTTGACCAGCCAGATACCCAGAACGACAAGCGCTTTGTCTATTATCTGCTGGCGGCGACGGGCATCTGCGTGGTGCCGATTTCCTCCTTCTGCACCGATGAGCGGGGCTTCCGCATTACCCTGCTGGAACGGGACGAGGAGGA
>CALFFB010000156.1 GCA_937958075.1 uncultured Geobacteraceae bacterium | reverse complement strand
GGCAAAGGCAATTTTCCGGCAGAGCCGGACCTTCTGCCAACAACGCCTGAGGATCAGGAAAATGCGGGATTTCAACCGCCGAGATAGGCTTTTTTGACGTCAGGATTATTGAGAAGCTCGGCGCTGGCGCCTTCGGCAACAATGGTACCGGTATCGAGGACGTAACCGCGATGGGCCAGATTCAGGGCCAGATTGGCGTTCTGCTCAACCAGCAGGATGGTCATCCCCTCTTCGTTGAGCTGCTTGAGCTTGCGGAACAGCTCGTATTTCAGCACCGGCGCCAGCCCCATGCTCGGCTCGTCAAGCAGGAGAATCCGGCAACCGGTCATCAGGGCGCGGCCAACGGCCAGCATCTGCTGCTCGCCGCCGCTCAGGGATTCACTGCGCTGGTGGCGCCGCTCCTTGAGGCGGGGAAAAAGCTCAAAGACATGCTCATATTCCTGGTCCAGATCGGCGTCCTTGTCACGGGCAAAGGTCGCGAGCTTGAGATTCTCCATCACGGACAGATTACCGAAGATGCGGCGCCCTTCGGGAGACAGGGCGATCTTGAGCTGCTTGACCACATCGCTCGGCCCCGTCTTGAGAATTGACTTCCCCATGAATTTGATATCCCCACCTACCACGCGGGGCGCTTCGGGAGGAGGCAGTCGGGTGATGCTGTAGAGACTGGTGGTCTTGCCGGCGCCGTTGGCACCGATGAGGGTGACAATTTCCCCTTCATTGACGTGAAAGCTGATGCCGTGCAGGGCCTGGATATTTCCGTATTTGACTTCGAGATTTTCAACACAAAGCAGCATCAGATTTTATCATCTCCCAGATAAGCGGTGATCACGGCCGGGTGGTTGCGGATTTCGTCCGGCGTCCCTTCAGCGATCGTCTGACCAAAGTCGACTACCTTGATCTGACTGCAGAGCTCCATAACCACATCCATGTGGTGTTCGATCATCCAGATACTGACATCGAAACGTTCATGAATCCAGCGGATGAGACGGATCAGTTCATGGATATCGGCGGAGTTGAGGCCCGCTGCCGGCTCGTCGAGTAAAAGCAGTTTCGGGTGGGTTGACAGGGCGCGGGCAATTTCGAGTTTACGCTGAATACCGTAGGGCAGATTCTTCGGCAGTTCCCCGGCGAACCGTTGCAGATTGAACACTTCCAGCAGCTCCTCGGCCTCGGCGGCAATCTCCGCTTCACGCCGCAGATAGTGTTTACTGCGAAAGACACTGTGAAAAAAACCGTAGCCAAGCCAGTAATGTTGAGCGACACGGATATTGTCGAGAACCGTCATATCGTTCCAGAGACGAATATTCTGAAAGGTCCGGGCCACCCCGAGGGAGGTGACTTTATGCGGTTTCAGACCGGCCGTCGGTTTGCCGTTGACAAATATCCGGCCTTCGCTCGGCTGGTAGAAGCCGCTGACCAGGTTGAAGACCGTTGTCTTGCCTGCACCGTTCGGACCGATCAGACCGGTGAGCTGGTTCTTTTCAAGCTTGACGTTGAAGTTATTGACCGCTGTCAGACCACCAAAGCGCTGGGTCATTTCGCGAATTTCAAGAACCGGCGCCGGCTGTGCCTGTGCCTGTGTTTGTGTCTGTGCCATCATTTAAACCTGTAGAATTTTTTCAGCCTGGGAAAGACATCGCTCAATTCCCGATTCCCCATGATGCCTTCCGGGCGGAACTGCATGACAATCACCAGCAGCAGTGGAATCAGGACCCACTTGATAACCCCCGCCGAGGGTTCCCAATCGGGAAACATGAAGGTGATGGGTGAGAGCAGCCCGTCGACAATCGCCTGGGAGCGGAGGACTTCGAGCAGACCGGTAAAAATGATCGCGGAGATGATGGCGCCGGACAAGGACCCCATGCCCCCGAGATAAACCATGACCATGGCCTCGGTCGACTTGAGGATGTTGAAGGACTGGGGGTTGACGTAACCGATGATATGGGCGTACAGCCCACCGGCGCAGCCGGCCAGACCGGCGGCGATCATGAAATTGATGATCTTGATCTTGTTGGTGTTGACGCTCATGATTTCCGCTGCCACTTCATCCTGGCAGATGGCGTTGACCCCCTTGCCGTAGGTGGAGGAAATGAAGCGGCGGATCAGCCAGACGGTGAAGAAGGTAAAGTTGATGACCCAGAACATCATCCAGGGCCCGTCGAAAATATCGACCATCGCCCAGACCGTATCCTTCATCCCCTGAAAGCCACGGGACCCGCCGATAAAATCCATGTTCTCCAGGGCCGAAATAATCATGTAATTCACGGCGATGGAGATAATCGCCAGATAATCATCACGGGTCTTGAAGGAGGGAACGGAGACCAGCAGCGAGGAGACCGCCGCCACCGCCCCGCCAATCAGCAGGATGACGGGAAAAACAATCACGACCGAGGCTGCCGGCAACAGTGGTTCGCCGAACTTGGTGCCATAGCAGAACACGGAAAGTACCGATGACACATAGGCGCCGACGCACATGAAGGCGGCATGGCCGCAGGTAAATTCCCCCATGTTCCCGTTGACCAGATTGAGGCTGGTCGACATCATGATATTGATGCCCACCGTCATGACGACAATCTGGATATAACTGTCAATAACCCGGAAATGCGCGGCGAACAGCAGGCCGATGGCAAACAGCAACAGCAGCATGTTGAGAGAGTATTTTTTCATTGCAGGGTCTCCCAACTATATTTTGGTGGATTGCGGAATACCGAACAAGCCCGTCGGTTTCATCCACAGAATCAGCAGCAAAATGGTAAAGGCGAAGAGGTCGCGATAGGTCGAGGGGAAAAAGGTGACCACGCCGACCTCGATAAAACCGAGGAGAAAGCCGCCGACAAAGGCCCCCTTGATGTCGCCGATACCACCGACCACGGCAGCGATGAAAGCCTTCCAGCCGATGAGCATGCCCATGAAGGGTTCCAGCACCGGATAGCTCATGGCGAACAGCAGCCCGGCCAGGCCGGCAAAACCCGAGCCGAGAATGAAAGTCACGACAATAACATTGTCGATGGGAATCCCCATCAGCGGGATGGCAAATTTGTCGTAGGAAATAGCCCGCATGGCCATGCCGATTCGGGTGCGGGTCACGACCCACTGCAGAAACAGGAACACCAGAATGGCGGTTACGATGACCATGACCTTGAGGTTGGTCACGGTAACGCCGCCGATACTCCAGATCTGCTTTTCGATCAACTCGGGAAACTTCAGACGGCTGGCGCCCAATACGGCCAGGTTCGAGTATTCAAGGATCAGTCCGCACATCAGGGCGGTAATGACCACATACAGCCGATGGGCACCCTTGCGCCGCAGGGGACGGTAGGCGATGCGTTCCAGGGTCACTCCGACCAGGGATGTCAGTACCATGGTCAGGGGGATGGTCACCGCAAAGGCCAGGGCCGGTGCAAGCCCGATGATCGGACCGATAAGAAATCCGGCCACGAAAAACGAGATATAGGCCCCGACCATGAAGATGTCGCCGTGGGCAAAGTTGATCAGCCGCAGGACCCCATAGACCAGGGTATACCCCAGGGCGATAAGAGCGTAGAAGCTCCCCCACTGCAGGGCGTTCAGAATATTCTGAATAAAAAAATCCACTTCGGGTTCTTCCTTGAAAAAAGCGTTGGAGGGACAAGCCGGCACCAGCTGCTTGTATGAGCCGACAGCAGAGGGGAAGCGGAAAACCTTCCCCTCTGCCTGTTTGCGGTCAGAGCAGGTCCGTTACGGGCAGACGGACTCCTCAAAAACAAAGGTTCCTTCGTCGGAGATCTTGACCACCACCGCACACTTGATGGGATCGCCCTCGGCGTCAAACTTTGCCGAACCGGTGATACCGTCGAAGGATTCGATGGCGGCCAGGCCATCACGAATCATCTGCCGCATCTTGCGCGGGTTGGAGTCAACCTTGCCGGCCTTCTTGATCCCCTCGACCAGCAGACCGATGGAGTCCCAGGTCAGAGCAGCGTAGTCAGCGGGCTCAACGCCGTATTTTTCCACGTAGCGGTCAATAAAAACCTTGGTCGCACCTTTGGCACCGGCAGCCGCGTAATGGGTCGAGAAGTACTGGCCGTAGCACTGGGCACCGCAGAGCTTGATCAGATCGGGGGTACCCCAGGCATCAGAGCCCATGAAGGGGCCCTTGTAACCAAGATCACGCGCCTGCTGGACGATAAGGGCGACCTGGTTGTAGTTGTTCGGTACGAAGATGAAATCCGGGTTGGCTCTGATAATATTGGTCAACTGAGCGGAGAAGTCCTGATCCTTGGTGCCATGGGACTCAAAGGCGACGACGGGACCGAGATTCTTGGCTTCCCATGATGATTTGAAGATTTCCGCCAGCCCCTTGGAGTAGTCGTTGGAAATATCGAAAAGAACTGCCGAGCTCTTTGCATTGAATTTTTTCGCGGCAAAGTCGGCAACAACCGGACCCTGGAAGGGGTCAAGGAAGGCGGCACGGAAAACCCAGGGACGATCCTTGGTGGTATCGGGGTTGGTCGACCAGGGGCTGATCATCGGCACCCGGTTATCGTTGGCGGTACCGCCGGCCGGAACGGCCTGCTTGGAGGAGTTGGGGCCGATAATGGCCACGACCTGCTCCTGTTCAATCAGCTTCAGGGCGGCGTTAACCGCCGACTCCGCCTTTGATTCGTTGTCCATATAGATGAATTCGAGCATGTACTTCTTGCCACCGACCTCCAGACCGCCGGCGCTATTGATATCGGCAAGATACATTTCAGCGGCATTCTTGGAGCCTTCGCCGACTTCAGGGATATCACCGGTCAGGGGAATATTGAAACCCACCTTGATGGTGTCGGCGGCCAGAGCCGCCCCCGCCAACACCATCGACAGCACCAGAACCAGGAACATCATCACCGTTTTTCGCATAGAAACCTCCTCATGTGTGTTGGTAAACTGCAGAACGCGGTTTGACGACCTACGGGGGAACACAAAAAAACCGCCGACCGTTTTTCAATCAACCGGTATTCGGCGGCGTCATTGCCATGCCAGAGTCAGGCCTGTTTTCCTCCATAAATCGAATCACTTCCGATTGCTTACTCATTGACTGCGCAAGGGCGCATTGTTTTTCAAAAACGTCAAAAATGCAAGCAGAAAGTCACCGGCAGGCTGGCGCGCCAACCAGCCTGCGGTTCCCCTCACTCCTCAGCAGCATCCTGGTCCGGCAACCAACGCAGCTTCGGCGAACGTGCTGCCTGAACCTCGTCCAGACGGCGGCGGCGTGGACGCACCGGCGCGTCTCTGAGCTTTTCGGGTGTTTCCCGCGCTTCTTCAGCGATCGCCAGCAGGGCGTCGCAGAAATCATCGAGGGCCTGCTTGCTCTCGGTTTCCGTCGGTTCGATCATCAGCGCACCCTGCACCACCAGGGGGAAATAGATGGTCGGCGGATGATAACCGTAGTCGATGAGACGTTTGGCGACATCCAGGGTGCGGCAACCGTTGGCCAGCCCGGCCTCGGAAAAAATCACCTCGTGCAGGGAGCGCTGCTGATGGGGAAGATGATAGCTCCCTTCGAGTCTGGCGCGGACGTAGTTGGCATTGAGAACCGCCAGTTCCGTTGCCCGTTTGAGTCCTTCTCCGCCCATGGAGCGGATGTAGGCAAAGGCCCGCACCAGGATACCGAAATGGCCGTAAAACCCCTTGACCCGGCCGATGGATTGGGGACGATCCGTATCCAGGGCAAAACTGTCGTCCTTTTTCACCACCACCGGCGTCGGCATGAACGGCAGCAGCCGTTCCCCGACCCCGACCGGCCCGGCACCCGGCCCGCCACCGCCGTGGGGGGTGGAGAAGGTTTTATGGAGGTTGAAATGCATGACATCGATACCTACATCACCGGGGCGACTGATCCCCATCAGGGCGTTGAGGTTGGCGCCATCGCAATAGACCAGGCCGCCACGCTGATGCACCAGCTCACAGATTTCGCGGATCTGCCCCTCGAACAGCCCGAGGGTGTTGGGGTTGGTGATCATCAGAGCGGCGACATCCTCGTCCATCACCGCCGCGACTGCTTCCAGGCTGAGCAGGCCATCGGTGGCCACGGGCACCACCTCGTAACCGCACAGGGCCGCCGTCGCCGGATTGGTGCCGTGGGCGGTGTCAGGGATAATCACCTTGTGCCGCCGGCTGCCCCGGGCCTGATGCCAGGCCCGGATCATGAGCATCCCGGCAAATTCGCCCTGAGCTCCCGCCGCCGGCTGCAGACAGACGGCCGGAAAGCCGGACACCTCCGCCAGATCGCGCTCCAGCAGGTACATCAGCTCCAGGGCACCCTGAACCAGTGGCTCCGGGGTCCGGGGATGAACGGCAGCAAAACCTTCCAGGCGGGCCGCCACCTCGTTGATCTTGGGATTGTACTTCATGGTGCAGCTGCCCAGAGGGTAAAACCCCGTGTCGACTCCGTAATTCCAGGTGGAAAGCCGGGTGTAATGGCGGATCACGTCGACTTCCGAGAGTTCGGGAAAGCCGTCGATCTCTTCGCGCAGCAGCTCCGCGTCGGGAAGCACCTCGGGTACCTCCGCCTCCGGCAGGCTGTAACCGATGCGGCCCGGGCGTGAACGTTCAAACAGCAGGAGTTCATCCAGTACCAGTCCCCGCGCCTGATTCATCATGCTTGTCCTCCTGCCAGAGCCGTCACCAGACGGTCGATCTGGTCTTTGCTGTTCTGCTCCGTCACGCACACCAGCAACCCGTTTTCTAGCTCCGGATAATCCTCCTGCAAGGGCACTCCGGCGAGGATCTTCTGCTGCTCCAGGCGCTTGCTCAGGGCCGCGACCGGCTCGCTGCAGGTCACCACAAATTCGTTGAACACCGCTCCGGCAAAGGGGAGCTCAAACCCCTGGAGGCGGCTGATCTGCTCCCTGGCGTAAGCGGCACGGGCATAGTTGATCTGCGCCAGCCGGCGCAATCCCTGCTTGCCGTGCAACGCCAGATAGATGGCCACCATGACCGCGCACATGCCCTGATTGGAACAGATGTTGGATGTCGCTTTTTCCCGGCGGATATGCTGCTCGCGGGTGGCCAGGGTCAGGACGTAGCCGCGCTCACCCTCAAGATCGACGGTTTCTCCCACCAGGCGCCCGGGCAGCAGCCGCATGTCCTGCCGGCGCACGGCGAAAAAACCGATACCGGGGCCGCCGAAGGACAAGGGCAGACCAAAACTCTGCCCCTCGCCGACGACCACATCCGCCCCCAGCTCACCGGGGGACTTGAACAGAGCCAGGGCCAGCGGCTCACTGACAGCAACAACCAGGCGCGCGCCGACCTCGTGCGCGGCCGCGGCTATTTCGGCCAGATCCTCAATTCGACCGAAATAGTTGGGATAACCCACCACCACCGCGGCGACATCCTCCGTCAGCCGGGCCCGCAGTTGGGCGGCATCGGTAGCGCCGTCCGTGTCGACAATCTCTTCCAGTTGGGCATCGAGATAGCGGCAATAGGTGGCCGTGGTCTGGCGGTAATGGGGATGCAGGGCCCGCGACAGCAGAACCCGACGGCGCTTCTTCGCCGCCCGCAGACAGAGCAGGACCCCTTCGGCGCAGGCCGAGGCGCCGTCGTACATGGAGGCGTTGGCCATATCCATGTCCGTCAGCTGACAGATCAGGGTCTGGAATTCATAGATCGCCTGCAGGGTGCCCTGACTGATCTCCGGCTGGTAGGGGGTATAGGCGGTGTAAAATTCACTGCGGCTGATGAGATGATCCACCACCGCCGGGACATAATGGTTGTAGGCGCCGCCACCAAGAAAAGAGTCCCACTGGGTGACGCTGGCGTTGCCCTCGGCCAGTCGCCGCAACCCGGCCAGCAGCTCCCCCTCCGACTGGGCCGGCGCCACCGCCAGCGGGCGATCCAGGCGGCAGGACTGCGGCACGCCGGTGAACAGATCCTCAACCGCGGCAACCCCGATAGTTTCAAGCATCTGCTGAACTTCACTGCGGGTATGGGGCAGATAACGCACGACGACCTCTCCTGTACAGGGGAATCCGGGGAATGTAGAAAGCTGTCTTCGGGCTTGAGGAAACCGCAGCCGCCGGAAAAGCGGCTCTGGCCCTACTCTTCCTCGACAAGCTCCTGATAAGCATCGGCGTCCATCAGCTCATCGAGCTCGTCCGGATCGCTGAGTTTGACCTTGAGCATCCAGCCGTCTTCGTAGGGCGAGGTATTGAGCAGACCCGGCTCGTCAGGAAGATCCTCATTAATTTCAAGGACCTCACCACTGATGGGGGCATAGACATCGGAGACCGCCTTGACCGATTCCACCACGCCGAAGGGCTTGCCGCTCTCAAGGACATCGCCGACTTCCGGCAGCTCGACAAAGACCACATCCCCCAGCTGTTTCTGGGCAAAATCGGTGATGCCGATAATGACCACATCGTCATCGACTGCGATCCACTCGTGTTCCTCGGTGTACTTCAGATGATCCGGATACTCCATCAGCTCCTCCTTGGGATTTTAGGTGTTTTTTTCGTGTCCGGCAGGCCGGCTAGACAAAGGGAAGAGGCGTCAGGAGCGCCTCCTTGAACTGCTGACGAATCTCGATCTGCCATGAGCTGCCGCTGCCGGCCAGCTCTTTATCGACCAGGGCCAGGGCGATCCCCTGACGCAGCACCGGTGAACTGGTGCCGCTGGTCACATAACCGGCCGGTTCACCGCCGCAGAAGACAGGATAGCCTGCGCGGGGGACGCCGGGAACCGTCAGCTTCAGCCCGACAAGCTGTCGCTTTATCCCTTCGGCACGGGCCCGTTGCAGGGCTTCGCGTCCGACAAACGCCCCCTTGTCGAGTTTGGTGATCCAGCCCAGCCGCGCCTCCAGGGGCAGGATATCGGCACTGAGCTCATGTCCGTACAAGGGATAAGCCTTCTCCAGGCGCAGGGTGTCCCGCGCGCCCAGGCCGCAGGGCAGCAGGCCCGCCGTCTCTCCCGCCGCGGACAGGGCCAGCCAGAGGTTTTCCGTTGCCTCCGCCGGACAGTAGAGCTCGAAGCCGTCCTCACCGGTGTAGCCGGTACGGGACAGGATCAGATCGATACCGGCGACCCTGGCATCCTGAAAATGATAGGTTTTCAGGCCCCCGAGATCGGTGGTGGTCAGACCGGCGAGTATTTCCGCGGCCTGCGGTCCCTGCAGGGCCAGCAGCCCGTATGCGCTGCTGCAGTCCTCCAGGATCAGACCAGCATAACGACTGTCCTTCGCCAGGCCTTTCAGCCAGACAAAATCCTTCTCGATGTTGGCGGCATTGACACACAGCAGGTAGTCATCGGCAGCCAGGCGGTACAGGGTCAGATCGTCCACCACGCCGCCGGTTTCATAGCACAGGGCAGTGTACTGAACCTGCCCGTCCTTTAAAGACGCGACCCGGTTGATGGTGGCAAACTCGAGAAAACCAAGAGCTTGAGAGCCCCTCACCCGGATCTGGCCCATGTGGGATACGTCGAACAGCCCGGCGTGGGAGCGAACCGCCAGATGTTCGGCAATCACCCCGCTGTACTGCACCGGCATGTCCCAGCCACCGAAATCGATCATCCGGGCTCCCAATCGGTAATGCAGCGCATTTAAAGGGGTTTTTTTCATCAGGATTCTCCCTGGATCCTTGTGCTATTATGTGACGCCGACGCCGGAGTGACCCTTGATCCACTTCATGACACCGCCGACGCTCAACTTGCTTTTAGCAAACTCTGGGAAGAATACAAGAAAAGATTGCGTCTGCTAAACATTTTGTCGCCCGTCAGCGGCCCCTGATGCGTTGACAAAAGGACGTACCTTTGTTAAAAAGCAAAATCATTTTTATATAGGAAACTTTCGTACATATTGTCGGTTTTTCTGAAGACTGCGCGCTTTCCGGCAGCTTCCACCGTTTCATTCACCCTGACCCGAAGAAAAGGAGCTCGACCCATGGCAACCACCAAGGACAATCTGGCCGATGCTTTTGCCGGCGAAAGCCAGGCCAACCGCAAATATCTGGCTTTCGCCGCGCGCGCCGAGAGTGACGGCTACCCTGAAGTCGCCAGGCTGTTCCGCGCCTCGGCCCATGCCGAAACCATCCACGCCCACGCCCACCTGCGCGCCATGGGCGGCATCAAAAAGACGGAAGACAACCTGGCCACCGCCATCGACGGGGAGGGGTTTGAATTCCAGACCATGTATCCCCCCTATCTGGAGCAGGCCAGAACCGAGGGGGACAAGGCCGCTGAAGCCTCCTTCCGTAACGCCATGGTGGTCGAAGAGGTCCATTACGAGCTGTACCAGAAAGCCCTCGAAGCGGTCCGCTCCGGCAAGGATCTGCCCGGACGCGCGATCTACGTCTGCGACATCTGCGGCAATACGGTGTACGACAAAGCCGAAGATCGCTGTTCCGTGTGCGGGGTTCCTGCCGACAAGTTCACCCTGATCAGCTGAGAGCAACCCGCTGTCGTTTCCCCTGCGGGGACAGGGACCTTGTCGCTGTTCCCGCAGGGAACAAGGGTTCTCTGCCTGGAACTATCCCCCGGAGCGCCGTTGCCCACTCTGCCGGAAGGCCCGAGAAGCATTTGACCTTGGCGCTGGTTCGCACGTAGAATAGCGTCCTTTCAAGACACACTGCCGTCAAGGGCTTGCGAACGATATGCTGCGCGCCATTTTCTTTTGTCTGCTGTTCTACCCCTGGACCCTGTTTTCCCTGCTCGTCGCTCTAGGCGTGGCCCCCTTCGGCCAGAACCGCGTACACAGCTGGGGAATTTTCTGGGGACGCACGTGCCTGCGCCTGGCCGGACTCAAGTTCACCGTGAGCGGCACGGAGCACCTGCCGCACCATGAACCGGCCATTTACGTCTGTAATCACCAGAGCAATTTCGACATCCTGCTGTTGTACGCCGGACTGCCGATCCAGTTTCGCTGGATGGCGAAAAAAGAACTGTTCCGGATTCCCCTGTTCGGTGCGGCCATGAAGTGCGCCGGCTATATTCCCATCGATCGCTCGAACCGGCGGGAAGCCATGCGCAGCCTGACCGCCGCCGCCCAGCGTATCAAGGACGGCGCGTCGGTGGTTATTTTCCCCGAGGGCACGCGCACCACCGACGGCAAGCTGCAGCCCTTTAAAAAGGGGGCCCTGCTCATCGCCACCAAGGCCGGCGTGCCCGTCGTTCCCATGGCCATCAGCGGCAGTTATCAGGCACAGCCCAAGGGGCAGTTCCGCATCAGCCCGGCTCACCTGAAACTGACCATCCTGCCGGCCATACCACCTTCCCGGCTCGGCGCCTCACAGGTCGACGAACTGACCCGGCAGCTCTTCGACCGCATTGACCATTGCCTGAACAACGAAAGCAGACCATGACCCAGACCACGGACACAACTCTACGCCTCTACCCCTTTGGCGGCTTCGGCGAAATCGGCATGAACCTGCTGGCTGTCGAGGTGCAGGGAAAGCTTCTGCTCATCGACTGCGGACTCATGTTTCCTGAAGCCTATATGTTCGGCATCGACCTGGTACTGCCCGACATCAGCCTCCTTGAGGAACGCCGGCAGGACATCGTCGGCCTGGTGCTGACCCACGGCCACGAGGACCATATCGGCGCCATCCCTTTTTTGTGGCACAAGCTCGGCTGTCCCGTCATCTACGGCACCGGCCTGACCCTGGGGCTGCTCAGCCGCAAGCTGAAGGAGTTCGAGCTCGATCAGCAGGTTGAAACCGTCACCATCACGCCGCGCCACCCCCTGCCGCTGTCCCCCTTCACCATCGAACCCTTCCGCGCCGCTCATTCCATTGTCGACGGCATCGGCCTGGCCATCCGAACCCCGGCGGGACTGATCGTCCACAGTGGCGATTTCAAAATCGACCCGACCCCGGTGGACGGTCGGAACACCGACCTGGCGCGCCTGGCCGAGTACGGTGAAGAGGGGGTTCTGCTGCTGCTGGCCGATTCGACCAACGTCGAAAACGAAGGCTATACCCTCTCGGAGCGCAGTGTCGGCAAGGTTCTGGAAGAAATCATCCCCCGCTGTCCGCAAAAGGTGCTGGTCTCCACCTTCTCGTCCAACATCCACCGCATTCAGCAGATCGCCGATGCCGCCATCCTTGCCGGACGCAAGCTGCTCATCAACGGCCGCAGCATGGTCGGCAACATCGACATCGCCCGCCAGCTCGGCTATCTCAGCATTCCCGAGGAACAGTTCATCGATCTGCGCGATCTCAACCAGCTCCCCCCGCAGGAGGTGCTGATCATCACCACCGGCAGCCAGGGAGAGCCCTTAAGCGCCCTGATGCGCATCGCCCTGGGGGATCACAAGCAGATTCAGCTGGAACCGGGGGACACGGTCATCCTGTCGTCCAAATTCATCCCCGGCAACGAAAAGGCCATCAGCGACCTGATCAACAACCTGTACCGGCGCGGCGCCGAGGTCATTTATGAAAAGACCAGCGAGATTCACGTGTCCGGTCACGCCAGCCGCGAAGAGCTGAAACTGCTGCACAGCCTGGTCAAACCCCGCTATTTTGTCCCGGTCCACGGTGAGTACCGACACCTGGTCAAGCACTGCCAGCTGGCCATGGAGATGGGGCTGCCGCCAGAGCGGGCACAGGTGCTGGAAAACGGCCGCCGGTTGTGTATCGACAGCGACGGCATGCGTATTGAGGGCACCTTTGAGACGGGCCGGGTGTTTGTCGACGGCAAGGGAGTCGGCGATGTCGGTTTCATGGAGCTGCGCGACCGGCGGCATCTGGCCAACCATGGCCTGGTCATTCTCATGCTGGCCATCAATCAATCCACCGGCGCCATTATCCAGGGTCCGGAGATCTTCACCAAAGGCTTTATCCCGGAGGACGCCAAAGACAGTGAAACCCTGCTGGCCGAGGCGAAACAGCTGGTCTGTCAACTGCTGGAAGAACACAGCCTCGACATGATCGGTGACTGGGAAGAACTGCGGGTCGAGGTGCGCAAGGTCCTGCGCCGCCATTTCAACCGCACCATCGCCCGCCGGCCCCTGATCCTGCCGGTGATTCTGGAGCTTTAACATGACGCAAGAGGCCGCCGACGCGACCACAACGGGCCGTATGTACAAGGAGATCCTCGGGCTGGTGTGGCTGGCTCTGGGCATTTTTCTGCTCATCTGCCTGCTCAGCTACAATGCCGATGACCCCTCCTTCAACAACAATCTGCAACCGGAGCGGATCAGCAATCTGGCCGGGGTTTTCGGCGCCCACCTGGCCGACCTGATGTACCAGGTCTTCGGCCTGACCGCCCTGCTCTGGCCTCTGGGCTGTCTGCATCTGGCCTGGCGCTGGCTGAAGTTCAGGGATGTGCATTTTCGCATCACCCGGTTGCTCTCCTTCCTGCTCATGCAGATTACCCTGGGATCACTCCTCGCCCTGAGCTTTTCCAGCGTGTCCCTCTTCGGCCAGCAGATCAGTGAAGCCGGCGGCACCCTCGGGCGGATTCTGGAGCGACTGCTCACCCACTACCTCAACGTCAGTGGTGCCGCCGTGGTCCTGGTGGTCTTTTTTCTCGTCGCCCTGATTCTGTCCACCCGTTTTTCCTTTGTCCTGTTTATCGACGGCTTTCTCGAAGGCTTCGGCCGCCGGCTGGAGCTGCGCCGCGAGGCAAGACAGGCGCGCAAACAGCTGCGCCACCAGAAAAACCAGGAGCGCTCAAGCAAAGAACCGGCGATTGTCACCGCCGCCCGGCCGGTGGAGAAGTCCGTCCCTCCGGCCAAAAAGGGAAAGAAAAAAGACACTGACGCCACCGCCGGGCAGGTGGCCTTCGATTTTCTGGAACACGACGGCAGCTACCGGATTCCTCCGGCCTCCCTCCTTGACCACGAGGGCGCGCCGCCCAGGCCCCTCGACCGCAACAGCCTGGCCATGGCCGCCCGCATGCTGGAGAAGAAGCTCCTTGACTTTGGCGTCGAGGGGGATGTCGTCGAAGTCAAGCCGGGGCCGGTGGTGACCATGTACGAATTCTCCCCGGCACCGGGGGTCAAGGTCAATCGCATCTCCAACCTGCAGGACGACCTGGCCATGGCCCTGCAGGCCGTTTCTATCCGTATTGTCGCGCCCATTCCGGGGCGCGGCGTGGTCGGCATCGAGATCCCCAACAAGGAGAGGGAAACCGTCTATCTCAAAGAGATCATCGAATCGGAAGCCTTCCAGCGCAACGGCGGCAAGCTGCCCATGGCCCTGGGCAAGGATATTTTCGGTCAGGTGGTGGTCTCCGATCTGGCGCGCATGCCTCACCTGCTGGTGGCCGGCTCCACCGGCAGCGGCAAGTCGGTCTCCATCAACACCATGGTCCTGTCGCTGCTGTATCGCGCCGCGCCCGAAGATGTGCGCCTGATCATGATCGACCCGAAGATGCTTGAACTCTCCATCTACGAGGGGATCCCCCACCTGCTGCTGCCGGTGGTGACCAATCCAAAGAAAGCGGCCCTGGCTTTGAGCTGGGCGGTGCGCGAGATGGAACGGCGCTATCAGCTGATGGCGGCCAAGGGGGTGCGCAACATCGACGGCTACAACCGCAAGCTGGCCAAGGAAGAGAAGGACGCCAGAAATGCGACACCGGTACCGGACACCACGGAGATGCCGGAAGAGATGATCGACCTGCCGCCCCTGCCGGAAGAGGAGGCGGCCCAGCTGGAGCACGGCCACCTGCCCTATATCGTGGTTATTGTCGACGAGCTGGCGGATCTGATGATGGTCGCCGGCCGCGAGATCGAAGAGTCCATCGCCCGGCTGGCGCAGATGGCCCGCGCCGCCGGCATCCACCTGATCCTCGCCACCCAGCGCCCGAGTGTCGACGTCATCACCGGCCTGATCAAGGCCAACTTTCCCACCCGTATTTCCTTCAAGGTCTTCTCGCGCACCGATTCCCGCACCATCCTCGATTCCATGGGCGCGGAAACCCTTCTGGGCATGGGCGACATGCTGTTCCTGCCGCCGGGCGTCGGCTACCTGCAGCGGGTCCACGGCGCCTTTGTGTCGGAACTTGAGGTGCAGCGGGTGGTGGAATTCCTCGCCCGCCAGGGCAAGCCGGAATACGACAAATCGATTCTCACGCCGCCTCCGGCCGCCGCCGAACAGAACGGCGATGACGACTACGACGAACTCTGGGACGAAGCCCTGAAGATCGTCAGCGACACCCGTCAGGCCTCCATCTCCATGCTCCAGCGTCGGTTGCGCGTCGGCTACAACCGCGCCGCGCGGATGATCGAAAAAATGGAGCAGGAAGGTATCGTCGGCCCGGCCGACAACAGCGGCAAGCCGCGCGAGGTCCTCATCAGCAAAATGGAGTCATGACGAAACCGGCTGTCGGCAACCTGCCGGTCCTTTGCCCTTGACATCCCCCGGGTCGTCTGGCATTTACATGAATTAATTGAACACTCTTATTCAATGAACGCCATCCCTTTGCCGAAGGATCGTTATGCCGAGAAAGCCGCGCCTCGAAGATGAGCAGATTATCCATGACAGCATGCAGGCTATTCGCGGAATTCCCCAGGCCAAGGTGGAGTTCATGGTGCAGAAGATCGGCGGTCCCTTTGCCGGTGCCTTTCGCCTGACCGGCCCCTGGGGGGAGCGTTACTACTACATCAAGGTCGTGCCGCGCCTGACCCCGACCATTACCGACCTGGTCATTCACCAGCTCAAAACCACTCCCTCGCCGCAAAACGCCGCGCCCCTGCTCATCAGCTACTATGTAGCACCGAGCATGGCGGCCCTGCTGAAAAAAAAGCAGATCGAGTACGCCGACTGCGCCGGCAACCTGTACCTCAACCAGACCCCGTTGTATATCGACATCAGCGGCCGCAAGCACGCGACCAAAGCGCCCGTTACCGACCGCCTGTTCCGCGCCAGCGGCCTGAAGCTGATCTACCTGTTTCTGCGCAATCGTAAAACCATCAACACCACCTATCGCACCCTGGCCGACGATGCCGGTATCGCCCTGGGGTCCATCGGCAGCCTGTTCAAGGAGCTGGAAAAGAGAGGAAATCTGGTCATCGACGACGCCGGAGAGAAGCAGCTGGTCGCCATTGAAGAGTTGCTGCAACGCTGGCAGCTCGGTTATCTGGAAACCCTGCAGCCCAACCTGCTGCTGCAGCAGTGCCGACTGGCGGCGGGGGAGGATCTCTCCCACCTGCGGCAGCGGCTGAAGCAGCTGAACCTCGGCTCCGAGGTGCTGCTGGGTGGTGAGTTGGGCGCCGCACTGATGACGCGCGGCCCGCAACCGCGTTCGGCGGTGCTGTTTGTCGATGCCAAACAGCACCTGAAAATCATGCTGCAGCTCCATCTGACGCCGGACCCGCAAGGGGAGATCACCCTGCTGCAACCTTTCGGCCGCCAGTGCCGCTGGACCGGCCTGCAACCGGAAGGATTGGCCCTGGCCGATCCGCTGCTGACCTTTGCCGACCTCAAGGCCCGCGATGAAAAGGACATGGCGACCCAGCTCTACCAGCAGTATCTGACCCCGCGCTTTACCGGCTGATGACGTCGCGGCCGGAAACGCCTGACGGCAACGCCTTTCTCCTCGCCGTCGACGTCGGTCTTTATACCGGCCTGGCTTTTTTCGACCGCAGCGCCCGGCTGCTCTGGTATCGCTCCCACCATCCGGCCGGGCCACAACAGTTGAAACGGCTGGCGGCCAAGCTCCTGCGGACACCGCCCCGACCGACCCATCTTGTTTACGAGGGGGGCGGACCACTGGCGGAGATCTGGGAGAAAGCGGCCGGCGACCTGGCCATCCACCACCGACAGGTTCAGGCCGAACAGTGGCGGCAGCGGCTGTTCCACGCCCGTCAGCACAGCAGCAGTGCCGTCGCCAAACGGGAAGCCATCGACCAGGCGCGAAGCCTGATCAGGCACCTTGGCGGGAAAAACCCGACCACCCTGCGCCACGACACGGCCGAAGCGATTCTGATCGGCACCTATGCCCTGCTCGAGCTGGGCTGGTTGACGCACCTACCTTAACAGCAAAGGATAATCGGCATGGCAACCTACGATTTCATTGTCATCGGCGGCGGCATCATCGGCCTGGCCACGGCCCGGCAACTGCAGCAGCACTATCCGGACAGCCGCATCGCCGTCCTCGAGAAGGAAGCGCGCCTGGCTCTGCATCAGACCGGACGCAACAGCGGCGTCATCCACGCCGGGGTCTACTATAAGCCGGGCAGCCTGAAGGCCCGCTTCTGCCGCGCCGGCAATGAGGAAACCAAGGAGTTCTGCCGCACCCACCAGATCCCCTTCCGCCAAACGGGGAAACTGCTGGTGGCCACCACCCACGCCGAGCTGGGACGCATGCAGGATCTGCTGGAGCGCTGCCGCCTCAACGATATCCCTACGGAGGTTCTCAATCAGCAGCAACTCAAGGACAAGGAGCCCCATGTCGTCGGTCTCGGCGCCACCTGGGTACCGACCACCGGCATTGTCGACTTCACCCGTATCGCCCTGAAGCTGGCGGAGCTTTTTACCGCCGCCGGCGGGGAGCTGTTCACCAATTGCCGGGTCACCGCCATCAACGAAACCACCGAGGTCGAAGTCATCACCAGCCTCGGCCCCTTGACCGGGCGCTTTGTCGTCGGCTGCGCCGGGCTGCACTCCGATCGCCTGGTCAAGATGCTCGGCCAACAGCCCGATTTCCGCATCCTGCCCTTTCGTGGCGAATACTTTCAGCTGCCGGTGGCCAAACGCCACATCGTCAGCCACCCCATCTATCCCATCCCCAATCCGCAGCTGCCCTTTCTCGGCATTCACCTCACGCCCATGAGCGACGGCTCCCTGACCGTCGGCCCCAACGCCACCCTCGCCCTGGCGCGGGAAGGCTACCACCGCTCGGCCGTTAACCTGCGTGACCTGCTGGAGATGTTCAGCTATCCCGGACTCTACCGCCTCATCGGCAAATACCCCGGGCCAACCCTGACGGAGCTGAAAAACTCCCTCTACCGTCCCGGCTACCTGCAACTGGCCAAACGCTACTGCCCGCAACTGCAACTGGAGGACCTCTGCCCCTATCCCTGCGGCGTCCGCGCCCAGGCGGTGCGTACCGACGGCAGCACCGTCGACGACTTCCTCTTCATCAAGGGGCGGCACAGCCTTATCGTCGGCAATGCCCCGTCGCCGGCGGCCACCTCCGCCATGCCCATCGCCCGTCATATCTGCGAACAGGTTGAGGCGATGCTCAGCTGACAGGCCAAAGGGCTCGCCACGACCCCCCCGCTGTCACCAACCCCTGTTTCCTGCAGCCCGAGGATTGCATGTGTCACCAAAATCGTTTTGACAAAGCCGCCGCCACCTGGGATGACAACCCCCGACGCCTGGCCACCAGCCGGGCCGTCGCCATCGGCATCAGGAAGACGATTCCCCTGAACCCTGCCATAAAGGCGCTGGACATTGGCTGTGGCACCGGTCTGGTCAGTCTGCAGCTGGCGCCCTTGGTCAACAAGCTGACCGCTCTGGACAGTTCAGAAAAGATGCTCGCCGAACTGGAAAAAAAGGCCGCCGCCCTTGGCCTGACCAACGTCTCCACCCTGCTCGTCGATCTCGAACACCGACCAATCCCCGGCGGCCCTTATGATCTGATCTTCAGCAGCATGACTTTCCATCATATTAAAGCCCCCCTGAAGGTCCTGCAGAAAATCTTCGCGGCTCTTGCCCCCGGCGGCCGCGTCGCCGTTGCCGACCTGGAAGCCGAAGACGGAACCTTCCACAGCGACATGACCAGCGTCGAACACCTGGGTTTTGCCCACAGTGAAATGCTTCGCCTGTTGGCCCGGGCCGGATTCCGGCAGTGTACCTGTGACCAGGTCTACACCGTCGAAAAACTCAAAGACGACGGCACCACCCGGACCTATCCCCTGTTCCTCGCCACCGGAGTCAAGCCGTAAAGGGTTGA
>CALFFB010000155.1 GCA_937958075.1 uncultured Geobacteraceae bacterium | reverse complement strand
CTGATATCGGGGCGGAAGAGTTCATCTTCCGCCCCTTTTTTTATGTGATTCAAGGCGAGGATACGCCCCAGCTGGAAATTGTTGTTTAGTCGCTGGGGTGCTATAATGCTAAACCGTAATCATATTGAGAAGCAGGGGCTCTATGCCAACAATCAGTATGTTTTATGGAATCGTCATCCAGATGTTCTGGAAAGAGCATCCACCACCACATTTCCATGCTCTCTACGCTGAACATGAAGCGGTGATCAACATTCAGACTCTCGACGTGACAAAAGGTTTTCTTCCCAGACGGGCAATGGTCATGGTTCTTGAATGGGCCAGTGAGCATCGAAATGAACTCATGGAGGCATGGAATCAATGTGCGCATATGCAAACACCGCAGAAAATAGACCCACTGATGTAGATCCACCCATCACTCCAGCAATGCCCTGGCGGTTACAGAGGGTTACTCCATTACCTGACTATCGGCTTTTTGTACGTTTTGTCGATGGTCTTGAAGGACACGTCACCATGAAGGAGTTTTTATTTTCAGACCAGGCCGGAGTTTTTGCCGACTTACGTGACCCTGACATGTTTGCACAGGCCACTCTCATTTTTGGTGCTGTAACTTGGCCTGGCGAGTTGGATATCGCCCCTGATACCATGTATGACCAGATAAAGGCTGCCGGTGAGTGGAATGTTGAGTAAGCAGAAAAAACGAGACATTCAACCAACAGGCCAGGGGGACGTTGTTTAATTGTTTATCAGGATGCGGCTTGTTGACGTAACATCCAATATGCGTCGGCTACACTGTTTCTTGACTGTGGAGAAGAGCTTGATTAGCCTACCGTTAACACAATAGTTTCTGCTAGCGTCTGGAGGGGTTCTATGCCTGAGATTTCCAGGTTTCTCGGCATTATTATTTCGATGTATTTTGATGAACATGCCCCACCGCATTTTCATGTGCGTTATAATGAACATCGAGCATCGGTTAGTATTCGGGAACTGAATATTGTAGCAGGGTCATTGCCGGCAAAAGTTCGAGGACTCGTTCAGGAGTGGGCTGAAATCCACAGGGATGAGTTGTTGCATATCTGGAATACCGGCGAATTTTGCAAGATTGATCCTCTGGTTTAGGAGGTCATATGACAGAAGCAGTCTATTTGAAGAGTGCGGAGTATCGGGGTGGATTTAAGTTGTATCTGGAGTTCAGTACGGGTGAAGCTGGCGAGGTTGATCTTGAGGACATCATCTTCCGATATCAACAAGCTCAATCCCTTAGAGATCCCGCTTCCTTTGCGAAATTCTATCTTGATTCATGGCCAACCCTGGCATGGGATTGCGGCTTTGATGTTGCCCCGGAGTCATTGTACCGGCGTTATCTTGAAACGCTACCAGCTCGTGTACAAAATGCCTGACTGAGTTAAGGGGGACGTTGTTTATTGGTTGAATAGAGCCCTGCCTTCTGCTACAGTCCCTCCATGCCACGCCAACCTCGCATCGATATCCCCGGCTTCTTGCAGCACGTGATCGTTCGCGGTATCGAACGTCGAAATATCTTCCGCAACAATACCGATCGCCAGGATTTTGTCGATCGCCTCTCCACCCTTCTTATTGAAACTGATACCGACTGCTATGCCTGGGCAATGATTCCTAATCATTTCCATCTGCTGCTAAAGCCCAAAGGGTGTGAACTCAAGCATTTTATGCGGCGACTGTTGACCGGCTATGCGGTCAATTTCAATAAGCGTCATCGGCGCAGCGGTCATTTGTTTCAGAATCGTTACAAATCGATTGTCTGTGAAGAAGATACGTACCTTCTGGAATTGATCCGCTACATCCATTTAAATCCTCTGCGTGCCGGTCTGGTTAAAGACCTCGAGCATCTCACACGCTTTCCCTGGTGCGGTCATGGCGTTTTAATGGGCAATGCATCACTGGAAGGGCAATGCACCAAAGAAGTCCTAGCCTTTTTTGGCGATCATCTGCAGGAAGCTCGTGATAGTTATCAGACGTTTATTGCCGACGGGATCAAACAAGGCAATCGACCTGAACTGGTCGGTGGCGGTTTAAGGCGCAGTTGCAATAATCAACTCGCCGGTGAGCCACAAGCATTCGATGAACGGATTCTGGGCAGTGGCGATTTTGTGGAAAAACTAAGTGAGGAGCATGCGCTGCAGGGCAAACTGACGACAAGAATCCCCCTGGATGACCTTGCCAAACGCGTTGCTGAGCATTGTGGGATCCATGCTGACGATTTTTTTAGCAGAAGCCGGAATCGACAGTGTATTAATGCGCGTGATATTTATTGCTATATTGCGGTGCGAATTCTTGGCTACAGTGGCCCCCTCACGGGGGCCATACTTGGACTGCAACGCTCTGCCGTGAGTCATGCAGTGAGAAGGGGCAGCCAACTTACGCAGGGAGAAGCCGGGAGGGTTGAGGAGATTCTCGCCGCTAATTAAACAATTAAACAACGTCCCCCTCAACCTACTTTACATAACCAAAGCTAAGCCACACCCGGGCTCATGCAAAGGCTCGATATGCAATGCCTTGGCATATCGGCGCGTCACCTACAAGGGTATCGAATGAACCCACCCTGGCTGAAATTCCTGCCTGCCTTTATCCGCTCGCGCCTCGAAGGGCGTGATTATCTGCAGAATGTCATCGGCAACACGAGCTGGCAGTTTGCCGATCACGGTCTGCGTCTGGTGCTGGGGCTGATCGTCGGGGTCTGGCTGGCGCGCTACCTGGGGCCGGAGCAGTTCGGCCTTTTCAGCTATGCCCTGGCCTTTGCCGCCCTGGCCACGGCCGTCACCGGATTGGGGCTCGATGACATCATCGTACGCGAGGTGGTCAGCCACCCGGAGGAGCGCCATCAGATCCTCGGCACGACCTTTGTGCTGCGGCTTGTTTGCGGCAGTATCAGCCTGCTGGTGGCCCTGATGGTGATCTGGCAGCTGCGCCCGGATGATGCGACCAGTATCGGGCTGGTGGGCATTGTCACGGCGGGCACCCTGTTTCAGGCTTTTTACGTCATCGAGTTCTGGTTTCACTCCCAGGTGCAGGCCAAATACGTGGTCATGGCCAGGGGGGGCGCTTTTGTTGTCTGCGCTCTTCTCAAGATCGCTCTGATTCTGGTCGGCGCACCTCTTTTAGCCTTTGCCTGGGCGACCCTGCTGGAAGTGGCTCTGGGGGCGGTTCTGCTGGTGGCCGCCTACCTGCGCACCGGCAACCCTATCCGTTTATGGCAGGGGCGACTGCGCCTGGCGAAAAGGCTGCTGCGCGACAGCTGGCCGCTGATGCTGGCCGGCATGGTGATTCTCGTTTATCTGCGTGTCGATCAGATCATGCTGGGGGAAATGGCGGGGCATGAGGAGGTCGGCATTTACTCTGTTGCCGTGCGCCTGGCGGAAGTCTGGTATTTTGTTCCGGTGGCCATCTACTGGTCGGTGTATCCGGCTATCATTGACGCCAAAGCCCGGAGCGAAGAGCTGTTTTTCAGCCGTCTGCAGCAATTTTATAATCTGATGGCCCTGTGCAGTTATGCTATTATCCTGCCCGTTGCCCTGGCGGCCCAGTGGCTGGTGCCTCTGCTGTTTGGTGGTGCTTACGAGCGCGCCGGACTGATGCTGGCAGTGCTGATCTGGTCGAACCTGTTTACCAGTCTGGAAATGGCGCGCAGCGCTTATCTCACCGTCATGAACTGGACGCGACTGTATCTGTTGACTGTCTGCCTGGGCTGTGCGCTGAACATTCTGCTCAATCTGTGGCTGATCCCCCTTTACGGCGGCATGGGGGCGGTGGTAGCCTCCATCGCGGCCTACTGGTTCGCCGCCCACGGCAGCTGCTATCTGTTCAGGGCGCTGCGCCCGACGGGACACATGCTGGGTCGGGCGATCATCTGTCCGAAAATCTGGTAGGGTCGTGGATATCACCCAAAAACAGGATGAAATGACAGACATCCCATCCTGAAAGCGCGATAAACGAGCTAAAGATTGTAACTATTCAGCACAGGATCAGGGTTCCCGTGACAAGGCCCCTTGGAATGGGAATCCGGAGACTGTGTCCGCAATTGAGCTGATCCGATACTAAAGGTTTTCCATTGAAACAGTTGCGAACATCACAGATACAGGGCCGTGAAGACGGTCTGGCTGCCGTTCTGACGGACAGCCGCGACGCAGGTTCCTTTGCTCATCCCCTGACCCTGGCCGTGGCCGAACGGCTGTTTGCTGATCCGACCCTGCCGAGTACCGCTATCGCCGACGAATTCCAGCTTGGTGCCGATGAGCTCATCAGCATCTATCTCGCTATCAGGCAATCGCGCCCCATTCAGGACGCCTTGACTTTTCACTCACCCCTGCGGCGCCGGGTCAGTTTTTTGCGCCGTGAGCTGCTGCCGGGCAACAGAACCACCCTGGAATCCCTGTTTGCCGGCGATGTCTGTCGACCGAATCATGTGGAGTTCCACCCGGCCCTGGTCTGCAACCTGCGCTGCAAGGCCTGCCCCAACTGCCGCCCTGACGATGACGGCAACTGGCATTTCATCGGTTATCAACCGGCCGGTGAGGCCTTGACCTGCGAGCGCCTGCAACTGCTGCAGCAACTGTTCGTTGACCTTGGAGTGACCAGTTTCAGTATCGGTGGCGGCGGCGAACCATCCTTGTCACAACTGACCATTCCGGCCATGGTGCATCTGCGGCAGATCAGCCCGCAGGCGGAAATCTCCCTCTACACCAATGGCATTTTCCCCTCGGACTGGAACGCGGACGAACACCGGGCGCTGGCGGAAAACCTCAATAAAATCCGCTTCAGCATCGATGCCGCCAACGCCGAAGAGTGGTCGCAGTACAAGGGGCGCGAGGCGGCGCTGTTCGAAACTCTCTGGCAGAATATCGCCCTGGTGGTCAAGGCCAAGCGCCAGACCAACAGCAGCGTCCGTATTGGCGCCAGCTGTCTGGTGTCACATTTTGTCGGTGACGTTGAGGCTTTTCTGTGGCGGGCCCGGGATACGGGCCTGGATTTCTGCGACATCAAGGAGATTGAAACCTGCTACGGCGACAAACCCATCTATCAGGTCGACGCGGGCTATCGGGCATCCCTGAACGGTCTGCTGGAGAAAATCAGACGCGGTGATTTCGCTCCCCTGGATGTGGTGGTCGATGACAATCTGCTGCGCACCACTGACCAGACACAGACCTCGGACACTGCCCTGTCACGCTGCTGGGTATCCATCCGTGGGCGGATGCTGACCATCGGCCCTTATGGTGAGTTATACCCCTGCTCCGATGCCGCCAATCCCGGTTCCCAGTATCGGCGCGCCCATCAGGACACCCTGGGGCAGCTGACCTGTTTTGACGATCTGGAGCAGTTGCACGCAGAATTTGAGCAGTTGTGGGACCGCAGCCTGACGCAGCGTCAGGCCCTGTCGAAAAACCACTGCGCCTACTGCGTGCCATCCCACAACAACTACAACCTGGCCGTGGAAAAGCTCTATCAGGACTGGTGTTTCGGCATCACCCCGGAACAGCAGCCCTACGCCGCCGAGCAGGACCATTATCAGCAATCGCGGGGCATGACGCGCTAGACAGGTCATCTGGAAGCGTCCGCGTATCAAGATCAGGACGTTGAATAACATGTTTCGATGCGTCACTGCCCGGCACAATTTCATGGGCATGATTGGGACTCCCATGATAAGGGCGTCCGGCGCCACGGATGGCGACGGTCGAACGGCCAGGATGGCGAAAAGTGTCCCTGAGAATGGGAGTCCCAATCATGTGCAGAATCTATAATTCTTCAACGTCTACCGAACAACCCTTAAGGGATTAACCGATGACAGCGAAAACCGTACTTTTCAACCCGCCGTTCTACCGCTTCATGGGCAGCCATAACAACAAGGCGCCCATCAGCCTGTGTTATCTGTCACGGATTCTGGAACAGCATGGCATCGACCATTGCGTTTACAACGCAGACGCCACCAGCAGCACCATTCACTGGAATCTGCGCTATCTGTTCGATCATTTTGATACCTACATCGATGCCGTCGACGGTAAAGGCTCCCTGTACGGTGAGGTGCTGGAAAATCTCATGTCCCTGCAGCCGGACACCGTCGTCATCATGGGCGCGGACCCGCTGGTTCCCACCAAGGACTGGGGCAACCCCTTTATCGCCGCCCATTTTTCCCGGCAACTGCGCGAACTCGGCGTGCGCACCGTCGGCCTCGGCCCCTATTTCTCCCTCGATCATGAGCGCTTCGTCGACGACTTTGACTGCCTCCTCGAAGGTGAGCCATCAGAGAGTATCCTGACGGCGTTGAACGGGCAAACCACGGGGCTCATTGCCGGGCAGCGCATGGCCACCAACCTGCTACCGAACTTTGACCGCCTGATCCCCGCAGGGCAGACCTGCAACGCCGTGTTCAGTTCCTTCGGCTGTTTTGAGATGTGCGGCTTCTGTGTCGCCGGCCAGACCTACCGGAAAATGGGGGGCGGCACCCGCTTTGTTGACGACGACACCCTGGTACGTGACATCCTCTCCCGCGCCCCCGGCAGCCTCTATCTGCACGATCTCAATTTCGGCATCTACGCGCCGGAAGCCCTCAAGGCCCGGGTTGAGCTGCTGGAAAAGCACGATATTCCAGACAACTACAGCTTTGCCGTGGATTGCCGCCTTGACGGCATGACCCCGGAAAAACTGGATCTGATGCGGCGCATGAACATCACCCACGTAAAAATCGGTATTGAGAGCCTTTCCAACGATGTCCTCGCCGCCTATCATAAAAACCAGACGGTGCAGGATGTCATCGACAAACTGGCGCTGATCAAGGAGTACGGTATCAAGATCGTCGCCTATCTGCTGTTGGGGGGTGATGGTGCTGACCAGGTTGACCACGATGCCACCATCGCCATGGCCCGTCAGTTGGAGCCGAACTTCGTCGTGCCGAATATCTGGGCCTATGATCTGCGTTTCGACTACCGCTACGACACCCAGTTTTCGCCCGTTGCCCTGAAACGCTGGAACATCGACCCCAAAATCTACCATAAGTATCTGGATTTACAGAATGAATTCAACCCAACCCTGGGGAAACTGTTTTCCTGA
>CALFFB010000154.1 GCA_937958075.1 uncultured Geobacteraceae bacterium | reverse complement strand
GTGATCATGAACATGATCTGGGCCTCGTTTTCACTGAAGAAGGCTGCAATCAACAGCAAAAAGACCGGCAATTTGGCGCCGCAGGGCATGAAGGGCGCGGTCATCAGGGTGGCCAGTTTCTCCTTCGGGCTGCGCAAAGTGCGGGTCGCCATGACGCCGGGAACCGCGCAGCCACCCATGATTCCGCCGGAGATAATAAAGGGCATCGCTGAGCAGCCATGCAGACCGAAAATCCGCAGAACCCGGTCCAGCATATAGGCCACTCGCGCCATGTAACCGGAATCTTCCAGAAAGGAAATCAGCAGGAACATGACGGCAATCAACGGCACGAACCCCATCACCCCACCGACACCGTCGATGATGCCAGAAACAACCAGAGACTGAAGCAGGCCTTCCGGGATAACAGCTGTCGCGGTCTCCCCGAGCCAGCCGAATAAAGCTTCCAGCCAGCCCATCGGAATTTCACCCAGGGTAAAGGTGATCTGGAACATAGCATAAAGAATCGCAAGCATGATGACCGGCCCCAGTATCCGGTTGGTCAACACACTGTCAATCCGGGTCGACTGATCGATGCGCTCATGGTCGGAAGGCTGGTGAATGAGAACGTCCTGGCGCAGAATCGAGTTGATCAGTCCATAGCGATAATCGGCAATCAATCCTTCCGGAGTAGTATTCAGGGTTTTCCTGCAGTGTTCAGTGGTTTTTTCAACAAGGCCTTCGAGCTCTTGCGCCAAATCGCCCAGCTTGCGCCCGGCGGCCAGAATCTCTTCGTCACGCTCCAGATATTTCAGGGCGATCCAGCGGGCCGGATAACGGTCGGTCAAAAAACCGGCTCCTTCAATCTTTTCGGCCATCGTCACCAGCGCCAGATCCAGATCGGCGCCATAGGAGATTTCGAGGGGCTCCCACCGGCCACCGCTTTTCATCCGTGGGTGGTTCAGCGCCGCCTCAATGGCCGCCTGCTTTCCCTGGCCTGAACGGGCCACGGTTTCAACCACCGGGCACTGCAGCAGTGACGACAATTTGCGGCCGTCAATGCGCAACCCTTGCTTACTCGCTTCATCCATCATGTTCAACGCCAGCACAACCGGAATGCCGATCTCCAGAAACTGCACCGCCAGATAGAGGTGCCGCTCCAGGCGGGTCGCGTCCAGAATGTCGATAACAATATCCGGGCGTTCATCGATGATCACCTGGCGCGCCACCAGTTCTTCCTGGGAGTAGGAAGACAGGGAATAACAGCCGGGCAGGTCAATGATCTTGACCCTGGTCGCGTCCTGCTGGAGGTGCCCTTCCTTACGTTCGACGGTAATGCCCGGATAATTACCGACCCGCTGACGCGCTCCGGTCAGGGCATTGAACAGGGTGGTTTTGCCGGAGTTGGGATTACCCGCTAAAGCAATCGTCGCGGAGCTACTCATGATATTCCTCCATCGCTTCAACCATGACGCTGTCAGCTTCGTTGTTGCGCAGGGTCAGGGTAAAATCACGCAGCCGCAAGGCAACGGGGTCTTTCAAGGGAGCCCGTCCGACGACCTTGATTTCGGTTCCGGGAATCAGTCCCATATCACGCAACCGGCGGCTGGTTTCTCCCGTCGCGGTAATTGCGCTAATAC
>CALFFB010000153.1 GCA_937958075.1 uncultured Geobacteraceae bacterium | reverse complement strand
AAGTGAAATCATAGTCAACTTTTTGTAGACCATGCCTGTTTTTGTAAATTTTTTTGCCTGACTTGCAGATTGTTTTCTGGTCAGCCGGGAGAGGAGGTCTAGCGAATCCGGTCGGCAAGCATGCCGACGGTCAAAGCATAAAATTCGGACGGGTTATAACGGAAAAGTGCCTCGAAATTGGGCAGCACCAAAAAGGCGTGATCATTGCTGCGGACGGGGATGAGCAGGCCGGCTCGAGTGCTTTGGGGGAGTGGGGAGGCCGACAGCGGAGAGCCGTCCGGGTGACGCAGCCCCTGTTGACTCCAGAAGGACAGGGGGCGGCGTTCGTGCCTGTTGCCGGCAGCTGCGGAAAATTCCGCGGGAACCGCCACCGCAAACCCCCAGCCTTCGGAGCGCTGCCAGCCTGCCTGGTGAAGGTAATTGGCGGCCGACGCCAGGGCGTCGGCCGTATCGCCGATGATGTCGCGGCGGCCGTCGCCATTGAAGTCGACAGCTGAATTTTCAAAGGAGGAGGGGAGAAACTGGGTTTGTCCGAAGGCCCCCGCCCAGGAACCGTAAAAGTTTTGCGCTGATATGTGTCCCTGCTGTACGATGCGCAGGGCACTGATGAACTCATTGCGGAAAAATTCCTGGCGCCGGCCGTAGCAACTCAAAGTCGCCAGGGAGCGCAGAATGTGGAAGCGACCAGTGCTTGTGCCGTAGGAGGATTCTACCCCCCAGATGGCAACCAGAATTGCCGGATCGACCCCGTATTCCCCTTCGATGCGGCGCAATAACTCCAGGTGTTGTCGCAGAAGCTGTTGACCACGGCGGATGCGCTCGGGGGTTATTATGCGTTGGCGGTATTGAGTAAAGGTCAGGATGCGTTCCGGTTGATCATCAAGGCGGGCGATGGTGTCGGCGTCCGGCGTCAGGTCGCTGGTCAGGCGATTGAAGGTTTCCCTGTTGATCTCCCGGTCGTGAGCCAGTTCACGGAGTGCGGCCAGGCAGTTGGTAAAGCTCTCGGCGGCGTGCAGATTGCCGGCAGCTAGCGGAATAAAAAAGGTAAAAAGCCCTGTCAGGAAGACACCGCGTGTGGTTCTGCAAAACTGCCGCAGCAGCAACTTAACGGTCATGAAACCGCCCTTGTTCAGAGTGAGAGAGGGGGGTGGGTTATGGTCGACACCCTGCAAGGATAACACGATGGATCACATTGCCGCATTACGAAAGGTCACCTTTGCTGCCCAAAGGGACCAGGAGTTGCCCGATGATCTGGCACAACGCATTACGCGTATTGCCGCCCGTCTCGAACAGGGAAGCACGGTAACGGGCATCGACGAATTAATTGGTCAGATTACAGATTACGACACCTACGGCCAGACAGGGTACCTGGGCATGGGGGTCAATCATGTCATTCTGACCCGCACCATCGAAAGAATCGAGGAGCAGCTCTGATGCTTTTTATTATCGTCCTGATCCCCATGGGATTGCTGACGGCTTTTCTCGCCTGGCGCTGCTGGCGCGTCAACTCCCCCAGGGTCGCTCTGGCCATGGCGGGAACCTGTATCGGCTGTATGGTGACTGCGGCCCTGCTGATCTACGGCATGATCTACCTGTATCAGGCGTTAAAAATTCCGGAAGGGGGCTGATCCGTCACAGCGCACTGTATTGTCCACTGGATTGCTCCCCGGTAACGCCAGTGAGTCACAGCTTCTGCAGGTTTTGGGTTTAAATGAGTCGTTTCCGGTTCATGGAGATATCAAGAAAATTATGGCACAGAATATCCTGATTACCGGCGCTACAGGGTTTATTGGTCGTTCCCTGTGCCGGCATCTTCGACTCAAGGGCTACGCAGTGCGACCTGTTGTCCGCCGGAAGGCGGAGCAGGATAATCCGGCAGACCCGTCGATTGTTGTGATCGATGACATCAACGCTGACACCCTGTGGTCTTCAGTTCTGCAGGACATGGATGTGGTTATTCATCTGGCTGCGTGCACGGCTGTGCCTGCAAGGTCGTCTGGGTTATCGGACGACCTTTTCAGAACGAACGTTGCCGGAACTCTCGCTCTGGCTCGGCAAGCTGCCGACGCGGGGGTCAAGCGGTTCATTTTTTTGAGCAGTGCCAAGGTGGGCGGCGAGGAGACCCGACCGGGACATGTTTTGACGGAAGATGATCCCGCCAACCCGCAGGATGCCTATGCCTCGTCCAAATATCAGGCGGAAACAGACCTTCATGAACTGGCGGACGAAACAGGTCTTGAGGTGACGATTATACGTCCTCCCCTGGTTTATGGCCTCGGGGGCAGGGGCCATGTTGCGGCCATGATCAACTGTATCAACAGGGGGGTGCCCCTGCCCCTCGGCTCCATCCGCAACCAACGCAGCCTGATCGGCATGGACAATCTTGTGGACTTTATCGCCCTTTGCCTTGCGCACCCGGCAGCTGCACATGAGACATTCCTGGTGTCCGACGACAAGGATTTGTCGACTCCCGAGCTGTTACGCCTTACGGCAGAGGCTATGGGCAGATCGGTGCGCCTGGTATCTTTACCAACGTCTTTTCTGAAGCTGGGAGCACAGCTGCTTGGCAGGCCCCATCTGGCTCAAAAGCTTTGTGGAAACTTTCAGGTCGATAGCTCTAAAGCGCGTCAGCTGCTCGGTTGGCAACCTCCCTTATCGGTGGCAGAGGGGATAAAGCGTAGTGTTGCCGAGCCACCGGCCTTTTCGCCAGATGCGTTTCGTGCCGGCGTTTTGCGTTTTTTTGATATCTGTCTGGCAGGCATCGGGCTGGTTCTGGCGTTTCCGATAATGGGGATTATCGCCCTGCTTGGTCTGTTTGATACGGGGGCGCCGCTCTTTTGCCAGGAGCGTGTCGGCAGGGAGAAAAAGCCCTTTGTTCTGCTTAAGTTTCGGACCATGAGACGCGATGCTCCTTCCGTTGCCAGCCATCTGGCAGATGGTATGGCTATCACTGGGTTCGGACGTTTTCTGCGTAAAAGCAAACTGGACGAGCTGCCCCAATTGTGGAATGTTTTAACGGGTGACATGAGCCTGGTCGGTCCCCGCCCCTGTCTGTTCAGTCAGGAAGAGTTGATTGAAGCACGGGAAAGGCTGGGGGTCTACGCTATCAGGCCGGGGATTACCGGGCTGGCGCAAATCAACAATATAGACATGTCAACACCGGAGTTGCTGGCCGAGACAGATGCCAGGATGATCCGGGAACTGACGGTTTCCCGCTATTTTTGTTTTATCCTGCAGACTGTTATCGGAAGAGGCGTTGGAGATCGTATCAGGTAATCTGTTATCGGAGGTTCCCATGACACCTGCAGAGCAGAAGCGCTTCTGGACGGATCGCATTGTCCGACTGGTGACTCGGTCCGCCAATAATCATCTCCACGATCTTGATGAACCGGCCTGGGGGGAACCTCTGGTTGGTGTCGCGGCCGGGGATGACCCGCTGTTTACGGAATATAAACAGGTGATTGGTGAGGTGCACTGGACCCCGGCAGAGGCGATGGCCTGCGCCTGCCCGGATGTGGTTTTTTCGCCGGAGAGGCTGCGCGTGCTCAGCTGGATTCTGCCGCAGACGCGCACGACCCTGCAGGAGCAGCGTCAGCAGGACAAGCTGCCGGCCAGGCGCTGGGTCCTGTCACGCCACTACGGCGAACAGTTCAATGAGTGGTTGCGCCGGACCCTGGTGGCGGAGTTCAGGGATACGGGAATCCGGGCGGCGGCTCCAAGTTTGCTGCCCGCCTGGGCGTACCGGCAGACACCCCAGGCCGGCCTGTGTTCCAACTGGTCGGAACGGCACGCCGCTTATGCCGCCGGCCTGGGGACCTTCGGCCTGTCCGACGGGCTGATTACCGAAGCGGGCAAGGCGGTGCGTATCGGTTCCGTGATCGTGGAGTGTGACCTTGAGGTGACGCCGCGGACCGCCTCATCCCACACCGCCAACTGTCTGTTTTATGCAAAAGGGACCTGCGGTGCCTGCATCAAGCGCTGTCCGGTTGATGCCATCTCCCCACAAGGTCACGACAAGCCCGCGTGTCATGACTATATCCGGACCATTACCGCACCCTACGCCCATGAACTCTGTGGGCAGCATGTGACCCCCTGCGGTCTGTGCCAGACGGCGGTGCCCTGCGAGCAGCGCAATCCGGTACCTGGGGGATGATAAACGCTCGAAGGTGAAGTCTTCTGGTGTGCTCTTACAGGACGATGGGCACCGGCCGGTCGATCCGGTTCTCCTGCGGGGTGGTCAGGG
>CALFFB010000152.1 GCA_937958075.1 uncultured Geobacteraceae bacterium | reverse complement strand
TCCGAAAAGGGTCTTTGTCGTGGCGGCTCGACGTGGCGGGCATAAAGCTGGAGGGGGGGCGCGGTCGTGGGGTCAGCGATAGTCCCTGCTCATTTATGTCGGACCCCCCCCCTTTTTTTTTAATTAAAACTTAAATACTCAATTCAATTGTAATAACAGTTTTGTGTGGTACTCTTTCGAAATCACCAGATACACCTTTCTTTAACAAGGGCAAAGCCGGGGCAACCCGGTGACGCAAAGCCACGGGTCCCTCGGGGACAGCCGGGTTGCCGGAGTGCTTTTTACTGGTTCTTCGTCAAACATCAATAAGCTCCAAATGACCCTGCTGGTATCGGGAATGCTTTTCGCTGAACCCCTGTGGCACCGTTATATTGATCCTTTAGAGGCAATCTTGCCGCGACAAGCAGGGGGCACTCATGGCAGGTCATTCTTTTCCGGAGCAGCTTTCTTTCATTGCTGATCTTTTTTCCGACACACACCTGCGCCACGATTTTGTGACCGCTGTGGTTGGCCGATTGCACGAATGGACCCGTTGTGAGTGTGTCGGCATTCGTATTGTGAATCCGGACGCGTACATGCCCTATGAAGCCTATATCGGGTTTTCACAGGAATTCTGGGAACATGAAAACTGGTTGTCGCTGCGCGAGCATCAATGTGGCTGCATCCGCATTGTCAATAATGAAACGCTTCCGGTGGATCAGCCTCTTCTAACCGAAAACGGCTCGATTCTGACCAATGATCTACAGGCTTTCGGTGAAACCCTTACGACAGAAGAGGCAGGTTTGTATCGGGGCAAGTGTATCGACTGTGGTTTTGGCTCACTTGCCCTGGTCCCGATACGTAAACAGGGCGTTGTTATCGGTCTGATTCATCTGGCGGACAAGCGGACCCAATTGCTGCCGCTGACAACAATTCAAACCCTTGAGGCGCTGACGACACCCATTGCCGAGGTCATTGAGCGTTTCAGCGCCGAGGAGCGCTTGATCCATCAAAAAGTTGAAATGGAGCAATTTGTCTACAGTGTTTCCCATGACCTGAAAAGTCCTCTGATTACCATCCGGTCCTTTGTTGAGCTGTTGCGCGGAGATGTACAGAAAGGGGATCAGCAAAAAATCAGAAATTCACTGGATTTTATCGACAAGGCTTCCGCCAGGATGGAGCAGCTTCTCGAAGCATTGCTTCAATATTCGCGAGTCAGCAGAAGTCATTCCGTAAGCCAGACCCGGCCTGTCGGGCAAGTGGTGGACGAGTGCTTGACGGCACTGGCAGGCATTTTAACGCGGAGCGACGTGCAGGTGGATGTTGGTGATATGCCCCAATCCCTATACGGAGATCCTCTGCATTTCGGACGTATCTGGCAGAATCTGATTGAGAATGCCGTAAAATATATGGGGGGTCAGCCCCGGCCTGTCATTGAAGTCGGGGTCGTGGATCAGATGCGGGACCTTGTGTTTTACGTTCGGGATAACGGCATGGGCATCGCACCGGAACAGCACCAGCGCATTTTCGGTCTTTTTTCCCAGATTAATCCGGCAAGCGAAGGCACCGGGCTGGGACTGGCTCTGGTGAAAAAAATCATCTCCATCTATGGGGGGCGTATCTGGGTTGAATCGGCCGCAACTGACCGGGGGAGCTGCTTCTACTTCACGCTTCCCGCTGCTGTTGGTCAACAGGGGGTGAATCGTCATGACGGATGAAAGAGCCAAGGTCATATTGCACGCCGAAGACGAGCTCGCTCACGCGGAAATCGTCAGTGCCGCGATTCGACTCAATTCTGCCAACGTCCAGGTCAGGCAGGTCAGCAATGGTAAGGATGCGCTGGATTATCTCTATCATCGCGGCTCCTATCAAAACCCCGGTGAATCTCCAAGGCCTGATCTGGTCCTCCTTGATTTGCGAATGCCCCTGGTGAACGGGCTTGAGGTGCTGGCTGTCGTCAAGAAAGATCCAGACCTTCAGTCATTGCCTGTGGTGATGTTGACAACCTCTGGAGCCGAAGAAGATAAATCAAAAGCTCACGCTTGTGATGCAGATGACTATCTGATCAAGCCGGTTGATTTTGATGGTTTCGTTCATCTGGTCAAAGAGTTGTGCGTCACCTGGCTCTAGCGGAAACAGTCACCCAAATGATCTGCACTCTTGCGTTATTTACGGGCTGAGGCCATACGGTGGAGTTTCCGCTGAGCCGAGGGCAGAGATGTAAGAAGCAAGAGAGCCAGGGCACTCCACTCCAGCCATAGGGGCAACAGCTCCTGCAGGTTGCCAATCTGTGCCGGAATATGGATGTTCAGACTGCGGACAACTCCATCGACCACTAGTCCGAGGAACAGAGAGGTTGCCATGATGCCGGTCAGGTAGCAGGTAAGGGCAGGGTTCCCCAACTCCCGGCGCAGGATGCCCAGGGTAGCCAGGCTGGTGATGGGGCCGGCCAGCAGGAAGACCAGAACCGTACCGGGAGAGACGCCGGCTATGAGCATAGCTGCAGCTATGGGCGTTGCGGCAGTGGCGCAGATATACACAGGGACGCCGATTACGGCCATGAGCAACATCGGCCAGAGACCACTGCCGTAAGTGGCAAGAGATTGGGGCGGCACCAGGGCCAGGAGGGCACCCGCCAGAACCAGGCCGATCAGCAGCCAGAGGCGGATATCTGCCATCAACTCGCCGAAAGCGTAACCCATGCCGCTGCGCAAGCGACGGAAAACGGGAAGGCGGTCGGGACGTTGCGGTGTGGATGAGCATGCACAGGACTTTTTGCAGGATGTTGTTACTGGTACTTTCTGTTCGTATGCCGAAATGAGGTTGTTTTGAGACCTGTCCGTTATGGCTACCAGCAAGCCGGTTGCTATTGCGGTGATCACAGCACCACTCGCCCGTGCCAGAGCCATGAAAGGGCCGAGCAGGGCATAGGTGATGGCGAGGGAGTCAACCCCAATGCCTGGTGTGCCGATGAGAAAGGCGGTGGTGGGTCCACGACCGGCACCACCTCGGTGCAGCGCCAGAGCCGTAGGAATCGCGCCGCAGGAGCACAGGGGCAAGGGAGCACCGATGACCGCCGCTCGAGCGATGCCCTTCAGTCCGGATCCGCCAACAAGGCGCTGCAATACATCGTCAGGGACAAAGGCCTTGATCAGCCCGGCAGCAAAAAAACCGATCAGTAGCCAGGGGGACGCTGTCAGGGCGATGGAGAGGATTTCGGAAATAATGGTCATGCAGTAGCTTCCGTAGAATAGGTGTCAACGATATTGTTCTCTTTACAGTATCCTCTGAAGATGGTTCATTCAACAACCCCCAGCATCTTTCTCCAGAATCGGATTCCCCTCCACTCGCTGACGCGGCCGTCCTGGCCGCTTATCTGACATCAAGTCAGCGCTCGCTTCGCTTCGAATCCCGACAGTGCAACAAAACAAAAGCCCCACCGCTTACGCGATGAGGCTTATTGTTTTGGCGTCCCCAGGGGGATTCGAACCCCCGTCGCCGCCGTGAAAGGGCGG
>CALFFB010000151.1 GCA_937958075.1 uncultured Geobacteraceae bacterium | reverse complement strand
CGGTGCTGCGCAGCATCTATCCGCAGAAAAACTACCCGATCATACCGGGGACAATCTTGAAAACGGAGTAGTTGAATCATTCAGCGCAGGATCGAAAGCCCCCTGCCAGGGGTCACTTTTCGCGGTCCTGGCCTTCGATCGTCGCCATCTGTGGCACCGGACGCCCTTGACACCGGGCTTTCGCTCCTGCGCTCTGAACTATGCTGAACAACCAACTGTTAACTAAGGATGTCCATGGATTTGTCCATCTACCATTTTCTGTTCAAGGATGCGGGTCATCAGCGGGTCCGGATCGTTGCCGCCAGTCTCATCGCCGGGGTCGCCAACGCCCTGTTCATGGTGATTGTCAACACCGTCGCCAGCGATTTTTCCGAGATCAGCATCCGCCATTTTCTGCTGTTTCTGCTGTGCATCTTTATCTATATCCTGTCGAAACGTTTCGCCCTGCTCTCTACCGCGCAGCTGGTGCAGGCGAACCTTTCCGCCACCCATACCCGGCTTATCGGACAGGTCAACAACCTCAGCCTTGACAGTTTCGACAAAATCGGCTCCCAGACCATCTACCGCAGCCTGGTGGAAAACAGCGAAATCATTTACGAATCATCACGAATGGCGGTATCAGCCGCATCCGGTGCCGTGATGTTGCTGTGTTCAGCTGTCTACGTTTACTTTCTGTCGCCGGCGGCGTTCTGGATTACTGTCCTGGCGCTGATTGTCGGTATTTCCATCTACCAGGTTTTTCAGCGTCAGACGGCTCAGGCCCTGCGCCGTTATAAAATCAATGAAACCCGGTTTTTTACCCTCCTCGGCCATTTCCTCTCCGGCTTCAAAGAGCTGAAGGTCAACGCCGGCAAGCATCAGGATATCTATCAGCACTTCCTCGCCACCAACAGAGACGACGGCAAGACCCTGAAGAATGAGACGGAAAAAGGCTTTGTCTCCTCCATCATTCTCTCCCAGACCCTGTTTTTCATGCTCATCGGCTGTATCGCTTTTCTGCTGCCGACCTACAATCTGACCACTCCGGAAACGACCATCGCCATTGTCGCTGTTGTGCTGTTCATATCCGGACCCATCGGCATCATTGTTGATTCCATTCCCATGCTGTCAAAAGCACGCATGGCCATCGAAGATCTGAATCTACTGGAAAAAAACCTGCAGGATGCCGATGACCGGACATCCTCATCGCGGCCGGCCATGATCCAGCGTTTCCAGGAAATCAGGCTGGAGAATGTCAGTTACAGTTATCAGAAGAACGCCCATGCCCTGTTTCAGCTGGGTCCCCTCAACCTGTCCATCAAGCAGGGGGAGATTCTCTTTGTCACCGGTGGTAACGGCAGCGGCAAAACCACCCTGATGAAACTGCTTGCCGGTCTGTACTTTCCTCAGGGCGGCGCCATCAAGGTTGACGGGACGACGGTGACCCGTTCCCTGTACCACGGCTATCGTTCCCTGTTTTCCGTGATTTTTACCGACTTTCACCTGTTCGATCGCCTTTACGGCTATCGCCAGGTTGAGGCGGAACGCATCGAGGCCTTGCTGCAGCAATTCCATATCGCCGACAAGACCGGTTACAGCCAGGAACAGGGTTTTGAAACCCTGGATCTGTCCACCGGGCAACGCAAGCGCATCGCCCTGGTCAATGCCATGATCGAGGATCGCCCCGTCTGCCTTTTTGACGAGGTTGCCGCGGATCAGGATCCGGCCTTTCGCGAATACTACTATCGCACTTTTCTGCCGCAACTGAAGGCGGCCGGCAAAACCATTATCGCCATCAGTCACGATGATCGTTACTTCGATGTCGCCGATCACCTGCTCACCCTGGAATGTGGTGTCATCCAGCAGGACACCACAGATTCGATGTCCTGAATTTATGCAAAAGCCGGTCTACATTTTCAGCGGGCTGGGTGCCCAGTGGGCGGGCATGGGGCGCAGCCTTTACCACAATCAGCCCCTGTTTCGCCAGACCTTCGAGAGGTTTCACGACCTGTTTCAGCAGTCCGGCTGCCCCGATCTCATCACGACCCTGCTGCAGGGTGACGAGGCCCGGTTGCAGTGCTCCGCCACTGCCCATCGTCTGACCTTCAGTTACCAGGCCGCCTATGTCGAGCTGCTGCGCGCGGCCGCCATAACCCCGGGTGCTGTTCTCGGCCACAGTTCCGGCGAGGTTGCTGCCGCCTGGTGCGCGGGCATTCTGACCGACGCGGACGCGGTCACTCTGGTGGAAGCCCACTGCCGGTTGATCGAGGCTGTCAAAAACCGGGGTGCCATGCTCTATGCCGCCCTGGACGAAGGGCGGGCCGAGGATCTGCGTAAAACCTATTCAGGAATCTCCATCGCCGCGTGGAACAGTCATGCCGCCATAGTCATAAGTGGTGACAGTGAAGACATTGAGCTGGTGCAGAAACAACTGGAACAGCAGAAGATCTTCTGCCGGCGTCCACGCACCAGTATCGCCTTTCACAGCGCCCATCTTGATCCCCACCTGGAGCGTTTTGCCCGTGAACTTGCTGCTCTCACACCAGGCTCCGCCGCCTGTGCCTACTATTCGGCCCTGACCGGCGACCTCTATTCCGGCCCCTGGAATGCCGAATACTGGCAACGACATATCCGTCAACCGGTCCGTTTCCATCAGGCCTTTGCCCATCTGCTTGAGCAGGACGAGCCGGACACCCTTGTGGAAATTGCTCCCCAGTCCCTTCTCGGTTTCGATATGCGCACAGACCTTGTGGCAGGCCAGTCTCCTGGCCGGCTGCTGGTTTCCGCCGATGGTGAGCTGGATGAGGCCAGGCACTACCGGCAACTGCTTGCCGATCTCGAGACGCAGCCGACCGCAGTCCGGGCAGATACGCCAGAGGTCGGGACCACCGAGGAGATCGAGTCCCGGCTGCTCACGGTCCTGGCGGAGATTACCGGACAACAACCCGATTTCGATGCGGACAGCACCTGGCTTGATCTGGGAATCACCTCGGCGCAGATCCTCGCCCTGTCGACCCGACTGACCCACGCCCTGGGCAGAGCAATTCCGCCCGATCTTTTTTTTCGGTATCCCAGGGTGGCCGAATTTGCCCGGGCTTTACCCCACGGCGGGGCTCAGTCGCCGACGCCTGGCGAGACCCAGCGCAGCAGGGAGGCCAGGGAACCGGTCGCTGTCATCGGCATGGCCTTTCACCTGCCCCCCGACCTGACGACGGTCGAGGAACTGCAGGCGTTTCTGCAGCGGGATACCAGTGCCGTTACCGACGCTCCGGCGGACCGTCCCTGGCTGCAGGGGGAAAAGGCGGCCTTTCTTCAGCGGGATATCTGGACCTTTGATGCGCCGGCCTTTCAGATCTCGGCCGGAGAAGCCAGTGAGCTTGATCCGCAGCAACGGCTGCTGCTGGAGATCGCCAGGGGCACCCTGGAAGATGCCAATATTCCTCCCTCCTCCCTGCGCGGTAAGGATGTCGGCGTCTATCTGGGGATCAGTACGGATGACTTCAAGGAATTCAGCTACCGTCAGCCTGAGGTGTCGCCCTACACGGCCACGGGGAACATGTTCAATACCGCCAGCGGGCGGATCAGCTACTGTTTTGACTTTCAGGGCCCGTCGGTCTCCATCGACACGGCCTGCTCCTCTTCACTGGTGGCGATTCATCAGGCCTGTCAGGCCCTGCGCAACGGGGATTGCTCTCTGGCTCTGGCCGGTGGCGTCAATCTGATCCTCAGCCCGCGTCTGTTCGCCTCCATGCGGGCAATCGGCGCCCTCTCGCCGACGGCCACCTGCCATGCCTTCAATGCTGACGCCAACGGTTACGTCCGTGGTGAAGGCTGTGCTCTGCTGCTCCTCAAGCCTTTGTCCGCAGCTGTCGCCGACAAGAATCGTATCCATGCCGTCATTCGCGGCTCCGCCGTCAATCAGGATGGGCGCAGCAACGGTTTGACCGCTCCCAGTGGCGCCGCCCAGACCCGCCTGGTGCGACAGGCCCTGGACGTGGCCGGAGTCAGCGCCAATGATATCAGCGTCATCGAAACCCACGGCACCGGCACCCCTCTGGGCGATCCCATTGAGGCTGCTGCCCTGGCGGAGGCCTTTCATGATCGTGACAGGGCTTTGTCGCCCATCGTCCTGGGGGCCCTCAAGTCACGGCTGGGGCATCTGGAGGCCTGTGCCGGGGTCGCCGGTCTGATCAAGGTGATTGCCGACCTGCGCCGGGGCGCTGTCAGCGGCATCCGCGGGCTGAGCAGCCCTTCTTCCCATATCGATTGGCAGAACATCCCGCTGGCGGCATCGGCGCAGCCGACCCCGCTGCCGGGACGCCCGCTGCTGGCCGGCATCAGCTCCTTTGGCTACAGCGGTACCAACGCCCATGTGGTCATCGCCATGCCTGAAGCGGCCACCCAGGCGCCGGAAACCGAGATCTCGGGACCTCTGCTGTGGGCTTTGTCGGCAACAAGTGAAGACGCCCTGCGCCGTCTCGCCGCCCGCTATGTCACCGCCCTGGATGCCGAGCAGCTGCCCTGGCATGCCGGTATCAGCAAAACCCAGCTTTCAGGGCGTGATCAGCACCCCTGGCGGGCGGCCATGGTGACGACGGACAAAAAGCAGCTCAGAAACAAGCTGGAGGCCCTGGCCGGCGGGCGTGAGCCGGTGCGTGCCTGCGGCCGGCAAAGAGGCAGGGTGGCCATGCTGCTGCCGGGTCAGGGTACGCAATACGTGGCCATGGGTGCCGACCTGTACCGGCAGTACCAGGCCTTTCGCAGCGGTTTTGACGAATGTGCCGCCGTTTGCGCGGCGCGCGGCTATGAGATTAAACCGGTGGTCTATCCGGATGGAGAGACGGGAAGCGACGCTCCGGATATCGATGCCAGCCCCTACGCGCAACTGTCTTATTTCTGTTTTGCCTCGGGTGCTTTTCGCCTGTGGCACCACTGGGGAGTCAGGCCCGACCTGCTCATCGGCCACAGCCTGGGGGAATACATCGCCGCCGGTCTGGCCGGGGTCATGAGTCTGAACGATACCGTCGATTTGATCTGCAAGCGGGGTGAGCTGACCAGCTCCCTGCCCGTTCAGGGACGGATGATGACCGTCTTTTGCCATGAAGCAACCCTTGATGTGCTCCTTGCTGAATTTCCCGCCATTGACCTGGCGGTGGTGAACAGCCCGGAACAGCTGGTTGTTGCCGGCAGCGCCGAGGATCTTGACGCCCTGGCTTGTCAGCTTCGTCAGCGCCGCATCGATCACAAACCCCTGGCCATTCATTTTGCCTCCCACAGCCGTTTTATCGAGCCGGCCCTTGAGCCCTTTCACGCCTTTTGCCGGACTCTCACTTATGCGCCCCCGCGTATTCCCGTTCTGTCCAATCTGACGGGCAGGCTGTTTGGAGAGGAACAGCCCTTCAGCGCCCGCTACTGGCAGGAGCATTTACGCCAACCCGTCAATTTTTCCCGCTGTCTGCAGACCGCCGTGGAGATGGGCATCGATGCCTTTATCGAAATCGGCCCATCCTCTGTCCTGACCAGCCTGATCAGGCAGCAAACAGCTGCTGCTGATTTCGCCCTGGTGACGACAGCCTCACGCAGCAGAGCCGGCCTGGGTGTCACCTTTGAGGGCCTCAAGGAACTTTACCTCAAAGGGTTTGCCATCGATTGGCCGGCTGTTTTTCAACCCTTTCCCCAGCCTCTGGTCGACCTGCCCGCAACTCCGGGGAGCAGGCTCCACCGTTATCTTCCGGAAGGATTCCGTACCATGCAGCAACCCCTTCACGCGTCAACCGCAGCCGGGACACCACCAGCTGATGAAAGATCGGACAACCTTGATGCCCTGATCGAGCTGGTGCACACCATTACCTGGAAGGACCGGTCAGACATCGACCCGGCCGCCAATCTGCTCGATCTGGGTCTCGATTCCCTGATGCTGGTGCAGTTGCGGCAACAGATTGAAAAGACATTTCAGGTGTCCATCACCCTGGCCCAGCTCTATGAAGAACTCAACAGTCTCGACAAAATTGCTCAAAAACTCAAAAAAAAGGTGTCCGTACCTGTAGCCGCCCCCGTTGCAGATACGGCCCTGAAGCCGTTTTCCCTGGGGGTTGCCGGAGATGAACTGATCACGGACAAGGGGGTCAGCGCGCTGATGCAGCAGCAGATCGATACCCTGCGCCAGGTGTTCGATCAGCAACTGACCACCCTGCAGGCGCTTCAGGGCACAGGATCCGCGTCTGTCGCAACCCGGGAGATTCCGCCGGACTGCCCCCTGTCGGCAGGCTCGGGCTTTCGTTCCATGCGTCTGCAGGAAGATCCCCTCAGTCCCGAACAAAAGGCTTTTATCGCCGCCTTCAGCCGGCGCTTCAACGACAAAACCGGAAAGTCAAAGAAGGAGGCCCAGAAGCATCGCACGCAACTGGCCGACTGGATCAAGTCCCTCGGCTACAAGCAGAGCATCAAAGAGCTGATCTACCCCATTATCGCCCGTCAGTCCCAGGGTGCGCACTTCACCGACATTGACGGTAATCACTATATCGATATCGCCATGGGCTATGGCGTCGGTTTCCTCGGCCATCGCCATCCACAGGTTGTGGCTGCGGTGGAAGAGCAGCTGCGTCTCGGTTTCGAGCTGGGGCCCCAGTCGCTGCTGGCGGGAGAAATCGCCGATCTCGTCTGTCAGTTGACGGGGGTCGAACGGGTGGCCTTTTGTGGCAGCGGCTCGGAAGCGGTGATGGTCTCCCTGCGTCTGGCGCGGGCGGTCACCGGTCGCCGGAAGATTGTCATCTTTGCCAACTCCTATCACGGCACCTACGACAGTGTCCTGGCGGTTGACATGGATGGCGTGACCCACCCCGCGGCGGCCGGGGTGCCCGGCGCCATGGTTGCCGATGTGCTGGTTCTGCATTACGGCGACGAGGCCGCTCTGGAGAGGATTGCTGAGGTCCGGGACGAACTGGCCGCGGTGCTGGTGGAGCCGGTGCAAAGTCGCAAGCCCGACCTGGTGCCTGTCGCGTTTCTCAAGGATCTGCGCGAGCTGACCCGTACGGCCGGGATCCCCCTGATATTCGACGAGACCATCACCGGTTTCCGCATGCATCCCGGCGGCGCCCAGCACCTCTTCGATATTCGCGCCGACATGGTCATCTATGGCAAGGCGGTGGGCGGTGGCCTGCCCCTGAGTCTGATCTGTGGTGACAAACGCTATCTGGACGCTATTGACGGCGGCAGCTGGAACTTTGGTGACAACAGCCATCCCGGTGACGAGGTGACCTTCTTTGGCGGCACCTACCTCAAGCACCCCCTGGCCCTGGCGGCAACCCGGGCCGGTCTGCGTTTTATCGCCGCTGAGGGCCCGCAGTTGCAGGAGCGGGTCAACGCCCTGCTGTCGTATCTGGCCGAGGAGGCCAACGCCTTCTTCACGGCGGAGCAGGTTCCATTGAAACTGGTGCATTACGGCTCCATGTTCCGCTTTGAGGGCCTTGGCCGTTACAGCCTGTCTCTGAACCCCCTGGAGATCGATCTGTTTTTCTATCTGCTTATGGACAGGGGGGTCTATACCTGGGAAAAACGCATCTGTTTTTTAAGCGTGGCCCACACCCGCGACGATATGGACAGGATTCTGTCGGCCATCAAGGAGTCTGTGCGTGAGCTGCGGGCCGGCGGTTTTCCCTTCGCCCTCAAGCCGGATTCGACAAAAACAGAAACAAGTTCACATGCGCCGGATACCGCCTTCCCCCTGGCAAGCGCCCAGCAGCGACTCTATGTCTTTGATCAGCTCAGTGAATGCAAGACCCTCTACAACCTGCCCCTGGCTTTTGTCCTGGACACGCCGCCTTCAGCGAAGCAGCTCGAAAAGGCCATCAACACCCTGATCAGGCGCCATCCCGTGCTGACGACGGCATTCACCCTGGATCGTCGCCACCCCCTGCAGCAGTACCAGCCAACGCGAACCCTGACCCTGGAACAGAACAGCATCGATACGGAGAGTATCGATGCTGTTGTTGATAATTTTGTCCGCCCCTTTGACCTGGAAAAGGATCTGCTGCTGCGGGCCGGGCTCTTCACCCTGAAGGACGATCGCGCCCTGCTGGTGTTTGATTTCCATCACCTGGTGGCCGACGGTCTGGCCCTCAACACCTTTCTGCAGGAGCTAGGCCTGCTTCTTGACGGCAGGGAACTGCCCGAACCCAAAGCGCGAAGCTACGCCGATTTTGTCGCCGCTGAAGAGTCTTTTCGCCGGAGTCCGGAGTATCCGGCCAGGCAGGATTTCTGGCTGAAGCAATTCGATCCACCGGTACCGCCTTTGAACCTGCAGGGGGGACGACCCCGACCCGAGTTTCAGGATTACCTGGGAGACAACCTGTTCTTTACGATTGCCCCTGACTTGACGGCCCACCTGAAGCAGAGCGCCCGCGCCGGTCATGTTTCACTGTTCTCGCTGCTGCTGGCGGCCTTTGCCGTGCTGCTGCAGCGCTGCAGCGGTGAATCGCGTCTGTGTGTGGGAATCCCCGTCGATGTCCGCAGTGCCGAGGACAGGGGGGCTGCGGGGATGTTCGCCAACACCCTGCCCCTGGTCCTCGATCTTGATCCGGAGGTCGCTTTTGCCGATCTCGTGCACAGGGTGCAGACACGTTTCCTGGAGGCCTATGAGCAGGGGCGCTATCCCCTGGATGATCTCATCCGCCAGCTGCAGCTGCCACGGGATCTCGGCCGCAATCCGCTGTTCGATGTCATGTTTATCTACGAAAACGGACGTGACCGCGGCGTCCGCCTCGGCGAGTCCTTTGTCGCGCCCTACCCCTACAACAAGCAGACCGCCATGTTCGACGTGACCCTGGAGGTCATCGACCTTGGTGATGAGTTGCAATGTCGCTTTGAATACGCCACCACCTTGTTCACCAGGGAAACCCTCAGCCTCATGGCCACCCGCCTGGAACAGCTGTTGCGGGCTGTTGTTGACAAACCGCAATGGGCGTTGCGACAGTTTGATCTGCTCACGGCCGCTGAGCAGGAGAGGCTGCGGCAGCTCAACGCGACCCGGGCGCCCTGGCCGGAGGAGGCCACCATCCCCCGGTTGTGGCGGCAGTGTGTTGCCCGGTCACCGGAGTCCACCGCCCTGGTCTGCTGCGGCACAGACTACTCCCGCCGCTGGCTGGACGAAACCTCCGATGCTCTGGCCGCGGCTCTGATCCGCCAGCTGCAACCTGCTGTCGATGACCGTATCGCCTTGTTCATGGAGCGCAGCCCCTATGCCGTTGCCGCGCTGCTGGCCATTCTCAAAACCGGTGCGGCCTATGTCCCCGTGTCCATGGAGTTCCCCCCCGAGCGACGTAACGACATCCTTGACGACAGCGGCGCCAGAGGCGTTGTTGTCAGTCGCGCCTACGCGGCGGATTCGTGGGTGAAGGACTGTCTCCTGCCGGTCATCGTCGCCGAAGATGGGGCAGCGCAGCCGAACGCCTCAGCGATAACGCCACCCGGGGAGCTGGCGCCCCATCATCTGGCCTACATCATGTTCACATCCGGCTCCACGGGCAAACCCAAAGGGGTGATGATCAGCCACGGCAATGTCATCAGCATGACGGAAAACCTGCCGCATATCTACAAGATCACCGACCGGGATACCCTGCTGGCGGTGACAACCTTGACCTTCGATATTTCGGTTCTGGAGATCATCTCCTGTCTGCTTACCGGAACCCGCATTGTCCTGGCTACGGAGGATGACAACCTGGATATCGCGCCCCTGGCGGAATTGATGCGAAAACATGAGGTCACCGCCTTTCAGACCACCCCCTCGCGGTTGAAATTGCTCCTGCAGCTGTGTGGTGAGGACACCTTTCCCGACAGTCTGCGCACCCTGCTTGTCGGTGGCGAGGCTTTTCCTGATGATCTGTTTGCCCGGCTGAAGGACAGCCCTTTTCATGTCTTTAATGTCTACGGGCCGACGGAGACCACCATCTGGTCAACGAGCCGCCTGATCAACGGTACCTCCCGTCCCCTGATCGGCACGCCCCTGCTCAATGAACAGGTCTATCTTCTTGACAGGTTGCGCCAGCCCGTAGCACCGGGAATGGTCGGTGAGCTTTTTATCGGTGGTGCCGGTGTCGGGCGCGGCTATATCAACCGTCCGGAATTGACGGCCGCGAAGTTTGTCACCCCCCCCTGGGACAGCCGACAGACGATTTACGCCACAGGTGATCTGGCCCGGCTGACGGAGGAGGGCTGCCTGGAGTTTCTCGGACGATCTGACGATCAGATCAAGCTCCACGGCTACCGCATTGAACTGCAGGAGATTGAAAACTGCCTGGCAACCCATGCGGCCATCGCCCTGGCGGCAGTAACAACCATCACCGCGGCCGACAGCAGCGAGGTGATGGATCTGGCCGCTTACTATACGCTGCAGCCGCAGGCGACACCGCCTTCCGTCGACGATTTACGCGGGCATCTGGCCAGGAATCTGCCGCCTTACATGGTGCCGGGCTTTTATACCTGTCTGGAGCAGATGCCCCTGAATACCAGCGGCAAAATCGACCGGAAGGCCCTGCCATCACCGTCAGCGGCGGCGACTGCGGGCGCTGAGCCGGAGCCTGCCAGTCCCCTTCCGGATAAACTGGAAGCTCTTCTGCTGACGGTTTTTGCCGAGGTGCTGGATCGCCCCGACCTTGATCCTGAAGACAACTTTTTTGTCTGCGGCGGTGATTCCGTCCGGGCGGTCCTCATCGTCGCCCGGGGGCGTGAACAGGGCCTGTCCTTAAGGGTGAGGGACATTTTCACCCATCCGACTGTTCGTTCCCTGGCCCACTGGCTGCAGCAGCAGTCCCCAGCGGGGGACACGCCGTCTTCCGCTGGGGCGACGTCGTCAGGGGACAGCACTGACAGTCAGCTGCTGCCGTTGACAACCACCCAGCAGGGGATGCTCTTTCACAGTCTCCTCGACCCGTTGGCAGGCGCCTACATCAATCAGGCACGATGCACCCTGCATGGCCCGGTGCGGGCTGATGAACTGCACCGGATGGTCGACGCCCTCGGCAGCCGGCACGCCATGCTCAGGGCCACTGTCGTTCTTGACGGTGAAGCGCCGCGACAGCGTATTGACGCAGGAACGCGCCCCCTCTTTCAGCAACTGACCCTAAGCGCAGAGGACCCGGAAGCCCTGACCGCCAAACTCGATGAGCTGGCCGCGGCCGAACGCGCGGCGATCCAGCTGACCGACCACAGTCCCCTCATGCGCTTGCTGCTGGTCCGGTGCGGTCCCGCACGCCGGGAACTGATCTGGACTTTTCATCATCTGCTGGTGGATGGCTGGAGTATCGGCATTCTCCTCAAGGAAGCCGCCGCTTTTCTGCGTGGATCTGGGCTACCCCGGAAAAAGGCGGATTTTCCTGATTTTATCGCCTGGTGCCGACATCAGGACAGCGCCGCGACTGAGGGCTATCGGCAGGACGTCCTGAGAGATGCGCCGCCACCGATTTTGCTGGCCGATGCCACTGCAGACACCGGGTCCTTTGCCAGTGAATCCCGTCAGCTGCAACTGACGACGGACCTTACTGCGCAGCTTGCCGGCTGCTGCGCCCGCTGCGGCGTGACCCTGAACAGCCTGTTTCTCTGTGCCTGGGCGCTGACCCTGGCGGAGTACGGCCGGCAGCATGAGGGGCTGATAGGAGCCACCTTTTCCGGCCGACCGGAAGATCTGGCGAACATGGATGAGGTGGTTGGCCTGTTTATCACCTCCCTGCCCGTTCCTTTCCGTATCCAGGGGCGGCAGACCCTGCGCGATCTGGCCCGCGCCCTGCAGGAGACGGTACTGGCGGCGACGGGCCACCAGCAGATTGATCTGGCACAGCTGCGGCAGTCAACGGGCAACCCCCTCTTTGATCATCTGCTCATTTTTGAAAACTACCCCCTCGAAGAAGAGGCGAAGAAGTTACTCTCCGCGCCGGAGGCACCACCCCGGGACGAGGCGTTCATCAGCAATATCCGCTTTTTCGAGCATACCCACTACCCCCTGGAGATCCTGGTCTTTCCCCATGGCGGAACCCTCGGGATCACCTTTACCTTTGATTCCCGCCGGATCAAGGTGGAGACTATCGACCGGCTGGCCGAGGCGCTGTCGTTTTATCTGGGATGTCTTGCTACGGAGGAAGATGGGATCGCCGCTGCTATCCTCGACAGCAGGATGACGCAAGGCGCCGCATCGGCAGCTGTTGCCGCCAAAAAAAATGAGCAGACGCCGTTACCGTCGGCAGGCTCACAGGTGCAATCGCCGGAAAGGGAGGAAGACACACGGACAATGGCCGGGCTCTTCGCCCGCGCCCTGGACCTTCCGGCAGTCGCCGCCGATGATGATTTTTTCAGTCGGGGCGGACACAGCCTGAAAGTGGTGAGGCTGGCGGGGTTGATCCAGCAGCAGCTGGGGTGGCGACCGGCGTTGAAGGCCGTTTATCAGCATCCCACCCCCCGTCTCCTGGCCGCGCATCTGGCGGTTGCCAGGGAAGGCGCACCCGCATTTGATGTCAGACCATATCCCCCGGCGGACCATGACCCTCTGTCCGAGGGACAGAAGGGGTTGTGGCTGCATCAGCAGGTGCAAAAAGACTCGGTGGCCTACAATACCGTCGGTGCCTTTGTTCTTGAGGGGCCGCTGAATACGGATTTTCTGGAGGAGGCTTTCCGCCGGGCGATCAGACGCCACGCGGCGTTACGCACGCGCTTTATCACCATTCAGGGTGAACCGCGCCAGGTTATTGTCGATGATCTGCCCTTCACCCTCGACATCCGCCCGGTGGCCGCCACGGCGGACCCCCTGGCCGACATCCGTGAGCAGATCCGCACCGCGTTGCATCAGCCCTTTGCCCTTGAGCAGCTTCCCTTGTTTCGCGTCTCCCTCTATGTCGTGGATGCGCAGCGCAGTATCCTGTCCCTGATTTTTCATCATATTGTCAGTGACGGCTGGTCTGATGCCGTTCTTGCCCGGGATATCTCCCATTATTATCACCAGGTCGCCACCGGCAGCGATGCCCCCCTACCGCCCCTGACCATCCACTACCGGGATTATGCCCGGTCCCAGCAGGATTATCTGGGTTCCGCCTCCGGGGCGACGGAGCGGGATTACTGGCGTGAACGCCTGCGTGACCTGCCTGTTCCGGCGCCGGTGCTGCACGATAGCCCCCGGCCGCAGCGACGTGCCGGACATGGCGCCAGAACGCCCCTGACCCTGAGCCCCCAGGCTGCCTCTGTGCGACACCTCGCCACCGCTGTCCAGGCCACGCCCTTTGCCGTTCTGCATGCCGTAATCAAGGTCCTGCTCCACAGTGTCACCGGCAGCCGTGATCTGACCATCGGGGTGCCGTCTGCGCAGCGCCCCACGGCGGCAACCCAGGACCTGGTGGGATACTTTCTCAATCTGCTCCCGCTGCGTTCCGAGCTGGATCCGGAGCAGTCTTTCGAGGAGCTGGTACAACAGCTGCACGAGGATACCCTCCGCGATTTTCAGCATCAGAACTATCCCTTCGGTGGCATGGTTGACGATCTGCAGGTGGAGAAATCCTTCAACCAGCACCCTCTGTTCGATATCATGCTTCTGTTTCACAACAATGCATCGCACCTGTTCACTCTTGATGGTGTCACCTGTTCCCCCTTTTACGAGGATTCCATAACCTGTCGTTTTGACCTTGATTTCGAGTTTTTTGACGACCGGGATTTTGATGGATTCATCGAGTACGACACGGAGCTCTACAGGCCACAGACTGTAGAAAAACTGGCTCAAGCCGTCAGTGATCTGTGCCGTGACTGCTGCCGGACGCCTGCAGCGCCGATTGCCGATTTGAGCCGGGCATGCCGCCTGCGCCTCGATCTGGACACCAGTGACCTGATCGCGCAGATCAATGACCTAGAGGATGATTTCTGATGTGTGGCGTCAGCGGATTTTTTTCCCTGGATTTTTCCACCGACACCCGTGAAGCCCGCCCGATTCTGGAGGCGATGGCGCGCAGCCTGCACCATCGCGGGCCGGACAGCTGCGGCTACCATGTCGGTGCGGATGTCTGCTTTGCCTTTACCCGACTGGCTATTGTTGACCTGCAGACGGGGGATCAGCCCCTGTACAGTGAAGACCGGCAGCTGGTCTGCATCTGCAACGGCGAGATCTATAATTATCAGCGCCTGCGCGAGGAGCTTATCGCCAAAGGACACACCTTCGCCACCGGCAGTGATGTCGAGGTCATTCTGCACCTGTATGAGGAGGTCGGCGACCGGCTGGTCGAATACCTGCGTGGTCAGTTCGCCTTCGCTCTGTATGACGGCAAACGGCAGATTTTTCTTGCGGCACGGGACCAGGTCGGGATCTGCCCCTTCTACTACAGCGTGCATCAGGGCCGGCTTCTGTTCGCTTCGGAGATCAAGGCTCTGCTGCAGTATCCCGGTTTCAACCCCGGCATGGCCCTGAAGGGGCTTGATCAGATTCTCACCTTTCCCGGTCCGGTCAGTCCGCAGACCCTTTTTGAGGGGGTTTACGCGCTGCCACCGGGGCATCTGCTGAAAGTCGCAGACGGCCGGCTGACGACCGAGGCCTACTGGGATCTGGATTATCCACGGCTGGACAGCTCTTCTTCCGTGCGCAGCGCCGACGACTACCGGGAGCTGCTCATCGAGCGTCTGCAGGAGGCTGTCGCCCTGCGCCTGAACGCCGATGTCCCCGTCGGCTTCTATCTCAGCGGGGGGCTTGATTCCACCTTTATCGGCCGCCTGATTCATCATCTGCGGCCGGAACAGCGCTGGAGCTGCTTCTCCATCGGTTTCGTAGAGCAGGCCATCGACGAGCAGCGGCATCAACAGCAGGCCCTCAAGGGGCTGGATGTTGATCATCATGTCAGTCTGTTCGACTGGGAACAGATGGCCAATCGACTGGTGACCGCCGTGCGCCATGCCGAATCCCCCCTGAAGGAATCCTACAATACCTGTTCCCTGGCCCTGTCGGAGATGGTCCGCAACAACGGCTACAAGGTGGTCCTCAGTGGTGAAGGTGCTGACGAGCTGTTCGGCGGTTATGTCGGTTATCGCCTTGATCGTCTGCGGACCCCCGACCCCTTCCCTGACATGGATGAAATCCTTGAGCAGGATGTGCGCGAGGGCCTGTGGAACGACCGGCATTTTTATTACGAACGTGACTATCACGGATTCAACGAGCTGAAACAGGGGCTCTATTCCCCTGACCTCAGTGCCCGGCTGGACACCTTTAACTGCACCGCACGTTCGCCCGTCGATACCAGTAAGCTGGAAGGACGGGACCCTTTTCACAAGCGTTCCTATATCGATTTCAAACTGCGTATTGCCGATCACCTGCTGGCGGATCATGGTGATCGGGTAGCCATGGCCCATTCGGTGGAGGCGCGCTACCCCTTTCTCGACACGGAACTGATCAAGGCTGTTCGTGAGATTCCACCGGCGCTGATGATTCAGGGCGGTACGGAAAAATATCTGCTGAAGCAGGCGGCCAGAGGCTATGTGCCCGACGCTGTTATCGAGCGGGAAAAATTTGCCTTCGTCGCCCCCGGCAGTGATTATCTCATGCGCAATAACCGGGATTTTGTCGAAAGCTATCTGGGTGAGGCCAGAATCAGGAACCACAATATTTTCAACTGGGATACCGTCAAGCGGCTGAAGGACAACTGTATCGGCAGTACCGGCAGTATCAACCAGACCTTCGAAACGGACCTGTTGATGATTGTGCTGACCACCAGTATTTTTCTGGAGGAATTTTCTCTGTAGCGGGTTCAGGTTCTGCCCGGATACGAGTGTGAAATCATAATTTTTTCAGTTGGTTAAACTCTTGTCTTCAGGCATTGAGTTTGACATGCCGGAAAAGCTGAGGTAGAAGAGAGTGTTCATTTTTTCCCGTATCTTAAAGAGTTGCCGGCTTTTATGCCGAACAGAATCCAGGCGGTCAGGATGAAGCGCGTACGCACCCAGATCAGGAAAAATCTCCCCATGATCATCATGATCGTGCTGATTCTTCTCTTTATTGTTTTTTTCTTCTGGCCACGGATATTTATCGTTATTAATTCCGGTCATGCCGGCGCCCTGTACCGGCCGCTGCAGGGCGGTACGGTGACGGACCGGGTCTACGGCGAAGGTTTGCATATCATTCCACCGTGGGACACCATGCACATCTACAACATGCGGGTGCAGGAGATCCCCCATGAAATGCAGGTGCTGACCCAGAAAGGTCTGAAGATCCACCTGAGCCTGTCGGTGCGCTACCATCCCGAATACGATGTCCTCGGCGTCCTCCACAAGAATGTCGGGCCCGATTATGTCCAGAAGATTGTTGTCCCCGAGGTTGAGTCCACTCTGCGGACGATTATCGGCGATTTTGACGCTGAAGAGGTCTACACCACCAAGCGGGCGATCCTGCACAAGGTGGTCAACCAGTCCCTTGAACAGGTCACCCAGAAATACATCAAGATCGATGATGTCATTATCCGCAAGGTCGATCTGCCGACCATGATCCAGAACGCCATCGAGGCCAAACTGGAGCAGCAGCAGATCGCTGAAGCCTACATTTTCCGCCTCCAGCGCGAGGAGCAGGAAGCCGAGCGGCGCCGTATCGAGGCCACCGGTCTGCGCGATTACAACGAGACGGTCCGCGCCTCCCTGACCCCGGAAGTGCTGCAATGGAAGGGTATCGAAGCGACGCGGGAGATCGCTACCTCGGACAACTCCAAGGTTGTGGTCATCGGCAACTCGTCCAAGGAACTGCCCATCATTCTGGGTTCGGAACGCTGATCTTATGGGCTGTCGTCGCTTCATTCTCTGCTGCCTGCTGAGCCTGATCGTCCTCGGTCTTGCTGCCTGTGATCCCTATGAACGCAGTCGCAACAAGCGGGATGCCAGGGCCCAGCAGAACACTGGTGATATTGACATCGCCGTGATCTGGCCGGAAGACCAGTCCACCGGGCTTTTTACCGAAGGCGTTGTCCTGGCCGCCGAAGAAATCAATGCAACCGGCGTGTACGACGGACGCCGGATCAAGCTTCACTTTTACAACGAAACCTCCCTGAATAAGAGCAAGCAGATCGCCCGCCAGGTCGCCGCCAATCCCGATATCGTCGCCGCAATAGGCCATTACGGTTCCAGCGCCTCTCTACCCGCCGCCGTCACCTATGAGTACAACGGGGTTCTCTACATGTCCCCGGTGGCCACCAGTCCGGCGCTGACACGGTTCGGTTTTGACTTTCTCTTCCGCAATATCCCCTCCGACGCGGAAATTTCCGCCGCCATTCTGCAGTACTGCCAGAAGAAGAACTGGAAGAACGCGGCCCTGGTCTACGTGCGCGGGGACTATGGCCGTAACTTTGTTGAGATCATGCAGGAAGAGGCCTTCCGCCACGATATCAACATCGCCACCCTGGCGTCCTATGCCGAGGACCAGCAGGACTTCCGGCGGATGATCATGGAACTGCGTCGTTATGAGTATGACTTTGTGTTTATTGCTGATGTGGTTCCGCGTGCGGCTAAGTTTATTCGTCAGTTTCGTGCCATGGGTGGCACCGAGCCCTTTATCGGCGGGGACGGCCTTGATTCCTATCTCCTGTGGGATGTCGCCGGGACCGCCGCCAACGGGACCGTCGTCGCCACGACCTTCGACGCGGCCATTGACAACCCGCGTATTCGCGATTTTGTCGACAGTTTCGCTGCCCGCTACAAAGGCAGACAACCGGACTTTCTGGCCGCTCAGGGGTACGACGCGCTGATGGTTATCGCCAACGCCATGCGCGCCGGCAAGAGCTCGGTACCCATCGAAGTAGCATCGACCCTGCGCTTTTCCTTCTCCTGGGAGGGGGTTCTCGGTCAGTACTCCATCGAACTCGACGGCAGTATCAGGGACAAGGAAATCGCTTTTAAAACCCTTCAGAATGGAACCTTTATCATGGAACAGGGATTTACGGACTGATGGTGCGAATATTTCTGCAGCTGATGACACTGTTGCTGGCGGTCGGTACGGTCTGGGCGGCGCCGAGCCTGCCCGACGACATGCAGCGCATCTTTGCCCGCGGCAGTGTGCGCGTCGGTATGTACTACGCTGATATTTCACCTTTTTTCATGAAGAATGAAGCCGGTGACATGATCGGTATCGACAGCGATCTGGCGCGCAACATCGCTCGTGAACTGGGGGTCGAACTGGAACTGGTCCGCACCGCGAAGACCTTTGACGAGCTTATTCAACAACTCCATGAACAGGAGGTCGATGTTGTCATCTCCCTCCTCTCCCGGACCCTGAAGCGCGCTGAAACAGTCCGTTTCACCGAGCCCTATATCGTTTTACGTCAGGGTCTGCTGATCAATCGGGTCGCCGCCGCCAAGGCACAGTCAAGCACCGGCTTTAACTGGATCTTTCAGACAACGGGAGCGGTTGGTGTCAAGCTGGGAACCATCTACGAGGAATACGCGCGGACGAATTTTCCCAAAGCGCAGATCAGGACGTATCCCGAGTGGGAAGATGTCGTTGCCGCCTGTGCGTCCGGGGAGGTGCAGTTTGCCTATCATGACGAGGTCGAGGTCAAGAAAATTATCCGCGACAATCCATCCATTGCCATCAACGTCAGTACCGCCATTATCAGCGACATGACCGATCCTATCGCCATGGCGGTGCCCTGGAACAGCACCCACCTGCTGAGCTGGCTTAACCTGTATATTCAGGAGCATCCCTTGAAGATGGATGTCGACACTCTCCTTCGGACCTATTATGAAACGCCCTGAGGGTCACAGATCATGATGAACTGGCTGTTAAGCCCCTGGATGATTATCCTCGGCCTGGTTGGCGGTACCGCCCTCGGCCTGTTCCATCCCGACAGCGCCCGCGCCATCGCTCCCGCCGGCAAGCTGTATCTGCTGCTGCTGCAGATGTGTGTCCTGCCCATCATGACGTCTGCCGTCATTACCAGCCTGGGACGCCTGGTGTCATCCAGGGAACAGGGGGTCAGTGCCCTGCGGGTGGCCGCCGTGTTTCTGCTGGGGCTGCTGTTGGCGGCCGCCGTGGGTATCCTTGCGGCGACGGTCCTCCAGCCGGGCAGCAATCTGGATCCGGACGCTCGGGAAACCGTCGGGCGGCTGATGAGTGGCAAGGGAGAGAGCGAGGCGCACAGCCTCACGGCGGATCTGGAAGTGTCTTTCTACAGTACCGCCGAGGGGGCGGAAGCTGAGGAAAATCCCCTGGATTTTATCGTCCGCATGGTGCCGGAAAATGTTTTCCAGGCCTTGAGCCAGGGGCACAGCATCCAGATTCTGGTCTTTTCCATCCTTTTCGGGGTCGCCCTCGGGTTGCTGCCCGTTGGCCGATCGTCGTCCGCCTTTGCCTTTTTTGAAGCGATTTTCAGCGCCTTCAGCCAGATCATTCACGGCCTGATGTACCTGCTGCCTTTCGGCCTTTGTGCCCTGATTGCTGATCAGGCGACCCGGGTCGGCAGTGAAACCTTCGTGGCCCTCCTCGGGTTTATTCTGGCCGGCGCCATCGCCGGGGTCGGTCTGCTCATCGGCGGGATCGGAGTGATATGGCTGCGTACCGGCATCGGCCCCGTCAGGATTCTGCTGGGGCTTAAAGATACCATTGTCATTGCCCTGGGTACCCGGTCCGGACTGGCGGCCATTCCGTCGGCCATCACCGCCATGAATGAAGATTTCAAATTTGAACGGACCGGCACCAATCTGGTCATCCCCCTGGGCATCACCGTCTGTCGTCACGGCACGGTGATGATGTTTGCCCTGACGGCCCTGTTCATGTGCCAGCTCTATCAGGTCCAGGTCGGCCTGACGGAAATCGGCATCATCCTGTTCGGGTCGGTACTCGCCGGCATGGCCAGTGCCGGCGCCCCGGGTATTGTCGCCATTTCCATGCTGGCTCTGGTTCTTGAACCTCTGGGCCTGCCCATGGAATCAGCCTTTATCCTGTTGCTGGCCATCGATCCTGTGACCGATCCGTTGCTGACTCTGGTCAACGTTCAGTCCAACTGTGCCGCCACCACCCTGATTGTCCCCCGTAATATCACGACAACGGACGTGAACAATGACTGAGCTGCCGCCGCCAGACCCGGCCGATCAGATTTTCAGCTGCCGCGATGAGTCCGGTTTCTACTCCATGTGCATCGAACATCTGCTGCTGACACGGGTGCCGGCGGACGCCACTCTGGTGGAGTTCGGTTCAGGAGACGGTACGCCGGTTATTACCGCCCTGGAAAAGAGCGATTTTACCGGCCGGATCACCGGTTTTGAGCTCAACGCCGCCGCCCATGCCAACTGCCGGCAAAATATTCATGGTGCGGGCTTGTCTTCCCGTTATCAGGTGCATTGCGGCTCATTCTTCGACGGTACGCCACCCCGTTATGATGCCCTGCTGGCCAATCCCCCCTATATCCCCTTTCCGGACAATTCCATCCGCCTGCCCTATCTTCACGGTGGTCCCAACGGCTGCGAACTGACCCTGCGCCTGTTGCAGGAACCCTGCCGGATGTTCATGCTGATTCTTTCCAGTTATTCGCATCCACTGGCCATTATCGACCAGGCGCGGCAACAGGGGCTGGTCGTTGCCGATTTTTTCGTTACCCCCATCAGTTACGGCCGGTACAGCCGGGAACCCAAGGTCTTTGCCTACATTATGGATCTCAAAGATCGGGGGCACGCCTTTGCCGCGGCAACGGGATATCTCCTGGCCGGAGCCCTGTTTGTGGGCGCCGACCAGGGGTGTGACGACCGGAGTGCCTATCTGGAAAAACTGCTGCGCTCCGTCAACGACCTGTAAGTCTCAGGCAACCAGCCGTTTCTGCGTACCCGCGGCGTTGTGATGACCCGGGACCGCCGGTCGCTGATTTCTGCCGTTGAAAGCCGTGTTTTTCAGGTTGAAGCGCAACAGCATCTGGCGCATCTGCTCCGATTGCCCGGAGAGTTCTTCCGCCGTGGCGGCGCACTGTTCAGCGCTGGCGGTATTCTGCTGGGTCACCTGATCGATCTGGTTGATGCCGGCGGTCACCTCGTTGATGCCCTGGGCCTGTTCGCTGCCGGCGGTGGCGATTTCCTCAAGCAGATCAGAGACCTTGTTCACATTGTTCATGATGTCCTTTAAGGCCCCTGCGGTCTGATCCGCCATCTGACTGCCCTTGTTGGTCAGGTCGACAGATCCCTTGATCAGTTCCGATGTCTCGTCGGCGGCCTTGGCGCTGCGCGCCGCCAGGTTGCGCACCTCCTCGGCGACCACCGCGAAGCCCTTGCCGTGCTGTCCGGCGCGGGCGGCTTCCACGGCAGCGTTCAGGGCCAGCAGGTTGGTCTGGAAGGCGATTTCGTCAATCACCTTGATGATCTTGGAGATGTTCTGGCCGGCAGCATTGATTTCATTCATGGCGGCGACCATGGCGGCCATCTGGGCGTCACCGGTTTCGGCGGATTTTTGCGCGTCCGTCGACAGCTGGTTGGCAATGTGGGCACTTTCCGCGCTGCTGCGGACCTGTTCAGCCATCTGCTGCATGGAGGCGCTGACCTCTTCCAGGGAGCTGGCGGACTCCGTTGCACCCTGGGACAGCAACTGGCTGGCGTCGGCCACCTGGCCGGAACCGGATGCGATCTGCTCACCGGCAATCTGCATCTGGCCAAGGAGTCCATTGAGATTGTCAACCATGGTCTGCAGGGCTCGTCCCAACTGGTCATGGTCTGATGCCAGCTGCACCTCCACATCAAGGTTCCCCCGGGCAATCTGTTCAGCAACGTCGGCATTGCGGCTCAGATTGTCGGCCATGCGGTCAAGGGCGTTGGCGAGGATGCCGATTTCATCATGTCGATCGATACCCAGGCGGTTGTTGAAGTTCCCCTGACCGATCTGGGAAACCAGGGAGACGACTTTTGCCAGGGGACCGACAATGGCCCGTGACATCAGCACTGCACAGATAACGCCGACGGCGATAAAAATGAGGGACAGGCTGACAATCAGGATCTGCATGGTGTTCAGCTTGGCGAAGATATCAGCCTTGTGGGCACCCACGGCGATGGACCAGCTGGTGTCGGGGATGGGGGCGTAGCCGAAGAAACGGTCGGACCCCATGAAGGGGTATTCATCAAAGCCGCGGGCACCACCCGTCATCCGGGTGAACATGGCCGCCAGATTGGCAAATTCCGGATTGTCGGCGGCTTTGTCGATAAAGTTGGTGCGATCCAGCACAAAGTCCCGGTTATCGTGAGCAATCAGGGTGCCTTTGCCGTCGATAATATAGGAATAGCCCTTGTCGCCGTAACCGATCTTGTCCGTCACTTCACTGAGCCAGGTCGCGTCAAGGCGGGCGATGAGCACCGCCGCAACCCTGCCGCCGGTGTCACGAACAGGTGCCGCCACCATCATCACCGGTGAGTTGGTGGCCCGGGAAATAATAACGTCGGAGATGTTGGCCTTGCCGGCCCTGGCCGTATTGACGTAACCGCGATCACCGAGTTGGGCTGTTGACCCGTCAGGGTAACGCGCCGTGCCGTCGGCAAAGACGATACCCATGCCCATGTAGCCACCGGTTTCCGTCAGCTGATCAAGAACCGGACGCTGCCGGTTCCAGTTCATCCCGGTGATATCCGGATGCTCCGCCATCACGGCGATGGTGGACAGATGGCGATCGAGGACCGCCCTGACCACGTCGGCGCCATAGTCCGCCATGGCCGGCGCGTTGCTCTGGACCTGACCGCGGACGGCGCTGGAGGCCTGATACAGGGCCAGGGAGCCGATACCTGCTGATACCACCAGCAGTAAAAAGGCAAACCCCAGTATGATCTTTTTTCCCAGACTCATTCTCTTCATAATTGTCCCCTTATGGTGTTTTCATGCGTGTATATCTCGGGATAATGTAAAACCAGGCCGCAGGTTTAGCAGGTATCATGCCAACCGGCAAAGACAGTTTAGCTGCGTTATTTCAACAGGTTTCATCAACAAGGTGATTGGTGTTATATCAACCCAGATTGATGCGGCTTTCGGGAAATGCCGGCAACTGACTGGAATCAGAGTAAAACCATCAAGAATCAACGATAGTTGTTCATGTCAACTCAGGTTGCAGCAAGGGGCGGTCGGAACAGGCGGGTTTACAGGAACCGACCGGTCATCAGAACACGGATTTTCTGTTCGAGGGGATCGATGGCGTGGCTGCGCTGTACGGCGTGAATAGAATTTTCCTGAAAGACCGTGCCCTGCTTCAGCAGCAGCACCCCGGCGGCGGTATGGATATCCTGCAGCAGGGTCATGCCCGGCTGCAGATCCTTGGGGGAGATGGCCGCTTCCATGATGGTTTCACTGACATCAAGACGATTGTAGACTTCGGCGACAGCGGCCTTCAGGGCCACCTGCAGGTGCGGGTCGAGAGCCCTGCCCCACTCGGGTTGCAGAGCATTTAACGCCTCGCTCATGGCCTTGGTGGATGAACACTGGCGCAGGGTTCGCTCAAACAGGTTGGCGGCTGTCAGAATCCGACTGCCCAAGGGAATGTCAGCACCCACCAGCTGGTCGGGAAAGCCACTGCCATCGAAGTGTTCATGATGATGGCGCACCCAGACACTGGCTTCGTCCAGTTCCGGAATCAGCTGCAGGGCGAACTGGCCACGGATGGCATGGGTGCGGTACTCGATGAGGCCCTGCGCTTCCAGCTGTTCAGGAGGCGTGTCCAGATAACGATCGGGCACGCCGATTTTGCCGATATCGTGCAGCAGTCCGGCAATGCGCAGGCGCTCGGCCTGCTCTTCATCCATTTCCAGGTGGATGGCCATGGTACAGGCCAGATCCGCCACGTTGCGGCTGTGTGCCGGCGCTCGCCGGTCACGCATTTCCATCAGGCTCGACAGGGTGAGGATGGTTTCGTTCAGGTTTTTGCGCAGGTGCTGGTTGGACAGGGCCAGGGCATCGTTCTTGGCCCGTATCTGAGACGTCTGCTCCAGTACCCGCTGTTTGAGGCGCGTGTTCCAGCTTTTCAGTTCCTCGTTCTGCTTGGCGACAAGGAGGTTCAGACGCCGGTTTTCAGTCACCAGATGATAGTGACGTGCTGCTTCCGTGGCGGTATGGAGGATGTCGTCATCCTGCCAGGGTTTTGTCAGGAAGCGGAACACCGCCCCCCGGTTAATGGCGCTGATGGAGGCTTCGATATCCGCATAACCGGTGAGCAGAATCCGCACTGTGTCGGGCAGGCGCACCTTGATCTGTTCGAAAAGCTCAACACCGGTCATTTCCGGCATGCGCTGATCGGAGAAGATGACCCCGATATCCGGGTGCTGGTCAATCACCGCCAGGGCGTCGCGTCCCGAGGTCGCGGTGAGCACGACGAACTGGTCATATTCACTGAACAGACGACGCAGGGCATTGGTGATGTTGACCTCATCATCAACCAGCAGGATCTTTACGGGCGGATTTGTTGCGTCAGACATGTTCACTATTCCGCGGCGTCAAGGGCAGGCTCAGGGTAAAGGTCGTGCCCTGCTGCAGGACGCTGTGCACGTCGATCGTCCCGCCATGCTTGAAGATAATGTCATTGGTAATGCTCATGCCGAGTCCGGTGCCCTTCCCCGCCTCTTTGGTGGTGAAAAACGGATCAAATATCTTCGGTAGATGTTCCGCCGCGATGCCGCAGCCGTTATCTTTTATGACAACCTGAATATTCTCGTCAACAACAGCTGTTGCCACCTGGATTATACCATCTGCCGTTATGGCGTGGGCGGCATTGACCAGCAGATTCATGAAGGCCTGGGACAACTGCTGGGGATAGCCCTGGATGGTCGGCAGGTCCTGCAGATCCTTGTCGACGGTGGCGACGTATTTGATCTCGTTCCACACCACGGTTATGGCGCGTTCCAGACAGTCGTTCACCTGAACCGGCTGCGACCGATCGTCATCCATCCGGGAGAAGGATTTCAGGGACTGAACAATTTTATTGATGCGCTCCGTTCCGTCGAGGGTTTCCGCCACAAGCTCCGGCAGGTCCTCCAGCATGGCCGGAATTTTCATGCTGGTCTGCAGGGTTTGCAGCTCCAATCGTTGCTCTGGCGACAGGAAGTCACTGGCAAGCACCCGGTTAATAAAATCACTAATGCGCCCCGTATAGCGCTGCAGGGTATTGAGGTTGCTGGAGATAAAACCAAGGGGGTTGTTGATCTCATGGGCAACACCGGCAGCCAGTTGCCCGATAGCCGCCAGCTTTTCCTGCTGCACCAGCAGATTGTGCGAATGCCGCAGTTTTTCCTCCTGCTCCTTGAGTTTCCGTTCCATCTGGGTGCGGTAGAATTTATTGTCCTGGGCCAGGCGGCGCCGTTCCAGGACATTGTTGAGAATAATCAGCAGACGCGCCCCTTCGAAGGGCTTGAGCAGATAGTCTTCAGCCCCAAGGTCCTGACATCTGGCCGCCATATCCACGTCGCCCAGGCCCGTCGACATGATAAAAGCGACATCGGGATAGCTGTGCTTGACGGCTTTGAGGAATTTATCGCCACTTTGTCCGGGCATGTTGATATCCAGCAGGCAGACATCGATAACGCAGGACTTGAAAAAACCCATGGCTTCCTGTGTTGTTGCCGCTTCCAGCGTCTGAAAACCACTCTGCTCCAGAATCCGGCTGATCATTTTCCGGTAGCTGTCCTCATCGTCTACAATGAGAATCGTTCCCGTTTTCTTCCGGTGAGCATTGCGAAACGCCTCAAATTCACCGGTATTCTGCATTTTGTTCATAGACCCCTTCCTTTGTCATTGCGCGCACGATCTGCTGTTGTATTTTTGTATCTGTTCAGCACAGGATCAGGGTTCCCATTCCAGGGGACACTTTTCGCCGTCCTGGCCGTTCGACCGTCGCCATCCATGGCGCCAGACGCCCCTTACATGGAAACCCTGATCCTGTGCCCGCAAATTGAGCTGAATAGTTACGTATTTTTTATATTATGGTGCTTCGTAAGTTCGGGACAATCAGCTTTTCCCTGAGTCGCCTAAGGAAATTCTGTAGTGATAATGTAAACAAATAAAAGGATATCAAAAACTCTTACGTGATACCTTAGAAAAAACACTTAACATGCCGACAAATAAGACATGCAGGGGGACTTGACTTGACATTAGAGGTTAAACATTAAACAGTTTTTATGAAAAAAGTAGATTAAATGACAGTATTTTGCTATGTCAATCTTGATCTGCATGCCGTTATAATTGAGACAAGATATGTAACGTTTCAAGGAGTGTCCTTGCCCGTTGCCGGAACAATGCCTTATGTCCACACATAGACACACCCTCGCCCTCAGGGCCATGCGCTTTTCCGCCCTCTACCTGCTGCTGTCGGCACCCTGGATATACCTCGGCGATCAGCTGCTGCTGCAGCTGACCCGCGATCCCGACGTACTGACCCTGTACCAGACCTACAAGGGGTGGTTCTTTGTCGCCTGCAGCGCCCTGATCATGTTTCTGCTGGTGTGGTGGGCGCTGCACTCCACGGAAAAAATCTCAAGAACAGTCGTAGCGGAGAAGGAAAAATATCTGCACCTGTTTGAAGCCAATCCGCAACCAATGATGGTCGTTGATCGGGAAACTTTACAGTTTCTCGATATCAACAAAGCGGCTGTAGCCCATTACGGCTACAGCCGCGACGAGTTTCTGAGCATGTCCATCAGAGACATTCGCCCGCCGGAAGACGCGGACAAGGCTGAATCTCTTGTCAAACGGGTAGATTCAGGTCTTGACCGCATGGGGTACTGGCGGCACCTGAAAAAAGACGGTAATGAAATCATGGTGGAGATCATCACCCACACGACCATCTACAACGGGCGTCCGGCAAACCTGGTCCATGCCCATGATGTCACCGAAAAACTGAAGGTGGTGGATGCCCTGCGCAAAAGTGAAGAACGCTACCGGCTGCTGGCGGAAAATACTGTCAATGTCATCTGGTCCATGTCTCCAGACCTGGTGTTTACTTATGTCAGCCGGCGGATCTTTGACATGACCGGTATTCCGGCGGAGGAGTGGATCGGCAGTCACCTGACACAACATTTTACAGAGCTGGAGCTGGAGCGGGTCAAGGAGGTGATTGAATCAGAGCTGGCCAAGGGGCCCGGCAGCCCCGGTGTGGTGTTTGAAACCGAGATCCTTAATCGGGAGCGCAACCCCGTTCCTGTCGAGGTGCACTGGCGTTTTGTCTATGACGACAACAATCAGCCGGTCAGTATGCAGGGTATTACTATTGACATCAGCGAACGCAAACAATTCATGGTGGAGCGTGAACGGCTGCTGCTGGCCATTGAGCAGGCCGGTGAAATGGTGATCATCACCGATATCAACGGAGTCATCGAATATGTCAACCCCGCCTTCGAGCGTACCACCGGCTATCAGCACGGAGAGGTCGTCGGTCGCAACTGCAGCCTTTTAAAAAGCGGCAAACAGGATGACGCCTTTTATCAGAGTCTCTGGCAGACCATCAACAGCGGACAGGTGTTTCACGCAACCATGGTCAATAAACGCAAGGACGGGTCCCTGTTCACCGAAGATTCAACCATTTCACCGGTGCGCGACACTTCAGGCAAGATCATCAACTTTGTTGCTGTCAAACATGACATCACCGAGCAGCTGCGTCAGGAGGCCCACTACCGCCAGGCGCAGAAGATGGAAGCCATCGGTCGGCTGGCCGGTGGCGTCGCCCACGATTACAACAACATGCTCAGCGTTATCCTCGGAAACGCCCAGCTGGCCACCTATGAGGTGATCAGAAGCCACCCCGTTCATGAGTTGCTGGAGGAGATCATCACCGCCACCCAGCGCTCCACGGCCATGACCCGCCAGTTGCTGGCCTTTGCCCGGCAACAGCCGATCAGCCCGCAGAACATCGACATCAATCAGTCGGTAGATGAGCTCATCAGCATGCTGCGCAAGCTCATCGGCGAGAATATCAGCCTGATTTGGAAGCCCGGCACCAGGGAATCTCAGGTCAAGATCGATCCGGCCCAGGTGGACCAGATCCTGACCAATCTCTGCGTCAATGCCAGGGATGCCATCGCCGGCATTGGCAGAATCATCATTGAAACCAAAGAAGTGACTCTTCAGGAAGACGACTGCGTCGACCGCCCCGGCCTTGCTCCCGGGAAGTTCATCATCCTCACGATCAGTGACAACGGTGCCGGCATGGATAAGGACACCCTGGCCAACGTCTTTGAACCCTTCTACACCACCAAGGCTGCCGACAAGGGAACCGGTCTCGGACTGGCGACGGTGTACGGCATCGTCAAGCAGAACAACGGATTCATCAATGTCTACAGCGAGCCGGGAGAAGGCACCACCATCAAGATCTATCTGCCGCAAACCAGTGCCGGCGAGAAACAGCACACCCCGGAGAGACAACCCAAGCGGTTGCATGGCAAGGGCGAAACCATCCTGCTGGTCGATGACGAGCCGGCCCTTGTTGCCTTTGGCCGTAAGGTGCTGGAAAAATACGGATACTATGTTTTAACCGCTGAATCACCGGGGGAAGCACTGGATCTGATGCGCGAAAACCGGCAGGGTATAGACCTGCTCATCACCGACGTCATCATGCCGCAGATGCATGGCCGTGACCTTGCGGAGCAGCTGCAGCAAAGCATCCCGGAGCTGAAAACCCTCTACATGTCAGGTTATACGGATAGTGTCATTGCCGAGCGTGGCATCATTGATGAATATGTCAACTTTATCCAGAAACCCATTGCCGTTGATGAACTGGTCACCAGGGTGCGCTCCATTCTTGACCCTTGACTGCTGTTCGCGCACACTGAGAAATCAAACAGCTTAACAGACAGGCGACAACAGATACGTATGAAAACAACAGAGACATCACAGGTTCAGCTGATTAAAGAGATTATCGATGGACTCACGTCAGCTGCCGACATGCCCCAGGTGCAGGAAATCGTGACCAGAGCGGCCAGGCACCTGACCGGTGCTGACGGTGCGACTCTTGTTTACCGTGAAGGGGACTTTTGCTACTACGCCGATGAAAACGCCATCTCCCCCCTGTGGAAGGGGAAAAGATTTTGCCTGACGGATTGTATCAGTGGCTGGGTGATGCTGAACAGAACCACAGCGGTCCTGCCCGACATCTATCAGGATGAACGCATCCCCGCCGACGCCTATCGTCCAACCTTTGTCAAAAGTCTGGTGATGACACCGGTCTGCACCGATGAACCTGTCGCTGCCATCGGTTGCTACTGGAGCCAAACCCACGCGCCAACCACAACTGACAAGGAACTGCTGGAACTGCTGGCCGGCGTTGTTGCCCGAACCATCGAAAATATTCAGCTGATCAAGCACCTGGAACATCAGGTCGAGGTTCGTACCAGCGCCCTGCGGTCATTGACGGTTGAGCGCTCCCTGCAAGACGAAAAAAGCAAACGGGAAATTGCCGGAATTCTCCACGATGAGCTGGGATCAACCCTCGCCCTGGCAAAAATCAAAACCGGGCAGATGATGCGGCAGTTCAGTAAAGATTCCGACCTCGCAGGGCAGTTGGAGGCTGTCCAGACATTACTTCAAGACAGTATTGACTTCACCCGCAACCTCACCTTTTCCCTGGGACCTCCGGTTCTATCGAGCCTTGACCTTGGTCGTGCCTTGCGCTGGCTGGCCCATCAGTTTTTTGACCGAAACGGCAAGGTCGAGATTAGCGTAGAAGATATCGGCACACCGCGTGTAATGCCGCCCGAATACCGTGAAACCCTCTTCAGTATCGTCCGTGAACTCTTTGTTAATATCAGCAAACATGCCAAGGCGACCAGAGTCATAGTTCGTCTGCACTGGACAGAAAATGGACTACAACTGCGGGTTGAGGATAACGGTATAGGTTTTGATGTAAACAGGCAGCGTGAAGACAGCCTCGATTCCCGAAAGTATGGTCTGTTCAGTATTGACGAGCGTCTCACCCACCTTTCCGGTACCATGGATATTCACTCAGCAGCCGTCTCCGGCACCTCAGTTATTATTGAGGTTCCCTGCAAATATCGGTAAAGTCAGGGTTATAAAACCGCAAAACCGGGGTATAACAAAGTCTAAGCAGATGAAATCTATCCTTATTGTCGACGACCACAAAATCTTTCGCGAAGGCATCAAAAGCCTCCTTGAAACGGCGCAAAAATTTCAACCGATTCTCATGGCTGACGGCGGTTACCGGGCCATTGAGATGGCTCTGCAGTATCGACCGGACTACATCCTCCTTGATGTGGCCATGCCGGACATGAACGGCATCGAGGCTGCACGTAAAATTATCAGCCTGCTCCCCGGAAGTCGTATCATCGCCCTGTCCATGCATATTGAACGGACTCTGATTCTGGAAATGCTCAAGGCCGGAGCGGTCAGCTATCTGCTCAAAGATGATGCCTTTGACGATCTGCTCACAGCGATGAACGTTATTGATAGCACCGGCTCTTTCCTCCCCGCACGGGTTACAGAACTGCTGATCCAGGAGTTCCGCCAGGGTTCCGATGCCAATGAGCTGACAACCCGTGAAATTCAGGTTCTGCGCCTGCTCGCCCTTGGTCATCCGGCCCAACAGGTCGCCAACGAGCTGTTGATCAGTATTAAAACCGTTGAAACCCACCGGCGCAATCTGATGCGAAAAAAGAATCTGAACAACCTGGCGGATTTAACCCGCTATGCCCTGCGCAACAAACTCATTGATTCCAGCGACTAGACACCAGACTCACCACCCAGCCTGCATCCTGCCGACGTCAGGAAATCCCTTATTCCGTTCAGATTAATCCTGATTGCATTGTGTCTGTAAATTCTCTTAACGTTACTTGCAAAGTACAAACGAGAAATAACTTGAGTTACGTTTGCGGTTTTTTATTCTCTGCCGCAAACCAGAGAAGGTTGGAGAGCATGAAAGAGTCAGCATATATACAATGGGATTCCTCGTACAGTATCGGGAATAGAATCATTGACCGCCAGCATCAGGTGATTATCGATTGTATCAATGAGCTTTACGCAATTTTTATTGCGGACAAGGATTCAGCGTCACTTCAACCAATCTGCCAGCGCCTGAAGCAGTACACCAAGGCACATTTTGTTTTTGAAGAACGTATGCTCAGTGCATGTCAGTATCCCGATCTCGAACAACATAAAAAGATTCACGAACAGATGCGCCTGCAAACTGATGCTTATCTGCGTTGTGGTGAAATCGATGATCACGAAGCGGCACGAAAAATTTTTAAGTTTCTGAAGTCCTGGTGGCTAAACCACATCCTCGGCGAAGACATGGCCTATGCGGCATATCTACACCAAGCAGAAAACCTGAATCAGCCACTGGCCCTACAACAGAAATAACCGGGTCTTTTCCGCTGATGGCGCAACAGACATGTCGAGTCAAAACCCATTGAATATTCTTATCGTAGATGATGACCATGCCCATGCTCACATCATTAAGCATCATTTTGTCAACAGTAGTCGTCAGGTCTCTGTCCATATCGCGGGCAGTTTGAAAGCCGGTCGTGACATCATTAGCAGAATCAAACCCGACATTGCCCTGATCGATCTGAATCTGCCTGACGGCAAAGCAATTGACGAACTGAATCGCTACCAGCAACAGCCCCCCTTCCCCATCCTCGTCATGACCGCCGAGGGCAGTGAAGAACAGGCTGTCGCTGCGATAAAGGCCGGCGCAGTTGATTATGTCGTTAAATCAGCAGAAGCTTTCGCTGCCATGCCACGGACGGTCGATCAGGTTTTGCGCGAATGGGATGCGCGCCGGCAGCACCTCGAGGCCCTTATCGCACTTAAGGAAAGTGAACAGCGCTTTCGAACTCTCCTGCAGGATACGCGGCATATCGCCGTTCAGGGCTTTACCACTGACGGAATCATTCATTACTGGAACCAGGCCTCGTCTGACCTCTATGGTTTACGAGAAGAGGATGTCCTTGGCACCAGTCTCTTTGACTGGATTGATACCCCTGAGATCAAACAGGATATCAGCACCATCATTAAACAGCTGATATCCACCAGAGCCGCCATTCCACCGCGAGAATCAGTTCGCAGGCGACGTGACGGCAGCAGGTTTCATGTCTATTCCAGCTTCAGTCTGGTGGCTCAACCCGGCAAGGAAGATCAGATCTTTGCCTTCGATATCGACATTACCCAACGGAAACAGCAGGAAGAACAGACCCGTCGGGCACAGCGGGAGTGGGAAACAACCTTTGACGCCATGACCGATATGGTGTCCATTCACGACAGTGACATGCGGATCGTCAGAGCCAACAAGGCGACCTTTGATTTTCTTGGTGTCTCTCCGGAAGATGTCATTGGTAGCTACTGCTATCAGGCCCTGTGGGGGGAAGCAGATCTCTGTCGGGGATGCCCCTGGCACGAAACGGTGGAGGACAACGAGACTCATACCCGCACCTTCTATATCAGCCAACGCAACTGCCATGTCCAGATGACTACGGCACCCTTCCCTCATCAGTTCGACGATCAGCAGTATTACATCCACATTGTTCGGGATATCAGCAAAAGACGGCGCGCCGAGCTTGAATTGCGCAAACTCAGTCAGGCCGTTGAGCAGAGTCCGACCGTGGTCATGATCACCAACCTTGACGCCGTTATCGAGTATGTCAATCCCAAGTTTTCGGAAGTTACAGGGTATTCAGCGGCAGAGGCCATTGGCAGGAACCCACGCTTTCTGCAATCCGGTGAGGTGCCAGCCTCCACCTACAAGGACCTCTGGCAAACCCTCCTCGCCGGCGAGGAATGGCAGGGAGAGCTGGTTAACAGACGTAAAGATGGACGCCGTTACTGGGAACGGTTGCTGATTTCCCCTTTACGCAATGACCTGGGTGAGATTACCCATTATATCGGCGTGAATGAGGACATCACCAGCAATAAAGAGTATGAAAAGAAGCTTGAGTATCAGGCCACTCACGACGATCTGACCGGTTTGGCCAACCAGCTTCTTCTTAAGGACAGACTTGAGCAAAGTATCCTCCATGCCCAGCGCTCACAGCGGATTGTTGCCGTCCTGCTCCTGGATATCGACCGTTTTAAACTGATCAACGACAGTCTTGGCCATGCGGTCGGCGACATCCTCCTGTGTCAGGTTGCAACCAGACTGTCCGCCACGGTGCGAAGCTCAGATACCGTGGCCCGTTTCAGTGGTGATGAATTTGTGGTCGTTTTGACCGAGGTTGCTGATCTCGATGTTGTACGAAAAGTTGCCCAGGAACTGCTGAAGGCTCTGGAAAGGCCTTACCAGGTCGGCAATCGCCAGATTGTTCTGACCGCCAGCATGGGGATCAGCCTGTATCCCGAAGATGGCAACGACAGCACCCTGTTGCTGCAAAACGCTGACACGGCAATGTATCAGTCGAAACAGCTAACCGACAGTTTTTCATTTTATCATACAGAGATGAACCGACACCTCATTGAGACCCTCGATCTGGAACATGATTTACGCCATGCTCTTGAAAGGGAAGAATTTGAGGTGCATTATCAGCCTAAGGTCGATACCTACAGCGGTGCCATAACCGGATGCGAAGCCTTGTTGCGCTGGCATCACCCCGAGCGGGGACTGGTCGCTCCAGATCAATTTATTCCCATAGCCGAAGAAACGGGACTGATTGTTGCCATCGGCCGCTGGGTTCTTGAACAAGCCTGCCTGCAAAATCTGCAATGGCAGCAAGAGGGTTTACCCCGGATCGGTGTTGCCGTTAACCTGTCCGCCCGGCAATTCCAACAGGGAGATATCGTTGACACCGTCCGCCGGGTTCTGGACAAGACGGGTCTTTCGGCCAACTTTCTCGAGCTTGAAATCACCGAGAGCATGGTGATGAACGATCCACTTGGCGCGGTAAAAATTCTTAACTCCCTGAAAGAAATAGGGGTGGCATTGAGCCTTGATGATTTTGGTACCGGCTACTCCAGCTTGAACTATTTACGTCGTTTTCCGGTTGACAGTCTGAAGATTGATCGGTCATTTATCAGCGACGTCACCACTGATCCGTCAGGAGCATCGGTTGTCACCAGTATTATTGATATTGCCCACAATCTGCACCTTAAAGCAATTGCCGAAGGTGTAGAAAACAGTGCTCAGCTGGATTTTCTTATTGCCTGTCAATGTGACACCATTCAGGGATATTATTTCAGCAAACCCTTGCCGGCAATCGCTTTTGCTGATTTACTTCGATCCGGAAAAAAGCTTTATTAGCAATAAATCAATAGCTGATATAAGCGCACCCTCTCTACGACTAACGGAAAATAACCGATGAATCAGAACAAAAACATCCAGGTGCTGATCATTGAAGATGACCCTGCCCACGCGGAAATTCTCCGCGACAACCTTGATACCGCCGGTGGCATGGATGTCGCGCTGGCAAAAAACCTGGAAATCGGCCTTAAAACCGTTAATGAATCCCCCCCGGATATTGTTCTGATCGATCTGCATCTGCCCGATGGCAGCGCCCTCGATTTTCTATCACAGACCCAAGGGAGATTCCCGGTTGTCACACTGACCAACAAGGGCAGTGAAGAACAGGCGGTCGAGGTACTGAAGACCGGTGCCCTTGATTATATTATCAAAACGACAGAATCCTTTGCCGCTATGCCGCGCCTGCTGGAGCGCGCCCTGCGTGAGTGGCGTCTGCAGCAACAAAATGAACTGGCAATTGCCAAGCTGCGCAGCAGTGAACAACGATTTCACCTGCTGCTGCAGAATGTTCAATCTGTTGCGGTTCAGGGATACCTGGCAGACGGCACCATTTTTTACTGGAATAAAGCATCGGAAGATCTTTATGGCTACACTTCCGATGAAGCCATCGGCAACAACCTTTTCGAACTGCTTATCCCTGCTGAAGACCGCGAAGCAGCCCAAAGACTTGTAACAAATCTGATCACATCGGGGACAGCTCTCCCACCGGAAGAGCTGACTGTGCGTCATAAGGACGGCTCATCTCTGATTATCTATTCGAGCAATGTCGTCGTCAACGGCAATGATCGTCCGCTGGAGATCTACTGCGTTGATGTCGATATCAGTGACCGTAAGGCAGCAGAGAACCGCATGCGGGAACAGATGTCCCTGGTGGAAGCGCTGCTGCAGAACACCGCCATCCCCATTTTTGTCATCGACCCGGAGCATCGGGTGTTTATCTGGAACAAGGCCTGTGAAAAACTGACGGGGGTCATGGCCCGGGATGTTGTCGGCACCAACCGGCACTGGAGCGGTTTTTACCAGGAACCGCGCCCCTGCCTCGCCGATCTGATTCTCGATGGCAACGCCAAAGAGGATATCCAGACACTTTACCCGCATCACAGCCGTCCTGAATTTCTTGAAGAAGGCCTCCAGTCGGAGAGCTGGATCAAGGGACCCAACGGTGAGCCTGTCTATATCACCTTCAACGCCGCCCTGGTTCGCGATGCCGACGGCAACGTCATCGGCGCCGTTGAGACCCTGCAGGACATCACCGCCCGGAAAAAAGCGGAGGATGCCCTGCTGGCGAGCAGGGAAAACCTGCGCCTCCAGCACGACAAGCTGGAGCAGGTCAACCGTGATCTGAAGCAGGCCCACGTCAAGCAGCTGCAGTCGGAAAAAATGGCCTCCATCGGCCAGCTCGCCGCCGGCGTCGCCCATGAAATCAACAACCCCATCGGTTTTGTTTCGAGCAATCTGCGCAGTCTGGAGAAGTATCTGGCCAGACTGCGTGAGTTCATCCTCTTTCAGGACGAAGAACTGGCCAGGGATGAAAACAGCGGCCTACGTGAGACCATTGCCGAAAAGCGGCGGCAGTTAAAGATCGACATGATTCTGGAGGATATCGGCGACCTCTTGTCCGAATCGCGGGACGGTGTCGATCGGGTCGGCAAGATAGTCAGTGATCTGAAAGGCTTCTCCCGCGTTGACGAGGCCGAGCATAAACTGATGGACGTGCGCGAATGCCTGGAAAGCTCCATCAATATCGTCTGGAACGAAATCAAGTACAAAGCCACCTTGAGCCGTGATTTCGCCGAGGTGCCCGACATCCTCTGCTATCCGGGGCAGCTCAATCAAGTCTTTGTCAATCTGCTCATCAATGCGGCCCAGTCTATTGCTGAACAGGGCACCATCACCGTGAAAACTTTCACGTCCGAAGGTTATGTCTATGTGCAGATCAGTGACAGCGGGTGCGGCATCAACGAAGACAACTGCAAACGCATCTTCGATCCTTTCTTCACTACCAAGGAGGTCGGCAAGGGAACCGGCCTGGGCTTAAGCATCAGCTACGACATCATCAAAAAACATCAGGGGGAAATCAGCGTTGAGAGTGAGCTGAACGAAGGCACCACCTTTACCCTCAAACTGCCGATTTCTCCCGAATCACCGACCGGGCCGGAATAATTATCAGCAACCATTTCGAATGAGCAGGCAGCAGAGCTTGTTCAGCAAGGGAAAAAGAACATGTCCCCGGAAAAAACGTTACGCCACATTGACCTGGACAGTATTCCCCCCATGCCGCGGGTTGCCGCCGAAATCATGCAGCAGCTCAATTCGCCGCAATCTTCCGCGGAACAGCTGGCGGAGATTATCGCCTCTGATCCCGTCGTTGCCGCCAGGGTGTTGCGTATCGCCAATTCCTCCTTTTACAGTATGTCCCGGCAGGTGACCAATCTGGCCATGGCGGTTGTGGTTCTGGGCGAACGTACGTTGCGGAATCTGGTGCTGGCCGCCAGTCTGCGCAGCTTGAACCGGGAGTTCGGACCCAGGGAGAAGATCCTCTGGGAAGACTCCATGGTCTGCGCCCTGGCCTCCCGTTTTCTGGCACGGTCACTGCGCATCGGTGATCCGGAGGACCTGTTCGTCGCCGGCCTGTTCCGACATATCGGACTCATCGTCATGAACAGTCTGGATCGGTTCGATACGGATTTTATTGTTGACTCTTTGCGCCGTGGAGCCGATTTTTCACAAAGGGAGATGGAAACCTTCGGGGCGCACCATAATGATATCGGGGCCGCCATACTGGAACATTGGAACCTGGCCGAAAGCCTGTGCTACATAACCCGGCATCACGGTCAGCCGGCAGCCGATCCGGCGGTCGATGCCGATCTGGTAAAAATGACGGCGGTCGTCAATATTGCCGGCGCCCTGCCCGGCTATCTGGGGATTTTCGGGCGACCGTTGGCCACCGATTTCATGTCTCTGCCCGGCACCGAAATGCTGGATCTTGACGAAGACAAGATGGATGAGCTTATCGCTGAGTTCAGGCTGATTTTCGAGCAGAACCGCCGGCAGTTTCTGGCGTGAGAAAAGGGAACATTAGAATTTAGCAGTACAGAATCAGAAGCCCCATGACAGGGGCGTCTGGCGTCATGGATGACGACAGTCGAACGGCCAGGATGGCGAAAAGTGTCCCCTGAAATGGGGCTTCTGATTCTGTACTCGATGATCTGCATAATGACGATGCAGAATCAACAAAGGAAAGCTTATGCCCGGACGGATTAAAATCCTCTGTGTTGATGATGAAGTCAATGTCCTCAAGGCGCTGCGCCGCACCTTCATGGAGGAAGAGGACTATCAGATCTATCAAGCCCAATCCGGGGCCGAGGGACTGGAGATTCTGGAATCCGTCGAAGGGATCTCCATGGTCATCTCCGATTACCGGATGCCCGGCATGACCGGGGTCGAGTTTCTGCGCCAGGTCAATGAGCGCTGGCCCGACACGGTGCGTATCGTTCTGTCCGGCTACGCCGATACGGCGGTGGTGGTCGAGGCGGTGAATCTGGGGCATATCTACAAATTTATCCCCAAACCCTGGGATGACAGTGAGCTGTTGATCAACATCTCCGCCGCCCTCGAACATCAGAAGCTGCGGCGGGAAAACAGCACCCTGAATATCAAGCTCAAGCAGAGCTACGAAGAACTCAAAATTAAAAACGCGGAACTGCACAAGCTCAACGAACACCTGGAAGACATGGTGGAGCAACGCACCCGGGCCCTGGAACTACGTAACCGGGTCCTGCAGGTCTCCCAATCCATTCTCGATGTTCTCCCCTTTGCTGTTTTCGGTATCGACAGCGAAGGCTATATTGCCCATGGCAACAATTACGGCTGTTCCCTCTTCACCCGGGTTGAATTAGGACCCCTCGGCCATCGCTGTCAGGACGTCTTCCCGAAGGAGATCACCGCCATGGTCGACGAACTCATCGCAACGGTCCAGCCCCAGGCGACAAAAGTCACCATCGACGCGACAACCTACTGCTGCCAGGCCTATCCCTTGGCCGAGGATATCTCCAGGGGGATTGTGCTCATCCTTTCCCCGGTGGTTGTCGCCGCGGAGACGACTGGCATGTGCTATGCTGCGGAAATCATCAGAAAGAGCTGTGCCTGCAGGAAGGAAAACCCATGAACAATATTCTCGTTGATGGAATCAGCATCAGGAGGGTGAAAAAAATCCAGTCTGACGGGCGCATACCGGTATCCCACCGCGACTCGTCGCTTTCAGCTGTCATGCCGGACGCGTCAACCTTTTATGCCCAGAAAGATTTTTTTATGCCTGTGAAACGTCGCACCCCTTTTCTTTTAATCTCCCTTATCGCGACTCTGTTCATAGCTCTCACTATCCCCGCGAACCTGCCGGCGGCACCAGTTACCTCAGCTTCGGAAATTGATTATCCCCCCTTCAGCTTTGTAACAGCTGCCGGTCAGGTCGACGGTTTTTCCGTTGAGCTGCTGCGTGCCGCTCTTGACGCCATGGGGCGCGATGTCACCTTCGCCTCCGGCACCTGGAACGAGGTCAGAAAAAAGCTGGAAACAGGTGAAATCCAGGCCCTGCCCCTGGTGGGTCGAACGCCGGAACGCGAAGAACTGTTTGATTTTACCTTCCCCTACATGTCGCTGCACGGTGCCATTGTTGTCCGTGATGACCGGACGGATATCCGGGATATGGATGATTTGCGCGGCCGGCGGGTCGCGGTGATGCGCGGGGATAACGCCGAGGAATTCCTGCGCCGCAAAGAGCGCGGTATTGATATCGTCACCACGACAACCTTCGAAGATGCCCTGCAGATGTTGAACCGCGGTGAATGTGATGCTGTGGTCATGCAGCGGCTGGTCGCTTTGCGGCTGCTTCAGGAGACCGGCATCCCCAATCTGACGGTTGTCGACAGGCCTGTTGAGGAGTTCCGACAGGATTTCAGTTTTGCCGTCACCGAAGGTGACCGGGACACCCTGGCCCTGCTCAACGAGGGGCTGGCCCTGGTCATCGCCGACGGTACCTACCGGCATCTCCATGCCAAGTGGTTTGCTGCTCTGGAACTGCCGACCAGGCAACGCCTGATTGTCGGCGGTGACGCCAGTTTTCCACCTTATGAATATCTCGATGAACGGCGCCTGCCAACGGGTTTCATCACGGAACTGACCCGTGCCATCGCTGTTGAGGCCGGGCTGGATGTCGAAATTCGTCTGGGTTCCTGGGATACGATGGTCAGGCAGCTGGAGGAAGGGGATATCGACATCATCCAGGGGATTTTTTACTCCCCGGAGCGGGACCTGACATTGGACTTTACCCCGCCGCACCTGGTGGCCCATTACGTCAGCGCTGTCCGTGACGGAGAGCGCCCGCCACCGGCAACCTTTGAGGAATTGAAGGACCTGCGTCTGGTGGCCCAACGCGGCGATGCCATTGTCGAGGTGCTGCGCAACCACGGGCTGGATGAACACCTGACCCTCGTCGACAGTCAAAAGGACGCTCTGCGCCAGCTTCTTGACAACCAATATGACTGCGCTCTGGTCACCCGGCTGCCGGCTTTGTATCTGCTGAAAAAAAACGGTTGGTCCGGGGTGCGGTTCGGCACGACGCCGTTACTGGAACGCGAGTACGCCTATGCGGTGACAGCCGGTCAGCAGGCGTTGCTGGCGAAGCTCAGTGAGGGGTTGCAGGTTCTCCAGCATAACGGCGAATACCGGCGCATTCACGACAAATGGCTGGCCCAGTACCAGCAGCCGACCGCTGATCTGGTCACAGTGCTGCGCTATTCCGCCCTGATCGTTCTGCCGATTGTGCTGGTGCTGCTGCTGATTGTCCTGTGGAACTGGTCCCTGCGCCGCCAGGCGGAAAAAAAGCATCAACAACTCTTTGCCGAAATGCTGTCCGGCTTCGCCCTGCATGAGATCATCTGCGATGACACCGGCAAGGCGGTGGATTATCGCTACCTGCTGGTCAACCCTGCTTTTGAACGAATGACCGGCCTGACATCCGACCGGGTCATCGGGCGGACGGTTATGGAGGTGTTGCCCACCACGGAAAGAGGCTGGATTGAAACCTACGGCAAGGTCGCTCTCACGGGGGAATCAAAATTTTTCGAAAATTATTCGACAGAGCTGGACAAATATTTCGAGGTGAACGCCTTTCAGTCAAAACCGGGACAGTTTGCCTGTATTTTTTCTGACATTACCGCCAGAAAAAAAGCCGAACAGAGACTGATTCGCAAAAATGAAGAGATGGAGCAGTTCGTCTACAGCGTGTCCCATGACCTGAAGAGCCCGCTGCTGACCATTAAAACATTCAGCGGACTGTTGCAGCAGCATCTGCACTCCGCGGATGAAGAACGTGTCACCAAGGATGCCGGTTTTATCCGGGATGCCGCCGCCCGCATAGAACAGCTGCTGGAAGCCCTGCTGCGCCTGTCCCGCGTCGGCCGCATGGATAACCCTGCCGTGACCATTGCCATGGACAAGCTCGTTGATGAGTGCCTCGGCGCCCTGGCCGGGTCCATTACTCGCGATCAGGTCGATATCGTAAAAACGGATTATCCCCTGCTGCTCCATGGCGACCGCATGCAGCTCGGCCAGATCTGGCAGAACCTGATTGAAAACGCCATGAAATACCGGGGTGATCAAGAGCGGCTGCGCATTGAGATTGGTGTCGAGGAAAAAACGGGTGGCCCCGTCTTTTACGTGCGTGATAACGGCATGGGGATTGAGCCGCAGCAGTTGCAACGGATTTTTACCATCTTCACCCAGCTCGATCCGCAAAGCAGCGGCAGCGGTCTGGGTCTGGCCCTGGTGAAGAAGGTCGTCGAACTGTACGACGGAAACGTCTGGGCCGAGTCCGAGGGCAAAGGCAAAGGCAGCTGTTTTCGCTTTACCCTGCCGAAAGCCCTGAAGCCGGACAAGGGGTGATTCTGTCAATGGACCCAGGTGTTTTGAGCTGCATGCGGTTGCGCTCAGTTATAAGACAGAACCTGTCGATATGACTTGATTTCGACCGGTGTTCTTGGCCTGATACAAGGCCTCGTCCGCTTCCCGGACGAAAGTATCCAGGGTGTCCTCGGCACCAGGAATGCGACTGCAGACCCCGGCGCTGATGGTCACCTGTTTGCCGTCAGCCTGCTCCTGCAGTCGATAGTCCTGCATGATGAGTCGAAACCTTTCGACTTCACCGACCAGCAGATCGGGGGCGGCACTCGGCACAAAGACACAGAATTCCTCACCACCGTATCTGACCACCGTATCGCTCTCACGCTGAAAGTGATTTTGCAGCTGACGACTGAGGGCCTTCAGCCAAAAATCTCCCAGTTGATGTCCGTAGCTGTCGTTGATGGCCTTGAAGTGATCAATATCGATCATGGCCAGAGAAAAATACAGGTTGTTGCGCCGACAGATGGTCAGAACCTTTTCCCCCTGTTTTTCCAGATAACGCCGGTTGTGCAATCCCGTCAGGGCGTCACGTTCACTGAGCTGTTGCAGTTTGTCGTTGGCTTCGTTGAGGCGACGATTTAGCGATTTCAGTTTGCTCGACCAGAAAAGCATCAACGCCAGAAGCACGACAGAACCGAGGGCAAATTTCCACAACAACCCGTAATCATACCCCTGCTCATAACGGACACTGAACCAGCGGTTGGCAAGCCCTTCCTTTTTGACGGGATCGAGGCTGTCGACCAGTTTCTGGAAAATATCGTGAAGAAGCGGTTCATCGTTACGGGTGGCGACCGCCAGTTGCCAATCTCCCGGCAAGCGTCCGGCAATTTTAATATCGGTGATCCGCTGCTGCTGGATATGATAACCGATGCTTGGCATGGTTCCGACATAGCCATAGAGGTCGCCACGTTGCAGCATCGCGATACCGGCACGATCATCCGCGACCTCCACCAGATTCAAATGGGGATACTGTTGTTGCAGCTGCTCGGTAACTGCGTAGCCCTTGACCGAGCCGAGGGGTCGCTCACCGATCTGTCGCAAGTCATCGATAAAGGGCTCGTCAACGGAGGAGGCAATCACGTTGGGCACCACCAGATAAGGGGTGGTGAAATCGAGATAGGCTGAGCGCTCTTCCGTTTGCATGGCCAGCGACAAAAGATCACATTTGCGGGTGCGGACAAATTCGAGGGACTCCGCCCAGCTGCGTGTTGGCAATAAGCGGATGGGTACATCGATCCGGGCAGCGTACAGGGCGAAAAAATCAGCCGCAAGCCCGGTATGGCGCCCCTGATTGTCGATACTTTCGAAGGGCATCCAGTCAGGATCGACACACATTCGCAATATCCCCTTCTGGTGCAGATAGGCGCTTTCCTCAGAGGTCAATTGCAGATTGCCAGAACCGGTATCGGAAGCGTCAACGGCAGGGACAGACGTCAGCCAGGTCTGGGCTATCGCCTGCAGTTCCTCCCGGTCAAGAGCGTTCACTGCCTTGCCAAGAATCTGCGCTGTCAGGGGATTGCTTTTGAGCACGCCCAGACGAAAATCTTCCTCCATGATGCCGGTGATCGCAACCGGACCGACAACCTGAAGATTGTCAAGATTCAACCTGTGCGCAGTAAAAAGACCAGTGAATTCACTGGCGACAACGGCATCAATCCAGCCCAGGGACAGGGACTTCATCAACTCTGAATAGGCAACGTATTCTACGACCTCAACCTGGGGAATGGCTGAAATAAGATTCTGATAATAGATATTCCGGATCACCCCGACCCTCAAGGGTTGCAGCCGATTCAGGTCGTGCAGAGTGACGTCCCCGGCATCCGTACGTGTGAAGAGGACGGTTTTACGCTTGTGATAAGGCTGGGTAAAGAAGATGAACTGATCGCGTTCTTCGGTGTAGGAAATGGCATCGATGGCGTCCAGGTCACCTCGTAAAAAGGACGCATAAATCTCCGACCAGTTTCCCATGCGCAGTTCAAAGGTCAGGCCGGTCAACTCTTCCAGGCGTTTTAAGACGTCGATGGAAAATCCCTGGACCTGGCCACGTTCGTTAAAAGAAAAGGGTTCGTCATCGGCAACGACACCGATACGAACCCCTGGATTGTTCT